>JAYTXR010000066.1:0-7897 GCA_043742865.1 Acetobacteraceae bacterium
TTGTTCGTCAGTTCGGTTAAGGAGGCTCCAGGGGCAGCGCCCCCTCTGGGGTCTGGGCAAAGCCCCGGCCTTGCTTGCCTACCCGCCGGCGGCGAAGCGGGCGAAGGATCGGGACAGGATTTCGTAGATCGGGCGTTTGAAATCCACCGCCAGGGCCGGCAGTTCGCGGAGTTCGGCCCAGCGCCAGGCATCGAATTCCGGATGTGGGTCGGCGTCCAGCCGGATGTCGCTGTCCTGGCCGGTAAAGCGCAGCGCGAACCAGCGCTGCCGCTGGCCGCGCCAGCTGCCTTGCAGTGCAACGCCGATCAGGTGCGCCGGCAGATCGTAGGTCAGCCAGTCCGGGTGCTCGCCGATGATCTCGGCGCGGTCAGTGCCGATTTCCTCGGCCAGTTCCCGCAGGACCGCGCGGCGCGGGTCTTCGTCAAAATCGATGCCGCCTTGCGGCAATTGCCAGCCGCCAGCAGGTCCTTCGGCATTGGGGAAATTCGCCCGCCGCGCCACGAACACCAATCCGTCGGCATTGAACAGCATTGCGCCGACATTCGGGCGATAGGGCAGATCGATCATTCCGGCGCCTCGCCGGGCGGGCGCATCAGCGCGCTGGCGGGGGCCAGCGCCAAGCCGCGGCCGGCCAGGCCGTTGGTCCAGGCGGCCAGCCGCTCCAGCACGACCGGCGAGGCCATTCCGACCAGGCCCAACGCGGAACCCTTGTCGCGCGCGATGGCTTCCAAGGCCGTGAGCTTGGTCTCCAGCGCTGCAGCATCGGCCGGATCGTCCACGATCAGGTCGATGGACCGGCTCCAGACCTGTGGCAAAGCTGGCGGCGGTGCGCCGGTTTCAGATTTGGGCAGAACCCGGGCGTCAACGTAGAACAGGCCCCGCGCGGCGAGATCGCTGAGTACCGGGCGCATTTGGTCGGCCAGCATCGGAAACCGCTCGCCGTTCAACCGGCCGCCAAGGGCGGAAGTAACCCCGGCATAGCCGGCGAAGCGTCCCAGCGCCCAGTCGAGGTTGCGCTTGTTCTGCTCGGGCATCGCGCCGGTCAGCAGCGCGTGCTCGCCTGGGTCGTTGAGCGGATAGCCCATCGGTTCCATCGGGATCGCCAGCAGCAATTCATGGCCGGCCCGGCGGGCGTGTTCCAGCAAAGCCGGGTTCGGCGCCCCATAGGGTGAAATCGCCAGCGTCAGCTCCGCCGGCAGGCTGGCGATCGCCTGGGCGCTTTCGGAATCGTTCATGCCGATGCCGGCCAGCACAAGGCCGATCTGGGGGCGTCCAGCCTCGGCCGCGAAGCCGCGCGCGTAGACCTGACCGGGGGTGCGTCCGTCCGCGCCGATCCGCGGCAGCATTCCGGCCTCTCCGCCATTGCCCGGCTCCAGCAGCGCCGGATCGGGGGCGGCGATCGGTCCGGCCAATACCGATCCCGGACGCTGCCCGCGCTTTGGCGGGGCAGGCTCCGCCCGCTCCGGCGCGGCGTGGGTTACGATTTTCACCTGCGCCGGCTTCTCGGTCTCCGGCAAAGGATTGGCCGAAGTTTTGCCCGGTTCAGGCTGAACGAGTGCAGGTTGGACGAGTGCAGAGTGGGCGAGTGGGGGCGGGGCGAGTGGCCCGAGCACCTGCAGGGAAACCGCACCGCCGCCGAGGGTGACGGCGATCAGCGCCCAGAACAGGATCAGACCGCGCCATCGCCCCATCCGGCCGACGCCGCCCGGCTGCCCGCGCATCGCCGTGCCGGGCTTAATTGGCGGCGCGCTTCTGCCCGGCCATCGCACGGACCACGATCAGGGCCTGTTGCAACTGGAAATCGGTTTCCGACGGCTTGGCCGCATCGAAAACCGGAAATCCTTCCGGCGGCTTGTCCGGGATCTCCTTGGCGATCGGGGGCAGGTCGGTGCGCGGCGGCAGAGCCGCCTGCGGGGTGCCGCCACGGTTGGTCAGCACCCGGTTGAGGTCGGACTCGCGCTCCGGCCCGAAATGCTGCACCTCGGTGCGCGTCGCCGCGACCGGCACGTCCGGTGATATCCCCAGGCCCTGGATCGATCGGCCGGAAGGCGTGTAATATCGCGCGGTAGTCAGCCGCATGGCGCCGTTGCCGGGCAGCGGCATCACCGTTTGCACCGATCCCTTGCCAAAGCTGCGGGTACCGAGCAGCACCGCGCGACGATGATCCTGCAGCGCGCCGGCGACGATCTCGCTGGAGGAGGCCGAGCCGCCATTGATCAGCACCACCATCGGCAGGCCGCCGGTCACGTCGCCGCCCTTGGCTTCCCAGCGCTGCCCCTCGTCGGTCCGGCGGGAACGGGTGGAGACGATTTCGCCGCGATCGATGAACGCGGAGGCGACCGAAACCGCCTGGTCCAGCAATCCGCCGGGATCGTTGCGCAGGTCCAGCACGATCGCCTTCAGCTTGTTGCCCGACTCGGTCCGCAGCGCCGCCACTGCTTTCTTTACATTTACATCCGCCTGCTCGCTGAACTGCGACAGCCGGATATAGCCGACATCCTCGCCTTCCAGGCGCGATTTGACGACCTTGATCTTGATGATCTCCCGGGTCATCGCCGCTTCGACCGGCTTGTCTACGCCTTCGCGCTTCAGCGTCAGAATGATCCGGCTGTTCGGCGAGCCGCGCATCTTCTCCACCGCCTCGTTCAGGCTCAACCCCTGTACGGTCTTGCCGTCGATCGCGGTGATCAGGTCGCCGGATTTGATCCCGGCGCGGGCGGCGGGCGTGTCGTCGATCGGGCTGACGACCTTGATGAAGCCGTTATCCTGCGTCACCTCGATGCCTAGCCCGCCGAATTCCCCACGGGTCTGCACCTGCATGTCCTTGAACGCCTGGGCGTTCATGTAGCTGCTATGCGCGTCCAGCCCGGTAAGCATGCCGTTGATCGCGTTCTCGATCAGCTCCTTGTCGTTCACCGGCTCGACGTAGTCGGCGCGGACGCGCTCGATCACGTCGCCCAGCAGCGCCAGCAGGCGATACATGTCGGGCTTGCCGGCGTCCTCGGCGAACGCGGCGTCGATGCCGATATGCAGCCCGAACTGGCGTTCCAGCAGACCCGATACCGGGCCGGCGGCAAGACCGGTCACGAACGCGGCACCGATCAGCAAACCAGTCCTGAACAAATTCGTCCGCCGGTTATTTGGGCGAAGCTCCATGCGACTCATCATCCTCTCGCGGCAACCCGGATGGGCGATATCCCAGGCGATACTCTTCAGAATGTTATCTGGGAAGACCGGGCGGGTAATCCAGTAGAGCAAATTAGATGACAGGGAACCTAAATTTTATCTCATGCGCCTAAGAACGGGCCTTGAACCAGGGTGCCGGGTCCACCGGCTGGCCGGCGTGTCGAAGCTCCACATAGAGCCCAGTCCGGCTGCCCGCGGTACGGAGGTCGCTGGCCGGGTCCCAGTTCGGCATGACCCCGACGGGCTCGCCGGCCCGCACGGATTGCCCCGCCGGGGCGTCCAGCCGGTCGAGCCCCGCCAGCACCGCATGGTAGCCGCCGCCGCAATCGACGATCAGTAGCAGCCCAAAACTGCGAAACGGCGCGGCGAACACCACCCGCCCGCCGCAGGGCGACACCACCCGGGCCGCCGGCGGGGCCAGATAGGTGATCCCGGTGGACGGCCCCGCATCGGTGCGATCGCCCCAATGGCGGCTCACCCGGCCGGCTACCGGCGCCAGCAACTGGCCGCCGGGCCTGGCGGAAGCCGCGATCGTGCCGCCGCCTCTGGGTCCGGCGAGTTCGGCCTGCCGCCGCCGTGCCGTCGCCGCCGTCTCGGTCTGCTTGCCCCGTTCGGCGGCAGCCGCCTCCTCCCTCGCCCGCCCCTCCGCCGCGCGGCGCTCGGCCTCGATCGCGGCAATCACTGCACGCAGACCCTCGGCCCGGGCGGCCAGATCGGCGGCACGCCGCGACGCGGCCGCCGCCTCGCCGATGGCTTCCTGCCGCCCTGACGCGGTGGCGGCGATCTGCCGGTCAAGCTCCGCCGCCTGGGCGGCCTGCGCGGTCAGCGCCGCGGTCAGGATCGGCGTCTGGTCCTCGATGGCTTGTCGGGTCCTGTCCAGCTCGGTCTGCTGCTGGCGCAGCGCCTTCGCATCGGCCTCCAGCCGGCGAGCCAATCCGCGCAGCACCAACACGCCGGTCAGCGCCGTCTCCGGGTCGGTCGGCGCGGCGAGCAGGGTTTCGGCGGGATATAGCTGCAACCGTTCGATCAGCGGCAGCAGCGGCACCAGATCGGCGGCACGGGCCGCCAGGCCCGCCTCGATCTCCCGCCGCCGATTGGCAAGCTCCTCGATCCGCTGCGCTGCCTCCGCGGTCGCGGTCTCGGCCTGGCGCAGCCGGGTCGCCGTGGCGACAAGCTGCGCCGCCAGCCGTTGCTCCTGCAGTGCCGCCACGCCAGCCCGCGCCGCGGCCCGGCGCTGCGCCGCCAACTCGGCCGACCGTGCCGCCTCGGCCTGACGCATCTGCTGGCGCGCATCCTGCGCCCCGACCGGGGTCCCCAGCACCAGCAACAGCGCAATCATGCCAACCCCCAAGGCCGTTGGCACGACGCGCTACGCCGTGGTGAGGGGGATGCCGGTCATTGAAGTGCCGGTCATTGAAATACCGGTCATTGAAGTGCCCGTCATTTCGGGGGGCTGGGGCAGGTTCATCAGTTTCAGCAGCGTCGGGGCGATGTCGCACAGGCTGCCGTTTGCCAGCGTTTGGGTGTTGCCGCCCATCAGCAGCACCGGCACCGGATTGGTGGTGTGGGAGGTGTGCGGGCCGCCGGTGGCAGGATCGCGCATCGTCTCGCAATTGCCATGGTCGGCGGTCACCAGCAGGGCGCCGCCCTGCGCGGCAACCGCATCGGCGATACGGCCAAGGCAAATGTCCACGGTTTCCACCGCCCGGATCGCGGCCGACAGGCTGCCGGTGTGGCCGACCATGTCGGCGTTGGCGAAGTTCAGCACGATCAGATCGAACTTCTTGGAATTGATCTGCTCGACCGCCTTGTCGGTCAGTTCCGGCGCCGACATTTCAGGCTGCAGGTCATAGGTGGCGACCTTGGGGGGGGCCACCATGATACGTTCCTCCCCTGGGTTCGGGGCCTCGTTGCCGCCGTTGAAGAAATACGTGACATGCGGGTATTTCTCGGTTTCGGCCATGCGCAGTTGGGTGCGGCCAGCCGCAGCGACCGCCTCGCCGAGCAGATGCGTCATGGTCTGCTGGGGGAACAAAGCGGTCAGGAAGGGGGCCAGCGCATCGCTGTAATGCGTCATGCTGACGGCGGCAGAGAACCCGATCCGTCGCGGCAAAGCAAAGCCGTCGAAGCCAGGATCGACCAGCGCGCCCAGTAGCTCCCGCACCCGGTCGGCGCGGAAATTGAAGCATAGCAGCGCGTCGCCGTCCTGCATGCCGGTGTAGTTACCAACGACAGCCGGCAACACGAACTCGTCGGTGATCTTTTGCTCATAGGCGCGTTCGACAACGGTTCCGGCATCGGGGAAATGCGGCCCTTTCGCGTCTGCAATCGCCAGATAGGCCTTCTGCACACGGTCCCAGCGCTTGTCGCGGTCCATCGCGTAATAGCGCCCGCTGACGGTGGCAATCTCCACGCCAGCCGGCAACGCGCCAGCCAGCCGCTTAAGGTCGTCCAAGGCCGATTGCGGCGGCGTATCGCGCCCGTCGGTCAGCACGTGCATGACGGTTTTCACCCCGGCATCGGCCAGCATATGCGCCATCGCGGCGCCGTGGTCCTGATGCGAGTGCACCCCGCCCGGCGATACCAACCCGAGCAGGTGGCAGGTGCCCCCTGACGCCTTTACCTTCGCCACCAAACCGGCCAGCACCGGGTTTTTTGTCAGGCTGCCATCCTCGATGGCGCGGCTGATGCGCGGCAGGTCCTGCATGACCACCCGGCCGGCACCGATATTGAGGTGACCGACCTCGGAATTGCCCATCTGGCCTTCCGGCAGCCCGACCTTGAGCCCGGAGGTGCGCAGTAGCGCGTGCGGGCAGCTGTTCCACAGCCGGTCGAAATTCGGCGTCTGCGCCAGCAGCACGGCATTGTTGGCGGGGTCCTCGCGCCAGCCCCAGCCGTCCAGGATCACCAGCATCACGGGACGGATCTTTTGCGGGTCGGCCATGGTCCTGCTCCTGCGGTGCTGGCACGGTTCGTAGCGAAGCGGCCGAGTGCCAACAAGAGGTTAGCGCGGGATGACCGCAGCTGTGGCTTCACGGTATGTCTGAAGCCAGCCATTTAAAGAAAGCGTTAGATCATCCTGGTCTAAGGCCGGCCGACCCGGTGATACGGATGTCCGGACAGAATGGAACTGGCGCGAAACAGTTGCTCGGCCAGCAGCACGCGAACCAGCATATGCGGCCAGGTCAGCTTACCCAGCGACAGCACCGCGTCGGCCCGGCCGATTACCGCGGCGTCCAGCCCTTCGGCGCCACCGATCAGGAAACATAACGGTCGGGACATGCCCCGCCAGCGTTCCAGCAGCTTGGCCAAGGCCGCGCTGTCCGGCGCAGCGCCGGCCAGGTCCAAAGCCACCGCGAACGCCGCTGGCGGCAGCGTGGCCAGGATCGCTGCCGCTTCCCGCCGTTTGGCTTCGGCTGGAGCGCCAGGAGCCTCGGCGATCTCCGTCACCGCGATCTGCGGCCGCAGCCGGGCGTTGTAGCGGGCGAACAGCGCCGCTTCCGGCCCGTCGCGCAATTTGCCGACCGCGATCAACCTCATGATTGACGCCGGCAAGGAGATGCACGCATCGTCCGGGGCAATGCGGCCAACCATCCTAAAAGGAGAAAATCCATGATCGACCTATACGCCATGGGCAGCCCCAACGTCGTCAAGATCTACATCGCGCTGGAGGAACTTGGCCTGCCCTACACGGTGCGGCCGGTCGATGTGTTCTGCCATGGCCAGTTCAGCGAGGACTTCCTGAAGCTGAACCCGAACGCCAAGGTGCCGGTCATCGTCGACCATGACGGCCCCGGCGGTAAGCCGTACACGGTGTTCGAATCCGGTGCGATCCTGATCTACCTGGCCGAGAAAACCGGCAAGCTTTTGGCCAAAGACGGCGCCGCCCGCTACGACGCGCTGCAATGGCTGATGGTGCAGCTGACCGGCCTCGGCCCGATGTCCGGCCAGTTCGTGCATTTCTTCCGCTTCGCCGGCCCCGGCAACGACTACGCCCTCAGCCGTTATAAAACCCAGGTCCGCACCGTCTACAAGGCGCTGGAACAGCGGCTCGGCGAGGCCAAATACCTTGGCGGCGATGACTACTCCATCGCCGATGTCGCTACCTTCCCGTGGACCCGAATGATCGAGATGATGGTCGGCGAGGCCAAATCCGAGCACCCGAACCTGCTACGCTGGCTCGCTGACATCGCCGCTCGCCCGGCCGTAATGCGCGCCTTGGCGGCCGGGGAGGAAGTCCGTACCAAAGTATCCACGCCGGACAAGGCTACCAAGGAGCAGTTGGACAAGGTGTTCGGCCGGGGGCAGTTCGCAGCAGGCTAACCGGCGCTCCGCCCCGCACCCCACTTCATGGTTGTCCAGGGACCCGTGGTCCCTGGACCTGCCTAGAGCGGCGTCTCGAACAAACGCTGCCCGATATAATCTCCATCTGCGACCCCGCCGGGGCAGGCGAATAATGCGCTGCCGGTGTGAGTGGTATACTGGTTCAGCGCATCGAGCGCGGCCATGTTGCCGAAAATTGGAATGAACGCGGACCTGGGGTCGCGCTGGTAGCACAGGAAAAACAACCCGGCGTCGAACATCATGCCCTGCCGCCAGGGCGGCCAGCGTTCCGCGGTGAAGCTGGCGCCGTCGTTGTAGGAATAGGCGCGGCGGAAAATCTGCGCGCCGCCATTCACCTGCGCGGCGGCAAGCCGCACATGGGCGGTCT
>JAYTXR010000067.1:0-5082 GCA_043742865.1 Acetobacteraceae bacterium
TGCTGGATCTGGTGCTGCGGCCGATCGCCCAGGCGCTGGAAACGCTGCACGGCGTCCGCGTCACTCATCGCGCGATCCGGCCGGACAATGTGTTCCAGGCAGCGCCGGGTCAGCCGGTGGTACTCGGGGCGGCCTGGGCCGCACCGCCGGCCATTCTGCAGCCAGCAATTTTCGAGCCCCCGTCCTCGGCGCTATGCCTGGCCGCCGGCAGGGGGGAGGGCGTTCCGGCCGACGATATCTATGCGCTAGGCGTGTTGCTGCTCACGCTGGCGTTGGGCCGTCTGCCGCTGGCCGGGCTGGACGACGCCACGATCCTGCATCGCAAGCTGGAACTCGGCAACTACCCCGCGCTGTCATCGGAGGAGCGCCTGCCCCCGTTCATCGCCGATCTGGTCCGTGGGATGCTGGCCGAGGACCCGGATCATCGCCCGTCGGCGACGCTGCTGCTGGATCCGCCCGCCGCCCGCGCCCGGCGCGTCGCCGCCCGCCCGTCCCGTCGGGCCCAGCGGCCGCTGGAAATTGGCGGGATCGAGGTTCGCAGCGCGCGCCACGCGGCCCATGCGCTGGCCATGGATCCCGCGCAGGCCGTGCCGGCGTTGCGCGGCGGCCGGATCGATCACTGGCTGCGGCACGGCCTGGGGGATGCCGGCCTCGCTTCCCGGGTGGATGAAATCGTCCGCCATCGGGTTGCCGAAGCCCCTGGTAGCGACCAGATGAGCGACCCTCTTGGCGGTGACCCGGTAGGCGATGCGCTGCTGGTGATGCGGTGCGTGGCGCTGCTGGATCCGCTGGCGCCGCTCTGCTGGCAGGGCATCTCGCTGTGGCCTGACGGTATCGGCACGGCGCTCGCGGCGTGGATGGACCCGGACAGCTTCCCTGAAACGGGCATCAAAACGGGGATCGGGCCGTTATTGGCCGGGCTGATCGCGGCGGAGGGGATCGGCGCCTGGGCCCATCTGCGGGCGGATCGCTGCGATGTCGCGCTGTTGCGGATGGATGCGCGCCAGATGCGCGCGGTGCAGCGCCTGGCGGGCCAGGGCGGCGGCATGCGGCGGCTTCGCTATCAACTCAATCCGCTGCTGCCCTGCGACAGCCCTCTGGTCGATGGCCACTGCGTGGTTCGAATGGTCGATCTGCTGGCGGCGCTGAATGCCAACCAGGCCGACCCCGCCAAAATCCGCCCGGTCGACCCGCAGCTGGCTGCCTTCATCGCCGCCCGATCCGAACGCCGGCTGGAGGCGGAAATCGCGGCATTGACCGACAGTGACACCGAAATCATCGGTGCTATGGCCCAGTTGCGACTGTTCGCGCAGATGCAGACCTTTTTTTCCCCCAGGCCCCTGCCGGAGCTCGCCGGCTGGCTAGCCGCCCGCTCCGGGCCGCTGGCATCGGTCTGGTACAATCGTGACCGCCGCAACGCCATTCAGGCGCGGATGGACAGTCTCGCCGCTGCCGGCTTCCTCGGCCCAATGCTCGGCCTGATCGAGGACCGGGTCGCGCGCGAGGCCGACCGGCAGGAAGCCCAGAACGCGGTGGACCAGGTCGCGCGGATCGACGCCACGCTGCGCCAGCTTCGCCTCGGATCGGCCGGACGCGCCGACCTGGCGCTTCGGCTGGGGCAGGAGATCGCCGCGGGCCTAGGCCTGGCCGCACTTGCCGCGGTGCTCACCACGGCTGCTTTGGGCTGATCGGCGATGGCCCGCCGCAACGCCGCGATCGCCCCAACCCGGGATACCGCGATCCATTCCATTGCCAGCCAGTCCGGTCCGCGGTCGCTGACCTGGCTGCAGGGTCTGCTCTGCGGCGCGTTGGTGACCCTGGCCACGCCCACGGCGCTGCTGGCCGGAGTGCTCTTCCTGCCTGCCCTGGCTGCCAGCGTGTTGGACCGCCAACCCGGCAAGCCGGTTGCCCGCGGCATCGCGCTGTTCGGCCTGTGCGGCATTGTCGGTCCGGTGCTGAGCCTGTGGACCGCCGGTCACACGCTCGACGCGGCCATGCTGCTGGCCAGCGATCCCGACAATTTGATGCTGGCCTGGGGCGCGGCCGCCACCGGATGGCTGCTGGTCGAATTGACACCGGTCGCGGTTCGCGCCGCGCTGGAGGCGATGACGCTGTCGCGAACCGCTCGCCTGAACGCCGAAAGGGCCCGATATGAAGCGACGTGGGGGTTTTCGCCGACGATCGGGGAGGACTGACCCGGCAAGCCCCTCCAGCGTCTTATAACGACCCCGCTGGGGCCAGTTTTCGCACCGGCGTTTGCAATACCGGGGTCAGTTCGGCCGCGCCGAAGGACGCCGCCTGGCGTTCCTGCCGGACGGGTCCGTAGGTGGTGCTGCGCTGGCGCGGTACGCGGCCGATCGAGGTGATGACCCGTTCCATTTCCTCGGGCGGGAATTCCTGGCCGTGCTGGGTGCCGGCGGCGCGGGAGATGCTCTCGTTCATCAAGGTTCCGCCAAGGTCGTTGGCGCCGGCGTTCAGGCACAGGGCCGCCCCCTCGGGGCCCATTTTCACCCAGGATGTCTGGATGTTGGGGATCAGCGGGTGCAGCGCCAGCCGGGCGACGGCGTGCATCAATATGGCCTCTCGCAATGTGGGGCCGCTGCGGGCGAGGCCACGCAGATACATCGGCGCCTCCATATGAACGAACGGCAGTGGCACGAATTCGGTGAAGCCGCCGGTTTCGGCTTGCAGGTCGCGGATGCGCAACAAATGCCGCGCCCAGTGGATCGGCTGCTCGGTATGGCCGTACATGATCGTCGATGTCGTGCGCAGCCCCTGGCCGTGGGCGGCGCGCATCACGTCCAGCCATTGCTGTGTGTTGATCTTGTCGGGGGCGATAAGTTTCCTGATCTCGTCGTCGAGGATTTCGGCGGCCGTGCCGGGCAGGGTGCCCAGGCCGGCGGCTTTCAGTTCGCTGAGGAACTCCGCGACCGGCAGATTCAGGGTGGCCGCGCCCTGGAAAACCTCCAGCGGCGAGAATGCGTGGATATGAATGTCCGGCAGCGCCGCCTTGATGGCTCTGGCGATGCCGATATAGGTCCGGCCGGTGTAGTCCGGGTGGATGCCGCCTTGCAGGCAGATTTCGGTGGCACCCCGCGCCCAGGCTTCCTCCGCGCGGCGGACGATTTCTTCCAGCGCGAGATCGTACGGCGTGCCACGTAACGCTTCGTGCGTCTTGCCCTTGGAGAACGCGCAGAACGTGCATTTGTAGTAGCAAACGTTGGTGTAGTTGATGTTGCGGTTGACCACGTAGCGGATCACCTCGCCACTGATGCTTTTTCGTAACGCGTCGGCGGTTTGCGTCACCCGGTCGTAGTCCACGTCGCGGGCGGCGAACAGGCGGACGATTTCGCTTTCTTCCAGGCGCTGGCCTTCCGCCGCGCGGTTCAGGATGCGCTCGATGGCGGGATCGACTTTGTGTAGGCGCGCTTTGGGTTGTTGCGGCATCGTCGTCAGACCGGGGGCCCAATCGTCGTCGCGTGCCAGCCCGTCCGCGTCCGACGCCCGGCGGACCTTGGCCGCAATCGCCGGCGCCAGCCAGCGCGACGGCGCCAGCGCGTAGGATGGATATACCGGCAGACGCTGCACCAGGATTTTCCCCATCGCGGCGGTGCGGGCAGCGAGGTCCTCAATTTCCGGCCACGGCGCTTCCGGGTTCACGTGATCGGGCGTGACCGGGGACACCCCGCCCCAGTCGTTGATCCCCGCGGCGATCAGCTTTTCGTATTCCGCCGGCGTCAGGTTGGGCGGTGCCTGCAGGTTCATGTCGGGGCCGAGGATCAGCCGCGCCGCGGCGACGGTCCACAGCATGTCCGGCAAATCCGGCTCGTCGGCGTGAGCCCTTTTGGTATCGGGCTTGGCACGAAAATTCTGCACGATCACTTCCTGGATATGACCGAATTCGCGGTGCAGATCGCGGATGGCGAACAGCGCGTCCAGCCGCTCCGGGCGGGTTTCACCGATGCCGATCAGGATACCGGTGGTGAACGGCACCGCCAGTTCGCCGGCCAGGCGAAGCATCTCCAGCCGCACCGCCGGTAGCTTGTCCGGGGAGCCATAATGCACCCCGCCGGGCGCACAAAGCCGTTCGCTGGTGGATTCCAGCATGATCCCCTGGCTGGCGGACACCTCCCGCAGCGAGGCGATTTCCCCGCGCGTCATCACGCCGGGGTTCACATGCGCAAGCAGCGTGGTTTCCTTCAGCACCAGCGCGCACATTTCCCGCAGGTAGCCGATCGTGGTCGCGTGGCCGAGCGAGACCAGGGCCTGCTCGGCCGCGCGGTAGCGCAGTTCCGGCTTGTCGCCGAGCGTGAACAGAGCTTCCGTGCAGCCCGCCGCCTGGCCGGCGCGCGCGATCGCCAGCACCTCCTCGGCGGACAGATAGGCGGCATGGCCGGCGCGGGGCCGTTCGGCGAAGGTGCAGTAATGGCAGACGTCCCGGCATAATTTGGTCAGCGGGATGAACACTTTTCGCGAATAGGACAGGTTGCGCCCATGCGCGGCGTCGCGCGCATGGCCCGCCTCCGCGATCAATTCGGCCAACGGCGCCGTCTCGATCCGGTGTCTTAGAGCAGCGTCGGTCATGTCATGTCGGTCCAGCTTGGGGCAATTGCGGCGGGCGAACGCTGCATCCGATCCGGCGCGTCGTCAAACCCGCCCCCTCCGCATGCCAGCGCTGGCGGCGGCATTGCCGGAACCCGGCGGATGCAGGATGATCCGCCCAAAGCGCGGGCTAGCAAGCATTCAGGGCTAGTACGCATTCAGGGAGAGCCAAAAAATGAAATTCGGTTTCAGCGCGCCGATCAACGGCCCGATGTCGGCGCCTGACAGCCTGGTCCGCGTCGCCGTCGAGGGCGAGGCGATGGGTTACGACTACCTGACGGTCAGCGACCACATCGTCATTCCGAACGACATCCTCGCCAAATATCCGTACTCGGCCACCGGCGAATTCCCCGCCGGCGCCCGCCAGGCGCGCCACGAGCAACTGACCGCGATCGCCTTCATCGCCGCCAAAACCTCGCGCATCCGGCTGCTGACCTCGGTGATGGTGGTGCCGCACCGCCCGGCGGTGCTGACGGCGAA
>JAYTXR010000068.1:0-2842 GCA_043742865.1 Acetobacteraceae bacterium
GTGTCGGCAGCGGGGCGTCGTGAAGCGGTGCTAAACCGGGGTCGGCCAGCGCAAGCACTTCGCCGGCGGCCGAAAGTTCATAGCCGCTTTCGTAAGCCTTAAGCAGGTCGTTAATTTTCTTACGAAACTCCGCGCGCCCTGCGTCTCGGTCGAACGTTCGGCAATGCCAGCCGCAATTGTCATAGCTATGATAATGGCGTTCAACCGGCTTTGAGCAATGGTCAAAAAGGTATTCGGTCACGTCGAAAAAATCTTCCTCCGTGTATTGGGCGATCTGCTGTCGGATCGGCGTCAGGCCCTGCTTGCGCAGCGCCATCAGTAACGCGCCTTCGATGCTGCGGCCGAGATTGCCGAAAATGAAGCCGTCATCGACACACTGATAGCCGAGTGCTTCCTGAAAAAATCCTTCATCCTCGAAGTAGATGAATATCTCGCGGAAGAGATTGCGCATCGTGTCGAGGTCAAACCCGCCGGCAAGAGGGTTGCTGCCGCTGCGGACCGAATAATAACGCCTAGCCAAGCTGACTTACTTTGTGATGATGGCCGGTGGTTTCGGTAGGTCGCAAAAAGGTTCGCCGCCTTTTTCGGGTTATAGCCGCGCCGGTCATAGAGCTTAGTGGACGATGGGTCGCGATGCCCGGCCGCCCTCTGCACGTCCTCCAACTTCTCGCCGGTTGCCCCATAGCTTCTTTCGCCCCTTGTAACCCTAGGCCGGCACCAGCGGACAGCCGAACAGCGCCGGCGGCGGGTAGGCGTCGGGCGAGGGCATCGTGCCGATCGGCGAGAAGACGTCGCCCGGATGTTTCGCCTCGGCCGCGCCCTTGACCTGCCAGACATGCATGGCGTGCGGCACGCAGCCATTGGCCTGCAGGCGCACACCCTTGTTGTAGAAATCGTCCAACGGCAATTCCCGCATCTTGGCGGCGACCGCATCGGCATCCAGCGTGTTCGCCGCTTTCACCGCCTTCAGCCAGTGCGACGCGGCCGAATAGGAAGCGGCGTTGTATTCGTTCGGCAGGGTCTGCATCCGCGCGACATAGCGCTGGGTCCAGGCCCGAGTTTCGGGCGACAGGTCCCAATAGAACGAGTTCGTCAACGCCAGCCCCCGGCAGATATCCTGCCCGACCGACAGCACGTCCTGGATGATCATCAACAACGTCGCGAATCTCTGGCCGCCTTTGGCGATGTCGAATTCCGCCGCCTGCTTCAGGCAGTTCTGCAAATCGGCACCCGCGTTGGCCAGGCCGATCACCTTGGCGCCGGATGCCCGCGCCTGCACCAGCAGGCTGGAGAAATCGGCGTTGCCGAGCGGGGCGCGCGCGCTGCCCAACACCTTGCCGCCAGCCAGTTTGACGAATTCCTCGGTATCGCGTTGCAACGAATAGCCGAACTCCTGATCGACGGTGATGAAGAACCAGGTGTCGCCGCCGGATTTCACCACCTCGGTGCCGGTGCCCTTGGCCAGCGCATAGGTGTCGCAGCAGAACTGAAAGCCATACGGCGAGCATTGCTTGCCGATGAAAGCGGTCGAGGTCGGCGTGGTCATCAGGAAGATGCGTTTCTTGTCGCGCGCGATCTGCTGGATGGCGAGGCCCGCGGAGGACGCCGCCCCGTCGGCCAGCACGTTCACTCCACGGTCGTCGATCCACTCGCGGGCCAGCGCGCCGGCCACATCGGCCTTGTTCTGGTCGTCCGCCTGCAACACCTCGATCGGCCGGCCGAGCACCGAGCCGCCGAAATCGGCGACCGCCATCTCCGCCGCGGCCTTGCTGCCGGGGCCGCCGACATGGCGATAGGGCCCGGCGACGTCGCTGAGCAGCCCGATCCGCACCGGGGTCGAGACGGTCTGCGCGCGGACCAGCGCGGGTGCGGCGAGTGCGGCGGCAGCGAGCGCGCCAAACGCGCCGCGGCGGGTAAGCCGGTTCATCGTGGGTTCCTTTGCCGCGTTCTTCTGGCCGTCAATCGCTCAGGCCGCCATCACAGGTTCCGTGCCGACGATGGTAGTGCGATGCATCACGCGGCGCTCGCGCGGATCGAATGGGGTCACCTGATGCATCGTGCAGCGGTTGTCCCACATCAGCACGTCATCGGTCTCCCAGCGGTGGCGGTAGACAAACTGGGGCTGCTCGGCGAACGCGGTCAATTCATCGATCAGACGCTTGCCCTCGGCCTCGCCCATGCCTTCCACTTCGTCATTATAGATCGGGCTGATATACAGCGATTTGCGGCCGGTGACCGAGTGTTGGCGCACCATCGGCTGCCAGACCGCCGGCATCGAGGCCTTCTCGTCCTCGGTCAGTGCCTTCAGATTGGCCAGCTTGTGCATGTTGCCGAAATTATGCTGCGCCTTGCGGCCCTCGATCTGGCGTTTCAGCGCCTCCGGTAATGCCTCGTACACCCGGTACAGATTGGTGAACTGGGTCTCCCCGCCGGTGCGACTGACCTCCACGCCGTGCAGCAGCGCGCCGGTGCAGGGGATCGTGCGATAGCTGCTGTCGGTGTGCCAAAGCTGGGCCAGCGACACCTGCTGAACCGTCGGATGATCGGGGGGCATCAGCACCCCATCATCGTTGACATTGGAGACGCGGAAGATCTCCGGCATGCGCTGGGAGCGGATGATCTTCTGATGGAAGATCTCCAGCTCGCCGAAATTCTGGCTGAAGCGGACATGCTCTTCGTCGGTCACGTGCTGGCCGGGAAACACCAGCACCAGATGTTCCATCCAGATATCATGCAGTTCCCGAAACAGCTCCGGGCTCATCGCTTCCCGCATGTCGATGCCGAGCACTTCGGCGCCGAGTGTGGGGTGCAGCTTACGCACCGATAGTTTCGAAGCCGTCGT
>JAYTXR010000069.1:0-16946 GCA_043742865.1 Acetobacteraceae bacterium
CGCCAGGAAAGCAGCTTCGAAACCGCCGTGGTCAGCTCGGCCGGCGCGCGCGGGCTGATGCAGCTGATGCCGGCCACCGCGCAACTGGTCGCGCGCCAGCTTGGCGAGGGCACCTCGCCTGCCGTGCTGACCAGCGATCCCCAGCACAACATGCGCCTGGGCACCGCCTATCTCGCCGGGCTGCTGGACCGTTTTGCCGGCTCGCTGCCGCTGGCGGCGGCCGGCTACAATGCCGGGCCGAACCGGGTCGATGCCTGGCTGGCCGATAACGGCGATCCGCGGGCGGGCGCCATTGGCGGGCGGATCGGCATGATCGACTGGATCGAGCGGATCCCGTTCAACGAGACCCGCAACTACGTCCAACGCGTGTTGGAGAATGTCGTCGTCTATCGGGCCAAACGCGGCGAGGCGACGCCCACCCTGGTCGCCGAATGGACGAAATAAGCGCCACCCTGTCCGCCTGGGACGGGGTGCCGATTGCGATCACGCAATGGCGCTCGGCCGCCGATCCGGCGCTGCTGCCGCTGCTGTGCCTGCCCGGGCTGGTGCGGACGGCCGGGGACTTCGCCGGGTTTGCCGCCGATTTCGGCGCCGGGCGGCGGGTCGTCTCGCTCGATTATGTCGGCCGCGGCCGATCCGGCCGGGTCCGCGATATCCGCCGCTACGGTCCCGAGGCCTGTCTGCGCGATGTGCTCGATGTCTGCACGGCGCTGCATCTGCACCGGGTGATCGTGGTCGGCACCAGCTTCGGCGGCCTGCTCGCCATGGGGATCGCCATTGCGCGTCCGGGTTTGCTGGCCGGGGTGGTGCTGAACGATATCGGCCCCGAAATCGATCCGGCCGGCACAAGGTTCATTCGCGATTTCGTGGGCGCCGATTTGGCTCTGCCCGATCTTGATGCCTGCGCCGATCACCTGCGGCGGCATTTGCCCGATCTGTCGATCGCCGATACGGCCGGCTGGCGTGACTTCGCGCGGCTGACCTACGGCCCTGGGCCGGACGGGTGCTACCATCCGCTATGGGACACCCGGATCGCGCGGCTGCTGGACGGCGCTTCGCCGGATCTATGGCCCCTGTTCGGCGCGCTGGCGGGGACGAGACTGTTGCTGATCCATGGCGGGCGCAGCTCGGTGCTAAGCCGGGCGACGGTGGCGCGGATGCAGGCGATCCGGCCGGATATGGCAGTGCTGGAATTGCCGCGGGTCGGCCACGCCCCCACCCTCGCCGAACCGGCGATCGCGGCCGGGCTGCGCCGGTTCATCGGCCCCGCTAAATGAAAGCGGGCCCAAGGAAGCCGGGCCAAATGAAGCGGGGCCAGGTCCGGATGAATATCGCCCGGCTGATCGCCAGCGGTTTTGGCTGCGGGTTCTGTCCGGTCGCGCCCGGCACGGCCGGATCGCTGGTCGCGCTGGGGCTCGGCGTGCTGCTGTTGCGGCTGTCGCCGGCAACACTTGCGATCGCCATCGGGCTGGCGGTGATCCTCGGTGTCTGGTCGGTGCGCCGTGCAGCGCGCGGATCGGATCCGGGCTGGGTGGTGATCGACGAGTTCGCCGGGCAATGGATCGCGATGCTGCCGCTGATCGGCATGGCGCCGTCGGTCCCGGCTGGCATCGCCCTGGCCGCGGCGTTCGTGCTGTTTCGGCTGTTCGACATCCTCAAGCCCGGCCCGGTCGGCTGGGCCGACCGGCGCCACGACGCCATCGGCGTCATGGCCGACGACCTGATCGCCGGGGCGATGGCGGCCGTACTGGTATGGGCGATGCTTCAGGTCTGGCACCAACTGGCACCGACAGACCTGGCAAGCTAAAACTTGCCTCGGTCCCGTCGTAAGGGTTAAGTTATAAAAAAATCGAGTTTGCTGCACATGCGGGACGCGCAGGCCTCGGCCCAGAGGATAGGAACTCAGGCCGGCGTGCAGGCCGTGCGGACGATCGCGGATCGTCAGCAGGCCGGACGTGAGCTGCGCAAGCAGGTTCCGCGCAGTCTGCAGGCCAGCTGGACCCCGCCCGCCAACCGTGCCGACCCGGTGCAGATCCTGATCGAGAACGGATGTGACCGGATCGCCGCATTGCTGCCCATCCGCTACGACCGCATGCGCCGATCCGCGTTCACCTTCCTGCGCGGCTCGGCGGCGATCATGGCGGCGGATTTGGCTTCGGGTCCGGTCAGCGGCCTGATCGTGCAGGCCTGCGGCGACTGCCATATGGCGAATTTCGGCGCCTATGCCTCGCCCGAGGGCACGCCGGTATTCGACGTCAACGATTTCGACGAAACGCTGCCGGCGCCATTCGAGTGGGATTTGAAGCGGCTGGCCACCAGCGTGGCGGTCGATGCAAGCAGCCGCGGGCTGCCCGACAAAACCGGCCGCTATTTGGCGCGATCCTGCGTGTATGGCTATCGCACCTACATGGCCGCATTGCTGCGGCTGGATCCGCTGGCCGCGTGGCGATCGAGCGTTGATGCCGCCCAGGCACTCAGCGGCATCGAGGACAGCAAGCTGCGCGAACGCGAGGCCAGGCGTTTGCGTATCGCTACAGACGCTTCCCGGCAGGGCTACCCGAAACTGCTGGAACGCCAGAAGGGGCAATGGCGGATCAAGTCGAAACCGTCGCTAATCTATCCGCTGACCGGCAAGAAGGACGGCACGCATGAGGTGGCCGCGCGCGCCGCGTTCCATTCGTATCGCGCCACGCTGCCGGAAGAACGCCGGGTGCTGCTGGACCGCTACCGGCTGACCGACATCGCCTTCAAGGTGGTGGGGATCGGCAGCGTCGGCACGTTCTGCGCCATCGGGCTGTTCACCTCCGGCGATGGCGATCCGTTGCTGCTGCAACTGAAGGAAGCCTCCCATTCGGCGCTGGCGCAGTATGTCGGCCCCAGCGCCTACACCAATCAGGGTCAGCGGGTCGTGGTCGGGCAGCGGATGATCCAGGCCACGGCGGACATCTTTCTCGGCTGGACCAACGATCCCGGCGATGACCGCCATTGCTATGTCCGCCAGTTGAAGGACCCGCGGCTGGCAACGCTGGCAAGCGCGATGGCGGAGGGCGCGTTGGCGTATTACGCGATGCTGTGCGGCCAGGTGCTGGCGCGCGCGCATGCGCGCTCCGGCGACAGCGCCATGATCCAGGGCTATATGGGCAGCGGCGGCGCCTTCGACGCCGCCATCGCCGAATTCGCCATGCAATACGCCGAGCAAACCGACCGCGATTGGAGACTGTTCTTGGAAGCGATCAAATCCGGCGAGATCGAGGCACATTCCCCGTGATCGGTGGCGCGCTGCTGACACAAGCCGAGGCGCTTCTGGCTGACTGCCGCGCGGCCGGGATGCGCCTGGCGACGGCGGAAAGCTGCACCGGCGGATTGATCGCCGCCGCGCTGACCGCGATCGCGGGGTCTTCGGATGTGGTCGACCGTGGCTTCGTCACCTATTCGAACGAGGCGAAGAACGAGCTGCTGGGCGTGCCGATGGGGCTGATTATTTCCGTCGGCGCGGTCAGCGAGCCGGTTGCGCGGTTAATGGCCGAGGGCGCGCTGCGGCGCTCGCGGGCGCATATCACGGTCGCGGTGACCGGCGTCGCCGGGCCCGGCGGGGGAAGTTCGGAAAAGCCGGTCGGGCTGGTGTGGTTCGGCCTGGCCCAGCGCGGCCAGCCCGTGCATGCCGAGAGCCATGTCTTTCCCGGCGACCGCGCCGCCATCCGCGACGCCACCGTCGCCTTCGCGTTTTCGCTGATCGCCTCCCGCCTGCCATCGGCCTTGCCGTAAACCGGCGGGACTGGCAGGAGGCTGGGGTATGAAGAGCCTCCTTGCTGCGATGTCGCCAGCCCGGCTGGACCGGGTGGCGCTGATCGCGACGCTGCTGACCCCGCTACTGCTGATGCATGGCCACGCCATCGCCGATGGGCTGATCGCGATCGCGGATCTGTGTTTTCTGCTGCGCTGCGCAATGCTGCGCGATTGGCGCTGGCTGCGCAGCTTCTGGGTGCCGTTCGGGCTGGCCTGGTGGGGCTGGCTAGTCCTTTGCACATTTATCGCCGTGCGGGAACCTGGCGCCGGCGGCGGCCAGCTGGTGCTCGCATTGGCCAATCTGAGGTTTCTGGTCTTCACCGCGGCGCTGGAGCACGCGGTGTTGCGCGCCCCCCAGGCCAGGCGCTGGCTATGGCAGATCCTGGCCGCCTGCGTGGTCTGGATCGCCGGGTCGGCGCTGATCCAGTTTTTCTTCGGGCGCAACCTGTTCGGCTTTCCGCCCGGCGGCGACGGGGAACTGACCGGGCCGTTCGGGATGCCGCGTGCCGCACCGCCGCTGTCGCGCATCCTGCTGCCGGTGCTGCTGCCGCTGGCCGCCGGGTTGCTGGCGCGCAAGCGTCTCGCGGCGACAATCGGCGCCTACGCCGTGCTGCTCGCCGGGGTCTGCGTCATGGTGCTGATCGGCCAGCGCATGCCGATGCTGCTGACGGTGTTTGGGCTGCTGGTGGCCGCATCGCTGCTGGCGCAGATGCGCCCGGTGGTGCTGGCCGCCTGCGTGGCCGGCGCGGGGCTGTTGGCGGCGTCCGCGGTGATCTCGCCGCCGACCTATTACCGGCTGGTGGAGAAGTTCGCCGCCCAGATGGCCCATTTCGCCAGCAGCCCCTATGGCCAGATCTACACCCGCGCGCTGGAAATGGGCCGGCAGAACCAGTGGACCGGGCTTGGCTATGACGGCTTCCGGCATTTCTGTGCCCAGCCGCGCTATTACCGTGCCACATTCGACGCTGTGCTGGCCGATGGCGGCGGGGCTTCGATCTGCTTTCAGCATCCGCATAATTTCTACGTCCAGGCATTCGTCGAGGGCGGCATTCCCGGCCTGCTGCTGTTCGCAGCACTGGCGATCGCCTGGCTGATCCCGCTGGCGCAAAATCTGTGGCGCACGCCCGATCCGCTGCGAGTCGGGCTGTTTGCCGCAATTCTTATCCAGCTTTGGCCGATCGCTTCCACCAGCGCGTTCTTCTCCATGCCGATGGGCGGCTGGTTTTTCCTGCTGTTGGGCTGGGCGATGGCGGAGACACGGTGGCGCCAAGTGCCGGCATGAACCTGCGCGGCCACCAGCGAATTGCCGTTGTGCAGCCGCTTCCCGGCATCGGCGACATGATCTGGCATCTGCCGCATATCCGCGCCATCGCCGCTTATGCCGGCGCGGCGGTCACGCTGATTACCAAACCGCGCTCGGCCGCGGACCAGCTGCTCGCCGCCGATCCGGCGGTGGCGGACGTGTTCTGGGTGGACCGCAACCCGGAAGACCGTCCGGGCCGGCATGACGGGGTCTTGGGTCAGGCCCGCTTCATCCGCGATCTGCGCGCGCGGGGTTTCGCGGCCGTGGTGGTGCTGCATCACAGCCATACTCTGGCGTTCGCCGCCATGGCCGCCGGTATCCCGCTTCGGTTCGGCTATGGGTTCGGCTTGCAACGCCGCTTCCTGAACCGCTCCCCGTTCCTGCCGGCCGATGCCCTGGCTTTGCATCCGTTCGAGCAGGCCACCGCCTGGTTGAAACTCGCCGGGATTCCGATGGCGGAAACCGAGCCGCTGCTGTCCGTCTCCCCGGCTGCCAACGCTGCCTTGGCGGCGCGGCTGGTGGGGTGCGAAAAACCCTATGTGACGGTCGGCATCGGCAGTTCCGAACCCTACAAGCAATGGGGTGCGGTCCGCTTCGCCGAGCTGATCGCCGCGCTGGCGGGCATCGGCTGGCGTTCGATCGTGCTGGTCGGAGGCCGCGCGGAGGCCGGGCTGGCGGAAGAAATAATTGGCCGGCTCGGGGACAACGCCGCATCGGTATTGCCGGCGATCGGCTGGAGCCTGCCGGAACTGGCCGCCTTGTTCGCCCAGGCGGAATTCTATGTCGGCAACGATACCGGCGTGATGAACATGGCCGCCGCCTCCGGCATTCAGACCTATGGGCTGTTCGGCGGCACCGCACCGTTCGGCCACGCCAGACGGATCGTCGCAGTGCTGCCGCCGGATGGGCGGATCGACAAGACCGACGGGATGGCGCGGATTGACGTCGCGCATGTGCTGCGCGCCATCCGGTCCGATCGAGGCAGCCTGACCGGTTAAGCCGCCAGCACCTCGCGCAATATCTGCAAACCCTGCTCCACACCCGGCCGGTCCACGTCCAGATGCGTGCAGGCGCGGCCACGGTAGCGGCCCATGGTGGAGAACATCAGCCCCCTCGCCCGTGCCCGTGCCGCCAGCTCGTCGGCGGTCAGGCCGGTGCCGGAAGTATCGAAAAATACCAGATTGGTCTCCGGCTCCTCGACCGTGATCCCCTCGATCTGGGCCAGCCCGCGGGCCAGCACGCGGGCGTTGTCGTGGTCCTCGGCAAGGCGGGAGATATTATGCTCCAGCGCATAGGTGCAGGCGGCGGCGACGATCCCGGCCTGGCGCAGCGACCCGCCCAGGCGCTGTTTCCACTTCCAGGCGGCGTCGATGAATTCGGCCGAGCCGCACAGCACCGCCCCGAGCGGCGCGCCCAGACCCTTGGTGAAATCCAGCCACACGGAATCGCAGCCGGCGGCCATCTCGTGCGCCGGCACGCCGGTGGCGACCACGGCGTTCATCAGCCTGGCGCCGTCCATATGCGTCGCCATGCCCTGTTCGTGCCCGGCCGCCAGCACCGCGTTTAGACGCTCGATCGGCCAGACCGCGCCGCCGCCGAAATTGGCGGTCTGCTCGACCTCCAGCAGCGTCTGGGGTGGCGAATGCCGGCGTTTTTCCCGGAATGCCGCCTGCAACGTGGCAACATCGAACATCCCCCGCGCGCCATCCAGGCCGGTGACCATCACGCCGGCCAGCGCGCCGGGGCCGCCGCCCTCGCTGGTGATGATATGGGCGTGGCGATGCGCCAAAACCTCGTCGCCGGGGCGGCAATGGGTCAGGATCGCGACCTGGTTGCACATGGTGCCGCTGGGCAGGAAGATCGCCGCTTCTTTGCCCAGCAAGGCCGCCATCCGGTCGCAAAGTTCATGCACCGACGGATCGTCGCCGTGCTGCTCGTCGCCGAGTTCCGCCCGCATCATCGCGTCCTTCATGGCGGCACTGGGCCTGGTCTGGGTGTCCGAATACAGGTTCACGCGAACCGGCGGCGCGCCTTCGGGCGGACGCGGGGGGGCTTGCACCATGGAATGGCTCTCCGGATGATTTGAGGCAGCAAAGCAGAAAGCGGCGCCGGTGTCAGCCGGATGCCGGCATGGCCGTTCGGGTCGGCATCGGCACGGGTGGCCCATAGATGGCGCGGGCGCGGATTTCGAACGAATTCACCATTCGGCGCACCGCCTCCTGGAACACCAGGCCGATGGCGGCCTGCAGGATCCGGCTGCTGAATTCGAAATCGACGAAGAAATCGACCCGGCATCCCGCCGGATCGGCGACGAATATCCAGTGGTTGTTCAGGTAGCGGAACGGACCCTTTTCATAGGCCACGTCGATCCGGTTATGCGGCGCCAGGGTAACCCGGCTGCCAAAGCTTTCGCGGAACGGGCCGAAGCCGATGGTCAGATCGGCCAGCAGAACGGTGTCGGTGCGGCTGCGCACCCGCGAGGCGACGCACCAGGGCAGGAATTGCGGATATTTGCCGACATCGGCGACCAGCGCGAAAAGCTGCTCGGGGCTATAGGGAACCAGCCGCCGCTCGGCATGGGTGGGCATGTCAGGCGCCCAGGCGCGCCGCGCGGGCGGTTCTCAGAGCGGCAAAATCGGCGTCGGCATGGTAGGAGCTGCGGGTCAGCGGCGTGGCCGAAACCAGCAGAAACCCTTTGCCGCGCGCCACCGCGGCGTAATCGGCAAAATCCTCGGGGGTGACGAAGCTGGCGATGGCGGCGTGTTTGACGGTGGGTTGCAGATACTGACCGATGGTCAGGAAATCCACCTCCGCCACCCGCAGATCGTCCATGACCTGCAGGATCTCCGCGCGCTGCTCGCCCAGCCCGACCATCAGGCCAGATTTGGTGAAGATCGCCGGATCGATCTGCTTCACCCGGTCCAGCAGGCGCAACGACTGGTAATAGCGCGCCCCCGGCCGGATCGAGGGATACAGCCGCGGCACGGTTTCCAGATTATGGTTGAACACATCCGGCCGCGCCCGCGCAACGATCTCGATCGCGCCGGGTTTGCGCAGGAAATCCGGCGTCAGCACCTCGATCGTGGTGTCGGGTGCCGCTTCCCGGATCGCGCCGATAACGGCGGCGAAATGGGCGGCGCCGCCATCGCCCAGATCATCGCGGTCGACCGAGGTGATCACCACATGGCGCAGCCCGAGTTTGGCCACCGCATCGGCGACCCGGCGTGGCTCGTCATCGTCCAGCGCATCCGGCTGGCCGGTGCGGACATTGCAGAACGAGCAGGCGCGGGTGCAAATCTCGCCCAGAATCATCATGGTGGCGTGGCGCTGGGACCAGCACTCGCCAATATTCGGGCAGGCGGCTTCCTCGCAGACCGTGACCAGCCGGTTCGCGCGCATCAGCGCCCGGGTCTCGTGGTAGATCGGATGGTTCGGCGCCTTGACCCGGATCCAGTCCGGCTTGCGCTGGATCGGGTTATCGGGCCGATGGGCTTTTTCCGGATGCCGCACGACCCCCGGTTGCCCCATCTGCCGATGCCCGGTCTCCCGGTGATCAATCAGCACGCGCGTTGTCATTGCCTCAAATCCAGATTTGCCGCAATTAGAAGTGGATGGCGCGGCCATAGGCGTCAAGCACGCTCTCGTGCATGGCTTCGCTGATGGTGGGATGCGGGAAGATGGTGTGCATCAGATCCAGCTCCGTCGCTTCCAGCGTACGGGCGATGACGTAGCCCTGGATCAGCTCGGTAACCTCCGCGCCGATCATGTGCGCGCCCAGCAATTCGCCGGTCTTGGCGTCGAACACGGTCTTGATCAGGCCCTCGGGCTCGCCGAGCGCAATTGCCTTGCCGTTGCCGATGAACGGGAAGCGGCCGATCTTCAGTTCGTAGCCGGCTTCCTTGGCGCGGGCCTCGGTCATGCCGACGGAGGCGATCTGTGGGCGGCAATAGGTGCAGCCGGGGATGTTCAGCGGGTTCATCGGATGCACATCGTTCAATCCGGCGATCTTTTCGACGCAGATCACGCCCTCATGGCTCGCCTTGTGCGCCAGCCACGGCGCGCCGGTCAGGTCACCGATCGCATAGACGCCAGGCTCGCCGGTGCGGCCGTAACCGTCGATCAGCACATGGGTGCGGTCCACTTTTATCAATGTGCCTTCCAGCCCAAGGTTTTCCACGTTGCCCACGATGCCGACCGCGGAGATCACCCGGTCCACGGTGATCTCCTGCGACTTGCCGCCGGCTTCCACGGTGACGGTCACGCTGTCCGCGCCCTTCTTGACGCCCTTCACGGCAGCACCGGTGAGGATCTTCATCCCCTGCTTCTCAAAGAATTTGCGGGCAAGCGCGGAAATCTCCTCATCCTCAACGGGTAAAACACGGTCCATGACTTCGACCACGGTCACCGCCGCGCCCATGTTCAGGAAAAAACTGGCAAACTCGATGCCGATGGCGCCCGAACCGATGACCAGCAGGGATTTCGGCATGACGGGCGGCACCATCGCTTCCTTGTAGGACCAGATCAGCTTGCCATCGGCCTCGATGCCCGGCAGCGACCGCGCCCGCGCCCCGGTGGCCAGGATGATGTGTGGCGCGGTGAGAATGCCCACCGGCTTGCCGTCCTTCTCCACCGACAACTTGCCCTTGCCCGCGAGCTTGCCGGCTCCGTCGATCACCGTGACCTTGTTCTTGCGCAGCAGATGGGCGACGCCGCCGGATAATTGCTTGGCGATGCCGCGCGAGCGCTTGACGACCTTCTCCAGGTCGAATTTCACATTGTCGGCGGACAGCCCGTACTCGCCGAGATGGTGCAGCAGATGGTTGATTTCCGAGGTCCGCAGCAGCGCCTTGGTCGGGATGCAGCCCCAGTTCAGGCAGATGCCGCCCAGATGCTCGCGCTCCACCAACGCCGCCTTCATGCCGAGCTGGGCCGCGCGGATGGCGGCGACATAGCCGCCCGGGCCGCCGCCGACGACGATGATATCGAATGCTTGGTCAGCCATGGATCGATGCTCCTTCGGCGAGCGCGGCCAGCGCCGGCCCGCGCAGTTGCCTGACATGCCAATCCGTCACCGGCGTGGCACCAAGATTTTGGTAGAATTGGATCGCGGGTTCGTTCCAGTTCAGAACGCGCCACTCGATGGAGTTGTAGTTCCGCTCGACGGCGATCCTGGCCAAATGCGCCAGCAAAGCGCGACCGATGCCCGCGCCACGCTGATCCGGCTCGACGAACAGATCTTCCAGGAACAGGCCGATACGGCCCTTGAAGGTGTTGATCGTGCGATAATACAGCGCGATGCCGACCGGCTTGCGACCGGGAATTTCCGCCAGCATCGCTTCGGCCACGGGATCGGGAGCGAACAGCAGTGCCGCGAATTCGGCTTCGGCCGCGGTGAATTCGTGCAGCAGCAATTCATACTCGGCGAGCCCGCGCACCAGGCGCACGATATCCGGCAGGTCGGCGCGAACCGCCGGACGGAGCGTGCAGCCTTGGGTCACAACATCAGGCTCAACGGGTCCTCGATGATCGCCTTGAAGGCGGCCAGCCACTCCGCACCCAGCGCGCCGTCCACCACGCGGTGATCGACCGACAGCGTGCAGGTCATCACGGTGGCGATCGCCAGCGCGCCGTTCTTGACCACCGCGCGTTGCTGGCCCGCCGACACCGCCAGGATACCGGCCTGCGGCGGGTTGATGATGGCGGCGAACGACGAAACCCCGAACATCCCCATGTTGGAAATCGAGAAGCCGCCGCCCTGGAATTCCTCGGGCTTCAGTTTTCCCGATTTGGCCCGCGCCGCCAGGTCTTTCATTTCGTTGCTGATGGCCGCCAGACCCTTCCGGTCGGCATGGCGGATGATCGGCGTGATCAGCCCTTCGGGGATCGAAACAGCCACCGAGATGTCCACGTCGTCGTACAGAACGATGTCGGTCTCGGTCCAGCTGGCATTGACCGTCGGGATGCGCCGCAAGGTCAGCGCCGCGGCCTTGATGACCAGATCGTTGACCGACAGGCGAAAGGCGCCGGAACCGTCCTTCGGAGATTTACCGTTCAGTTCGGCGCGCAGCTTCATCAGCGCATCCAGCTCGATATCCATCGAGACATAGAAATGCGGGATCGTGCTCTTGGCCTCGGTCAGGCGGCGGGCGATGACCTTGCGCATCGAGCTGTTCGGCACCAACCGATGCGGCGCGGTGATCGCCACGGCGGATTTGGGCGCGGCTGCGGCGGCCGGGGCGGGTGCCGGGCGCGCGGCGCCAGGCCGGAACGCCTCGATATCGGCCTTGACGATGCGCCCGCCGGGACCGCTGCCCTTGACGCCGGCCAAGTCGATGCCGGCCTGGCTGGCCATCCGCCTGGCCAGCGGGGAGGCGAAGACGCGTTCGCCGGACGCAGCCTGGCCATTCAGCGCAGGTGCCGGGGCGGCAACGGTAGCGGGGGCGGCAACGGTAGCGGGGGCGGCAGCGGTAGCGGGCGCGGCAGCGGGCGCCGCCGGTTTGGCGGTCGGCGTGGCAGCGCCGGTCGGCATCGCCTCCCCGGCTTCGATCAGCACCGCGATCGGGGCGTTGACCTTCACGCCCTCGGTGCCGTCGGCGACCAGGATCTTGCCCAGCACGCCCTCGTCCACCGCCTCGACCTCCATGGTCGCCTTGTCGGTCTCGATCTCGGCGATGATATCGCCGGCCTTTACCTGTTCGCCCTCTTTCTTTAACCAGCGGGCGAGCGTGCCCTCGGTCATGGTCGGGCTCAGCGCCGGCATCAGAATATTCGTGGCCATGGTGTTCCGGCTCCCGATCAGACGATCTTACGCACCGCGTCCACCACCCAGCCGGGCAGCGGAAGGGCCAGTTTTTCGAGATTGGCGGCATACGGCATCGGCACATCGACGCCGTGCACCCGCACCGGCGGCGCATCCAGATAATCGAAGCAGTTCTCGACGATCTGCATCGCGATCTCGGCGCCGATGCCGGCGAATGGCCAGCCTTCCTCGACCGTCACCACCCGATTGGTCTTCTTCACGCTGGCGACGATGGTGTCGATATCCAGCGGCCGCAGCGAGCGCAGATTGATCACCTCGGCGCTGATCCCCTGCTCGGCGAGAAGCTCCGCGGCTTTCATCGCGGTGCCGACCGAAATGCTGAAACCGATAATCGTTACATGTTCGCCGACACGCTCGATCTTGGCCCGGCCGATGGGCAGAATAAAGTCGGGATCGGTCGGGCAGTCGAAGCTCTGTCCATACAGGATCTCGTTTTCCAGGAACACGACCGGGTTCGGATCGCGGATCGCCGCGCGCAGCAATCCCTTGGCGTCCGCCGCCGACCACGGCGCCAGCACCTTCAGGCCGGGGCAATGCGCATACCAGGACGCATAGCACTGGCTGTGCTGCGCCCCGACGCGCGAGGCCGCACCGTTCGGGCCGCGAAACACGATCGGGCAGCCCATCTGCCCGCCGGACATATACAGCGTCTTGGCGGCCGAGTTCAGGATATGGTCGATCGCCTGCATCGAGAAGTTGAAGGTCATGAACTCGACGATCGGGCGCAGCCCGTTCAGCGCCGCACCCACCGCCATACCGGTGAAACCATGCTCGGTGATCGGCGTATCGATCACCCGTTCGGCACCGAATTCCTCCAGCAGCCCCTGGCTGATCTTGTAGGCGCCCTGGTACTGCGCGACCTCCTCGCCGAGCAGGAACACATCCGTGTCGCGGCGCATCTCCAGCGCCATGGCGTCGCGCAAAGCTTCGCGCACGGTCGTCGGCGCGGTCGCGCCCCATTCCTTATCCGGTTGCGCCACCGCGGCGGCGGGGGCAGCCGGCCGAGGTTCTGGCGAGGCAATAACCGGTTCAGGCGCTTTGGCAACTGACATTGCAGCAACTGGGATGGCAGCGGGCGCCGCCGCGCGGGCGTCGCCGTTCAACTCGGCGATCGGGGTGTTGACCGCCACGCCCTCGGTGCCTTCCTCGACCAGCAGCGATGATATCACGCCCTCGTCCACCGCCTCCACCTCCATGGTCGCCTTATCGGTCTCGATCTCGGCGATGATGTCGCCGGGCTTCACGGCCTCCCCGACTTTCTTCAACCACCTGGCCAGCTTGCCCTCGGTCATGGTCGGCGACAGTGCCGGCATCAGAATTTGCGTGGCCGCATTGCTTGCCATCTCCGATCAACCCTCCAGCAACACGTCGGTATACAACTCGGCGGGATCGGGTTCGGGCGAGGATTGCGCGAAATCCGCGGCGTCCTGGATCACCGCCTTCACCGCGTCCTCGATCGCCTTGAACTCGGCCTCCGTCACGCCCTGCGCTTCCAGCTTCTGGCGCGCCGCCTCAATGCAGTCGTGCTGGCTGCGCATCGCCTGGACTTCCTCGCGGGTGCGGTATTTGGCCGGGTCGGACATCGAATGGCCGCGGTATCGATAGGTCTTGACCTCCAGCAGATACGGCCCGTTGCCGGCGCGGCAATGCGCCACCGCCAGATCGGCCGCCGCCTTCACCGCCCCGACATCCATGCCGTCCACCGCCATCCCGGGGATGCCGAACGGGGCGCCGTTCTGCGACAGATCCTGCGAGGCCGAGGCCCGCTCCACCGAGGTGCCCATGCTGTAGCGGTTGTTCTCGATCACGAACACCACGGGCAGCTTCATCAGGGCTGCGAGGTTGAAGCTTTCATAGACCTGGCCCTGGTTGGATGCACCCTCGCCGAAATAGGTCAGGCTGACCCGGTCGTTGCGGCGATATTTGTTGGAGAACGCCAGCCCGATCCCGAGGCTGACCTGGGCGCCGACGATGCCGTGCCCGCCGAAGAAATTCCGCTCGCGCGAGAACATGTGCATCGAGCCGCCCTTGCCGCCCGAATAGCCGCCCGCACGTCCGGTCAGCTCGGCCATCACGCCGCGCGCCTCCATGCCGGCGGCCAGCATATGGCCGTGATCGCGATACGAGGTGATCACCTCGTCGCCATCCTCGATCGCCATCTGCATGCCGACGACCACGGCTTCCTGGCCAATATACAAATGGCAGAAGCCGCCGATCAGCCCCATGCCGTAAAGCTGGCCGGCTCGCTCCTCAAAACGGCGGATCAGCAGCATGTCGTGAAAGGCGTGGCGCAGCTGCTCGGGAGTGAGGCCCTGGGCCTTGCCCGGCTTGCCACTGGCCGATGGGCGGGATTTGCCGCGCCCGATTTTTTCCGCTGCCTGCGCCATGGATGTATCCCCGCTGCGGTTGTAACTCAGCTCTGCCGCAGACCTAGCCCGCAACCGCAACGGGGGCAAGTTACCGGCGGGAGAAAGTCTTCGGCTGCAATGCAATGGCCGGTTGGCGTTCGCGACCGGTCAGAACAGCTTCTCCTTCGGCCCGTACAGCACCACGATATCCGCGGGATCGGCGAGGTTCAGCATCGCGCGGGCGCGTTCGTCGAGCGTGTCGGGATCCAGATGGCTGTTGCGCAGGCCGGCGACGCGCCGCTCCCACCCATCCCGGTCGCGCTCGGCCTTGGCGAGGTCCGCTCTGGCGAATTTCAACAGATCCTGGCGTTGCGCCGCGGCTTTGAGGCCGTGATCCCCCTGGGTGGCGTGCCAGCCGAAATAGCCGACCAGGGACAGGAACACCACCGGCGCGATCGCACCGCGCAGCCTGCGCTTCAGGGCCCTGCTGCCGGTCATGCCCTGCTGCCCGTCATCGTCGATTCCCCGTACCATAGTTCATCGAGGTTACACGAAAATTGGCCGCGGTGAAGCGGCACGCGCCAGCACGCCCCCTGATTTCACCCATATTCTGCCAGGGTTCCGCCATTGTTTTGCGCTTTTATCCGATGAGCCGGCAAGGTGAAACCGCCGGCAGGAGGTTGGTATGAAAGTAATCACCCTGTCTATCGCGGCCGCGGTCGTCGCTGCCACAGCAGGGCTTCTGGCCGCCGCCCCGGCCCGCGCCGATGGCTGGAACGGCAACGGCCATGAGTGGCACGAACACGAAGGACGCGAATACGAAGGACACGGGCACGAAGGACACGGGCACGAAGGGCGCGGGCACGAATGGCGCGAACAGGGCGGCTGGGGCCAGCCGTATTACCGCCAGGCGCCAGCCTATTATGTGCCGCCGCCGGTTTATTACGCCCCACCGCCGGTCTATTACGCCCCGCCGCCGGTCTATTACGCACCCCGTCCGTCGGTCGTCTTCGGCCTGCCGTTCATCGGTTTCGGAATACGTTAGCCGGGAGGCAGCCGGTTAGCGGCGCAGGATGGTCCGGCCGGCATAGCGCGCGGACGGGCCGAGTTCGGCTTCGATCCGGATCAGCTGGTTGTATTTCGCCGTCCGGTCGCTACGCGACAGGCTGCCGGTCTTGATCTGGCCACAATTGGTCGCCACCGCCAGATCGGCGATGGTGGCATCCTCGGTTTCGCCGGAACGGTGGCTCATCACCACCCGCCAGCCGGCGCGATGGGCGAGTTCGCAGGTCTCCAGCGTCTCGCTTAGGGTGCCGATCTGGTTGACCTTGACCAGGATGGCGTTGGCGGTGCCGGCCTCGATGCCACGGCGTAGCCGCTCGGGGTTGGTGACGAACACGTCGTCACCGACGATCTGCACCGTTTTGCCGATCGTGTCGGTCAGCAATTTCCAGCCATCCCAGTCATCCTCGGCGCAGCCATCCTCGATCGAGACGATCGGGTAGCGCCGGGTCAGGTCTTCGAGATAGCGCACCATGCCGGCGGCATCGAGTTTTTTGCCCTCGCCCGCCAAATGGTAGATCCCGTCCTGGTAAAATTCGCTGGAGGCGGGATCGAGCGCGAAGGTGATGTCCTCGCCGGGCCGGTAGCCGGCCTTCTCGCATGCTTTGGCGATGAAGCCGAGCGCCTCGTCGGCGGATTTCAAATTCGGCGCGAAGCCGCCCTCGTCACCGACATTGGTCCCGTGCCCGGCATCGTGCAGGCCCTGGCGCAGCGCGTGGAAGATTTCCGAGCCCATCCGCACCGCTTCCGCCAGGGTGCCGGCGGCGATCGGCTGGATCATGAATTCCTGGATGTCGATCGGGTTATCGGCATGCTTGCCGCCGTTGATGATGTTCATCATCGGCACCGGCAAAGTGCGCGCAAAGGCGCCCCCGACATAGCGATACAGCGGCACCCCCAGATCCGCCGCCGCCGCCTTTGCCAGCGCCAGCGAGACCGCGAGGATGGCGTTGGCACCCAGCCGCGACTTGTTCGGCGTGCCGTCCAGATCGATTAGGATGTTGTCGAGCTTGACCTGCTCGGTGGCTTCCATGCCGCCGATCGCATCGAATATTTCGCCCTCGACATTGCCGATCGCGGTCAGCACGCCCTTGCCGCCATAGCGGGACTTGTCGCCGTCGCGCAATTCCGCCGCCTCATGCGCGCCGGTGGACGCGCCGGACGGCACTGCGGCCCGGCCGATGGCGCCGCTATCCAGCACCACATCGACCTCGACCGTGGGATTGCCGCGGCTGTCGAGGATTTCGCGGGCAACGATGTCAGCGATGGCGGTCATTTTTTAGCTCCGTGAGCGTCGGCGAAGGCCGGCGCGCGTGGGTACCATCTTGCGCACGGGCTCACCACCCCCGGGTTATTTGCAGTCCCACGGATTGATCACCGGAGTGGGCAGATCGTCAAAATGCCGGGTGTTGCGGGTCGCCAAGGTCGCCCGCTGGGCGATCGCGATCCCGGCGATCATGGTGTCATGCCACTCGCCCCGACGGCCGTCGCGGTGACGCACCGCAGAAAGGCTTGCCGCTTCCCGGGCAGCGGCTAAATCGAAGGCGGCAACGCGGTTCTGCAAAACGGTTGCCAGCAGCAGCTCGAACGCCTTTTCCAGGTCCGATCGCCGATTGCCCAGCGTCAG
>JAYTXR010000070.1:0-10704 GCA_043742865.1 Acetobacteraceae bacterium
AATCATTTTGTGTTGACCGCAATGGCCGCATTGCCGTTGGTGGCAGGCTGTCAGACCAACGAGCAAACCGGAACGCTGTTGGGTGCGGGCGGCGGTGCCGCGGTCGGCGCCGGGATCGGCAGCGCGTTTGGCGGCAGGAATGGCGCGCTGATCGGCGCGTTGCTGGGCGGCGCCGTGGGCGGATTTGCCGGCAGCCAGATTGGCCAACAGCTCGACCAGCGGGACCGCGAGCGTGCCGAAGCGGCAACGCGCCAGGCGCTGGTCAGCCGACCCAATAGTCCGGTCGCCTGGGCATCGGATCAGAACCGGGGCGTACGCGGCAGTGCCAGGGTTACCAACGTCCAACGCCAGCCGAGCGGGGGGGAGTGCCGGACAGTGCGCGAGACCGCCTATGTCAAAGGCCAGGAGGTGGTGCAAAACGCCAACTACTGCCAGACCGCCGGTGGCGAATGGATGCCGCACGCATGAGGCCGGCGGCGCTGCTTGCGGCGATTCTGGGCATCGCCGCGGCATGCCACCCGGCATCGGCGCAGTTGAATGCGATCTTCACGCCTCTGCCGGCCGATTTCAGCGCGGCTGCGATCAGCAAGTCCAAGACCCTGCAATTCGTGCTGGTACCCGGTGCCAAGGCGAACACGGTGATGGCCTGGGGCGGGATTGCGCGCGGCGATTCGCTGCGGCTATCCGCCGCCTTGACAGCCGCCAGGCCGGTCGGGGAATTGCAGTTGTTTTCCCCGGGTGGCAGCCTGTCGGAGGGCATGTTGATGGGCCGTCTGGTGCGTAGCCGGGCCCTGGCGACCCGCATCGTCTCGGGCGCGCGATGCATGAGCGCGTGCAATTTCATCTTCATGGGCGGCGTGGTCCGAACCGTGGAGCCCGGCGGCGCGTTCGGTGTGCACATGTTCAGCGACGACATGGCGAGCGTGCTGATGGAGGATCTGCGCAATCCGCCAAAGACCGTCGAGGAATTCAACGACCGCTATCCGAGCCGCCAAATCCGGGCGTATCAGATCGAACAGAAGATCGCGCAGATCAACAAGCAAAATTCCGCCACGCCGATCACGGTCGCCGAGTATCTGCATCATCCGGACATCCAAGGCGAGATCATCGACAGCCGGGTCAAGGAAATTCAGCAGGAGGCCGCTCAGACCGCCGCTGTTATTGCCAGTTACCTGGTTGAAATGCGGTTGCCGCTGCGGTTTCTGGAACAGTTTTCGGATATTTCCTCCGATACCATCCACGTCCTCACCCAGCAGGAGCTGAGAGACCTCAATATTGTTAATTGATGGCTGGGATGTGTAGCAGGTGACATAGCAGGCGGGAGCGTCCTCGCGGCTGGCGTTCCGATTCGTCGAAGCCGGCCAATCACAACCTTGGCCAGCCGCGCCCCCAACCCCGCCGGCAGGCCGGTCAGAATAGCGAATACCCGCCATCGATCACAAAGCTGTCCCCGGTGTGGTAGCGCGACGCCGAACTCATCAGATACACAGCGATGCCGCCGAAATCCTCGCCCTTGCCCCAGCGACGCATCGGAATGCGCGGCATGACGTTGGCGGTGAATTTCTCGTTGCCGGTCGCGTTCGCGGTCATGTTGGTCTCGATCCACCCGGGTAGGATCGCGTGGGCGCGGATGCGATGGCGCGCGAACTCGACCGCCATCGCCTTCACCATCGAGATCATGCCGCCCTTGGTGGCGGCGTAATGTTCGCTGCGCGGCGCCGCCTCGATGGCGGCCAGCGAGGCGGTGCCGACCAGCACGCCATCCCCGCCGCGTTCCACCATATGGCGGGCAGCGGTACGGAAGGTGTAGAACGCGCCATCCAGATTGACCCGCATGACGCGGTTCCATTCCTCGGTGGTCATGTCCAGAAACGATTTCTGCCCGCGCCCGCTGACGCCCGCATTGGCAAAACACCCGTCCACCCGGCCAAGCCCGGCCACGGTTTTGGCGAACGCGGCCTCGACCGCGGCTTCGTCGCCGACGTCGCATTCCAGCGCCAGAATTCGCCGTCCGGTGGTTTCAAGCTCGGCCTTAGCGGCGGCGTTCTTGCCGGCGTTGGTGCCCCAGATGGCGACATCCGCGCCGGCCTGGGCGACCGCCAGCGCGATGCCAAGCCCGATGCCGCTGTTGCCGCCGGTGACGAGGGCGACTTTGCCGCTGAGGTCGAACGGGGAATAGGTCAAATCATATCTCCAATCGGTTAGGCGATTTGGGTTGCGGGCGCGCGGGTTTGCCGCAGGCCGATGGCGCCGGCGGCGGCGAGGTCCCGTATCTGCTGGATGCCATAACCGTGCTCGGCCAGCACCTGTTCGGTGTGCTCGCCCAGCACCGGGGCGTGCGCGCGCGCGGTGCCGTCGACCAAAGGCGGGGTGCCGGGAAGATTGGCGAGCGGCACTTTCTGCGGCACGCCTGGCTGGCCCAGCCAGGCGATCAGGCCGGTGGCCCTGGTGTGCTCATGGGCCAGGAAATCGGCATAGGTGTTCAGCCGCTCATGCATGATACGGGCCGGGGTCAGCCGATCGCGCAGCTGGGCGTTGGTCAGCGCCGCCACGATCGGGCGAATGATGGAGAACAGCGTCTCGGCGTTGGTGATGCGATCGTCGCGCTCGCGAAACCGATTATCCGCCGGCAAATCCGCCCGGCCGATCGCCGCACAGAACGCCTCCCACTCGAATGGCCGCACCACGGTGATGTTGATCCAGCCATCGGCACACTGGAAAATACCGGAAGGTGCCGCGCCGGCGAGGATCTCCCCCCCCTCCAGATGGCTCGCCATCATCCGCACGCCTTGCAGCAAGGCCGCCGCCTGCATCAGGCTGACCTCGATGAATTTTCCGGTAGCCTGATCGCGGCGGGCATATAACGCGGCGGATACCGCCTGGAACGCATACATCGCGGTCATCATGTCGATCGGAATGACCGGCACCCGATGCGGGATGCCGTCCTCGCCCCTGTTCTCGATCGTCAGGCCGGTAAAGGCCTGCAGCACCGGGTCCATCGCCGGGCGCTCGGCGAACGGCCCGGTCTGGCCGAAACCGGAAACCGATACATACAGAATGCGCGGCGCCACCGCCGCCACCGCCGCATAGCCAAAACCCAGCCGGCCGATCACGCCAGGGCGAAACCCCTCGATGAACACATCCGCGTCCTGAATAATCCGCCACAGCGCGGCCTTGCCATCCGCCAATTTCAGATCCAGCGCGACACTGCGCTTGCCGATATTGGCGGGGATCGTATAGGCGGTGTTGTCGCCATAAACCTGGCCCAGCGTGCGGCTCCAATCCCCCCCACCGACCGGCTCTATCTTGATGACATCCGCCCCGTTCTGCGCCAGCAACCCAGCGCAATAAGGCCCGGCAATGCCCTGGCTAAGGTCCACAATCTTCAACCCGGCAAAAGGCGCCTCATAACTCATATCGTCGTTCCCTGTGCAACGGCGGGGGCGAAGGAAGTAAGGCGACGGGGCGCTGCCCCCCTCGACCCCCCGCCAGAGACTCGCATCTGGACTCGCTTTGGTTTTCTTGAAGCAGGGGGCTTCACCGTCCATGCCGCAGCACGGTTTCGGAAGCCCCCTGCTTCAAGAAAACAAATTGGGGTTTCCAAAGGGCGAGCCCTTTGGCGGGGGTCCAGGGGGCAGCGCCCCTGGCCTTCTTCCTTCACCCGATTGCTCGGCAAACTTGACTTTCTCGCATTGACTCGGCCTTCGCCCTGACTATAGTGCGCGACCTTCGGCCTGTCCCTTCGCAGGGATCGTGCTGTTTGCAGACAATCGGGGTTTGTCGCGGCGCGGATGCGCCCGGAAATCTGTTTCGGGTCCTTCGGGGCAATGAGCCCGCCCACCCCGCTTCGGGAATGGGACGGGACCACAGGAGTACTGAGCGTGGCGCGTATTGCCGGCGTAAATATCCCGACCAACAAGCGGGTACTGATCAGCCTACGCTATATCTATGGCATCGGCCCGGCGAAGGCGCAGGAGATCTGCTCGCGCCTGACGATCCCGCAGGACCGCAGGGTAAACCAGCTCTCTGACGACGAAGTGCTGCGCATCCGCGAGCTGATCGACCGCGACTACCGCGTCGAGGGCGATCTGCGGCGCGAAAACGCGATGAACATCAAACGGCTGATGGATTTGGGCTGCTACCGCGGCCTGCGGCATCGTCGTGGCCTGCCGGTCCGTGGTCAGCGCACCCACACCAATGCCCGCACCCGCAAGGGCAAGGCCGTGGCGATCGCCGGCAAGAAGAAAGTCACGAAATAGTCCATTCGTTCCGTTCGGCGTGCGCCCATGGCATTTCATGGGCACGCCGCGGCGGAGGATGACAATTTCGACGGTTGCACGCCGCCCGCTGCTGCGGGACGGCACTGAATGGAACAGGATCAAAGAGCATGGCGAAGCCCGCCGCCTCCTCGCGCCCCCGCAGAAAGGAGCGCAAGAACATCACCTCCGGCGTGGCCCACGTCGCCGCCACGTTCAACAATACCGTGATCACCATCACCGATGCCCAGGGCAACACGATCGCCTGGGCCTCGGCTGGCAGCCAGGGTTTTAAGGGCAGCCGGAAATCCACGCCGTACGCCGCGCAGGTCGCGGCCGAGGATGCTGGCAAGAAGGCGCGCGAGCATGGCATGGAAATGCTCGAGATTGAGGTGAGCGGTCCGGGATCGGGCCGGGAGAGCGCGTTGCGCGCGCTGCAGGCGGTTGGCTTCTCGATCTCCGCCATTCGCGACATGACCCCCATTCCCCACAACGGCTGCCGGCCGCGCAAGCGCCGCAGGGTCTGATCCCGTTCCGGGATTCGGACAGAGCCCGGCGGCGCCGGGTTTCTTCGCTGTTGTAGGTTGGTAAAGGAAATCTGAATGAGACAGAGCGCGGTTATCCAGCGGAACTGGCAGTCGCTGATCAAGCCGGAGAAGCTTCAGGTCGAGCCCGGTTCGGACCCCTCGCGTGTGGCGACCATTGTGGCCGAACCACTGGAGCGCGGCTTCGGCATGACTTTGGGCAACGCCATACGGCGCATCCTGTTGTCGTCGCTGCAGGGTGCCGCGGTCACGGCGGTGCAGATCGACGGCGTGCTGCATGAATTCAGCAGCATTCCCGGCGTGCGCGAAGACGTGACCGACATCGTGCTGAACATCAAGCAGCTCGCGCTTCGCATGCATGGCGAAGGCCCCAAGCGGCTGAGCCTGTCGGCCACCGGCCCGGGCGAAGTGCGCGCCGGCCAGATCCAGGGCACGCATGAGATCGAGATCATGAACCCTGATCTGGTGCTGTGCACGCTCGATGACGGGGTGAAGCTCGGCATGGAGTTCACCGTCAATCTAGGCAAAGGCTATCAGCCCGCCAGCGTCAACCGCCCGGAAGACGCGCCGATCGGCCTGATCCCGGTGGACAGCATCTACTCGCCGGTGCGCCGCGTTTCCTACCGGGTGGAACCGACCCGCGTCGGCCAGGTGACCGATTTCGACAAGCTGCTGCTGCAGGTCGAGACCAACGGCGCGGTGACGCCCGAGGATGCCGTCGCCCTCGCGGCCCGCATCCTGCAGGATCAGCTGGGTCTGTTCATCAACTTCGACGAGCCCCAGCAGGTTCGCCACGAGGAAGTGCAGGATGACCTGCCGTTCAACCGCAACCTGCTGCGCAAGGTGGACGAGCTGGAATTGTCGGTTCGCAGCGCCAATTGCCTGAAGAATGACAACATCGTCTATATCGGCGACCTCGTGCAGAAATCCGAACAGGAAATGCTGCGGACGCCGAATTTCGGCCGCAAATCGCTGAACGAGATCAAGGAGGTCCTGACCACCATGGGCCTGACTTTGGGACAGCCCGTGCCGGGCTGGCCGCCGGAGAACATCGAGGATCTGGCGAAGCGTCTGGACGAGACGTTCTAAGACGGCTCAATCGGGGCCGTTCTGATCCCGCTTCGCTAAAGGAGAATTTTCTATGCGTCACGGTGTTGCCGGCCGAAAGCTCGGTGTTACCTCCAGCCATCGTCTGGCCATGTTCAGGAACATGGCGCACGCGCTGATCAAGCACGAGCAGATCACCACCACGCTGCCGAAGGCGAAGGAATTGCGCCCGGTGGCGGAGAAGCTGATCACGCTGGGCAAGCGCGGCGGATTGCATGCGCGCCGTCAGGCCTATGCGGAACTGCGCGACAACGTCATCGTCGCCAAATTGTTCGGCGTTCTTGCGGATCGCTACAAGGCCCGCCCCGGTGGCTATTGCCGAGTGCTGAGGGCTGGCGTGCGCTACGGCGATTGCGCTAACATGGCGGTGATCGAGCTGGTGGACCGCGATCCCGCCGCCAAGGGCCTCGATAGCGGCCCCGTGCAGGAGCGCGAGGAAGACGAGGCGGCGTAACGCCTCGTCTCGCTCCTACGGACGAAGGCCGCCTCGAATAAACTTCAAGGGCGCGAATAGCGGGGGTATTCCGTCTTTCTGTCCCTTCGCTTTATTCGCCAGAAGCGGCCTTTGATGTTATTGAGACGCTGATGATCAGCCCGCTTCCCACCGGCGCTGCAAACTGCTCCGCCTCCCCCGACGACCCCGCGGCCGTCACGGGGGTGGTGCGTCAGATTCTGCGCGTCGAAGGCGTCGCCGGCCTGGTGATTTGCGTCGCCTTCTATGCCGTGACCGGTTTCGGCTGGGGCTATTTCGCCCTGTTATTTCTGGTCCCGGATTTTTCGTTGCTGTTCTATCTGCTGGGGCCAAGGGCCGGTGCGGTGGCCTATAATGTGGCCCACTCCACCATCGGCCCCATTACGCTGGGCATAGCGGGATTTTTGCTCGGCATTGCCGTCATCCCGTCATTGGCCCTGATCTGGACCGCTCATATTCTGTTCGACCGCCTGCTGGGTATGGGCCTTAAATACCCGGCGGGATTCCGCTATACCCATCTCGGGTGGCCCCATCTAGGTCGGCCTCGCGTGGCGGACCGGCAGAAACGAGCCAGCTCCTGACGACCGGTACCGCAAGCTGAACCTTGGCGCCGAACTTTGGAACTCCGAACTCTGGTATAACGCCGTGCCCGTGGTGCCCGTTTCAGTCGATCCCGAGGACCTGTTCGGTCCAGCCTCCCTGCCGGAGACGCCCGAGCATCGTGCGGCTCGCCCGTTGGCGGACCGCCTTCGGCCGCGCGCCCTGGATCAGGTGGTGGGTCAGGATCATTTGCTCGGCCCGGATGGTACGCTGACGCGCATGCTGGCGCGCGGCTCGCTCGCCTCGCTCATTCTTTGGGGACCGCCGGGGGTTGGCAAGACCACGATTGCCCGTCTTCTCGCAGCGGATGCCGGGCTGCATTTCGTCCAGCTCTCGGCGGTATTCTCCGGCGTCGCCGACCTCAAACGCAGCTTTGAGGAGGCGGGCAGGCGGCGCCGAGGCGGACAGGCAACGCTGCTGTTCGTCGATGAGATCCATCGCTTCAACCGCGCCCAGCAGGATGGTTTCTTGCCGGTTGTCGAGGATGGCACCGTCGTTCTGGTTGGCGCCACCACCGAAAACCCGTCCTTCGCGCTGAACGGCGCGCTGCTGTCGCGCTGCCAGGTGCTGGTGCTGCGCCGACTCGACGATCCTGCGCTGGAGCTGTTGCTGGACCGCGCCGAGGCGGAATTCGCCCGCCCGCTGCCGCTCGGCACAGAGGCGCGCAATGCGCTGCGGGCCATGGCGGATGGCGACGGGCGCTATCTGTTGAATATGGCCGAGCAGGTTTTCGCGCTGCCCGACAACACCGCCCAGCTCGACGCCGCCGAGCTTTCTTCGCTGCTCGCGCGCCGCGCCGCGCTGTACGACAGGGATCGCGAGGAGCATTATAATCTGATCTCCGCGCTGCATAAATCGCTGCGCGGATCGGACCCGAACGCGGCGCTGTACTGGCTCGCGCGGATGCTGAACGGCGGCGAGGACCCGCGCTACATCGCCCGCCGCCTGGTCCGCTTCGCCGCCGAAGATATCGGCATGGCCGACCCCGGCGCCCTGGCCCAGACCTTGGCGGCCTGGGAAACCTATGAGCGGCTGGGCAGTCCGGAGGGTGAACTGGCCATCGCCCAGGCGGTCGTCTATCTGGGCACCGCGCCGAAATCGAACGCGGTCTACAAGGCGTTTGGCGCCGCCCGCGCCGCGGCGAAAGCCAATGGCAGCCTGATGCCGCCGACCCATATCCTGAACGCGCCGACGAAGCTGATGCAGGAACTTGGCTACGGCGCCGGCTATGCCTACGACCACGGCGCCGCGGACGCGTTTTCCGGCCAGAACTATTTCCCCGATGGCATGCGCCGGGTGGAGTTCTACACGCCGGAAGACCGCGGCTTCGAGCGCGAGATCGGCAAACGGCTGGCCTATTGGCAGAAATTGCGCGATGAACGCGGGCAATGACCGTCTCCCTCGATCCCGCCCATTCTCGCCCCATTCTGCTCTACGTCACCACCGACGAGGCCGACATCCGGCTGGACCGCTGGTTCCGCCGGCATTTCCCGTGGGTGACGCAAGGGGCTGTGCAAAAGCTCTGCCGCACCGGGCAAATACGCCTGGATGGCAAGCGCGCCGATGCCGCCACAAGGCTGGCCCCCGGCCAGGCGATGCGCGTGCCGCCGCTGCCGGCCGCCCCGGTTCGCAAGGCCGCGGCCCCGACCGCGCCGCCCGATCCCGGCATGCTGAAGGATCTGGAAAAATCCGTGCTCTATCGAGACGACGAGCTGATCGTGCTGAATAAGCCGCCCGGCCTGCCGGTCCAGGGCGGGCCGGGTATCACCCGCCATCTTGACGGCATGCTGGACGCGCTGCGCTTTGGCTCCGAACACCGCCCGCGTCTGGTGCACCGGCTGGATCGCGACACCTCCGGCGTGCTGGTGCTGGCCCGCACCCCCGGTGTGGCCGCCAGGCTGGCCAGCGCGTTCCGCTCGCGCGACGTTGAAAAGACCTATTGGGCGGTGGTCGCCGGGCGTCCGGTTCCGGTGGAGGGCCGCATCGATCTGCCGCTGAAACGCGTCGGCGGGCCGCGCGGCGAGCATACCGAACCGGCCGAGCGCGATGATAAGGAAGCCGCGCGCGCCGTCACCGATTTCCAGACGCTGGACCACGCGGCGCGAAAGCTGGCCTGGCTGGAGCTGAAGCCGCTGACCGGGCGCACGCACCAGCTTCGGGTGCATTGCGTGGCCATCGGCGCGCCGATCCTGGGCGATGAGAAATACGCCAGGCCCGATCATAACGGCACCGGGTCGGCGTTCGTGGAAGGCCTGTCGGAAAAACTGCATCTGCATGCCCGCGCGCTGAGTCTGCCCCACCCGGCCGGCGGCACGCTGACCGTGGAGGCCGGATTGCCGGCCCATATGCGCGAAACCTTCGCCACGCTCGGCTTCACCGCCCCGGAGGCGCAGGCCCCGGTTCGCCGGGCGCGGGCCTGACGCATGGCAAGCATCCGGCCGCGCCGCGGTGTCTGGCGGCTGCTGGCGATCGTGCTCGCGGCGGCGGTCCTGTTGCCGGGACTGGCCGTACTGGCGGTGATCGCGATGTTCGATGCCGACAGTGCCAAGCCGCGGATCGTCGCCGCGGTGCTGGCCGCGACCGGGCGGGAACTGGTCATCGCCGGCCCGATCCGCCTGGTCCCCGGGCTGCATCCGAGCCTCGAGCTAACCGATGCGACGCTGTCCAATCCGCCGGGATTTTCCCGGCCGCAGATGGCGGCGCTGAAGCGGCTGGATTTGCAGGTGGCGCTGATGCCGCTGCTGCACCGGCGGATCGAGATCGATCGCCTGGTCCTCCACGGCGCCGACATCCTGCTCGAGTTGAACACGGCCGGGGTGGGCAACTGGCGCTTCGCGCCGCCGCTCGCCGAAACACCGCGCGCTGAACACCCGGGAGCCGAACCGGCGAACGCCGCGCCAGCCAATGCCGCTTCCCCCGCCATCCGCGTCGGCAGGATCGAGATCGACGACGGCCAGATAAGCTATCGCAATGCCCGGATGGCCGCCCCGGTGGTGCTGGCGATCCGCGCCCTGAGCCTGACCACCGAGGCGCCGGATCAGCCGATCCGCCTGTCCATGACCGCCACCGCCGATGCCGTGGCGCTGACGCTGTCCGGCAGCATCGGTCCGTCGGACGCGCTGTTCGCCGGCCCCGACCGCCCGTTGAACCTCGACCTGACGCTCGCCTCCGCCGGTGCCAGTTTTTCGGCGGTCGGCACAATCGCCGACCCGGCCCGGCTGTCGGGTGCGGATCTCCGCCTCGGCGCCGACATTCCGGACCTGGCCGCCCTGTCGGGCCTGGTTCGCACCCCGCTTGCGCCATTGGGGGCGATCAGCGCGCATACAAGATTGACCGATCTTGCCGGCAAACCCGGATTGTTCTCGGGCTTCACGCTGCATGATTTGCAGGTGGTGATGCCGCAGGCAGGGTTGGACGGCGAGGTTTCCGTGACCCGCGGATCTCTGCCGCTGCTGCAGGGCAGGCTGCATGCGGCCCGGATCGACGCCGACGCGTTTCGGGCGGCGCTATCGGCGCCGGCATCTGCACCGGCCGCCACCGCGACACCGCCCCCAACGCCCGCTTCAGCCCAACCCGCGTCAAACCGCCTGATTTCCGACCAGGACCTGCCGCTCGATGCGCTGCGGGAAGTGGATGCCGATTTGACCGTTGCGGTCGACGAACTGATCCAGGGCGGGGTCCCCTACCGCGACCTTGCCTCGCATCTTGTGCTGAACAACGCCGT
>JAYTXR010000071.1:0-7323 GCA_043742865.1 Acetobacteraceae bacterium
GAACTGTCGAAGCCACATGGAAGCGCAGCGGAGAGCTACTCGACCACTTCAAGCCAGACGAGTGCGGCCGATACCTCCAGAACTCCGGATATGCTTCAAGCTAAACTCATCATGCTCTAGACTAGGCGGCCAGGCTGTTTCGTTCGGACAGGATCGGGACGACGCTAAGCACGCCGATGACCTGGCGCAGATTGCCCTCGATCATATGGACGTATTCGGCCGGCAAAGCGTGCACGGCGAATTCGACATGCATGGTGTTGTCGCTGCGATGCGACCACATGCGGTCCGGGGTTACATCGCGCTTGGCGAAGGGTTGCAGCAGGCGCGACAGCAGGCCGGGACTGGCATCGGCATCGACCATATAGCGAACCGAAACCACACTCGGCGCATCGGCGCCGGCATCGGGGAATGACATGAAAAAGGACCTTGGACGGGGAAGGAGATCGGCGTGAAAACGGACCGGACCGGCTGCCTGATCAGGCGGCCGGGGGGCTAATTCGCGTTTTCAATGTCCACAAGGTCATCGCAGCAACATAGCGGCGTGTTCGGCCGGCAGACCGGGAATTACCGCGTGGCTGCCATGCGGGAGGGCGGGCGGTCAGGCGGGCGAGAGGTCAGGCGGCGCGGCGCGGCGCCAATGCGGCGGGAAGCTGGGCAATCGCGGTATCGATCAGGCTGGCACCGGCTTCCGCCGACAGACCCTCGGCGATGACCTGGCGGGCGGCTTCGGTGGCAATTTCGGCGGCCATGAAGCGAACGCTGTCCACGGCGGCCTTCTCGGCCGCGGCGATGCGGTCCATGGCCATCTTCTCGCGCCGGGAAGCGGCGTGTTCGGCTTCCTGCGCGGCGGCAATGGCCAGCCGGCCGGCCTCCTGCTTCGCTCCTTCCAGCAGCGCCTTCGCATCGTGCAACGCGGCGGCACGGCTGGCCTGGGCGTCCCGCAGCATCGCCTCGGCTTCCCGGCGCAGGCGGGCGGCTTCGTCCAGCTCGGCGCGGACCGCGATGGCGCGGGCGTCCAGCATCTTGGTCAGCGCGGCCCAAAGCTTGCGGCCGAACAGCACGAAGAACAGGACGAAGGCGATGGCGACCCAGGTGCGGGGATCCTGGAAAACGCTTTCTTCGTGCATGATGGTGGCTTTCTTCTAGATCAACCCAATTTCTGAATTAGGCTTGGCCGCGCGCGGCCAGCAGGGCGCCGACGGCGCCGTTCACCCGGGCGCTGTCCGGCGCCACGCCGGTCAGCCGGGCGATGACGGTGTTGGCGGTATCGGTGGCGACTTCGCGCAGGGCGCCAAGGGCGGCGATCCGGGCGGTGCCGATGCGCTGTTCGGCGGCGCCGATCTGCGCCTCCAGCTTCGCATTCAACTCCGCCGAGCGCGCGGCGGCTTGCTGCTTGGCGGTATCGATGGCGTTGGCAATCGCCGACTGCGCCTCGGCGCGGGCCTGCTGGGTGGCGTCGTTCAGCTGCGTCATCGCTGCGTCCGCCTCGGCCTTGGCGGTGCGGGCGGTGTTCAGATCGGCGCTGATGGTGGCCTCGCGGGTTGCCAGCACCGAGCTTACCTGCGGCAGCGCCCAGCGCGACAGCAGCAGATACAGCACGACGAAGATGATCACGCCCCAGACGATCTGCGCGATCGTCAGCCGGTTGGCGAAATCGAGCTGCGGCATACCCTCCGCCGCGTAGACGGCATTGGGTATCAACAGAAGGGCGGCGGTCGCTAAACGGATCACGGTCATGTCCAGGCGCCCCGAGACGCCCGGCTCCCTGCGGATACGGATCAGGTGAACAGGATCAGGAACGCGATCAGCAGCGCGAACAGCGCCACCGCTTCGGTCAGCGCAAAGCCGAGAATGCCGAGGCCGAAGACCTGGTCGCGGGCCGAGGGGTTGCGGGCGACCGCGGTCACCAGCGAGGAGAAGATGTTGCCGATGCCGATGCCGACTCCGGCCAGCGCGATGACGGCGATACCGGCCCCGAGGGCCTTAAAGGCTTGGATGTTGGCGATAGCAGCGTCCATGAGAATCTTCCTTCAGAGTGGAGAGAGGCAGCGTGATAGAGAGAAATTGGTCCGAACGGCTTGGTGCAGATGCACTGTGTTGTGCAGGTCAGTGCAGGTGCACTGCGTCGTGGAGGTAGATGCAGGTCAGGATGGCGAACACGTAAGCCTGCAGGCAGGCGACCAGCAATTCGAAGCCGACCAGCACGACGTTCAGCGCGATCGGGCCGATGGCGATGACCGGGCCAAGATGGCCGAGCATGGCGGAGCCGGCGAGCATCACCGTGAAGCTGGCAAATACCTCGAACATCACATGCCCGGCCACCATGTTGGCGAATAGTCGGATGGACAGGCTGACCGGGCGGGACAGATAGGAAATGATCTCGACCGGCACGATGATTGGCGCCAGCAGTTTCGGCGCGCCGGGCGGGAAGAAATAGGTGGTGAAGAACGTGGTGCCATGGGTGAACACCGCCACCCCGGTCACCAGGATGATCACGGCGACCGCCAGTGTGGCGGTGACGGCGATATGGCTGGTGTAGGTGAACGAATACGGCAGCAGGCCGAGCAGATTGCCCATCAGCACGAAGAAGAACAGCGTGAAGACGAACGGGAAGAAGCGTTTCCCCTCCGGCCCGATCTGCGCGATGCACATATCGTGGACGAAATTATACGACATTTCCGCCGCGGCCTGCAGCCGGCCCGGCACGATGGCGCGCGGGCGCATGCCGAAATACAGCAGCGCCAGGGTCAGCCCGCCGGCGATCACCATCATCAGGTTGGACTGGGTAAAGTTGACCGATGCTCCGAGCGCACCCAGCACGGGAGTGAGCTTAAACTGGCCAAGCGCGTCGATGGTATGTTCGGCCGCCAATTTCCCGGTCCTTAATTCTCTATATGCATCGCCAAACAGGCAACAGGCTCTAAAGCTTTGGCGTCTGTTTGAACAGGCGCCAAACATTCAGCACCCCCGCCGCCCCGCCGATCAGCACGAACACCGCGAGCAGTATCGGCCTGGTCCCGAGCCAGCGGTCCAACGCCCAGCCGATGGCGAGTGCCACCAGCAGCGCGGAGACCAGCTCCGTTCCAACCCGCAGGCCGATCCCCCAGGGCGAGAAGGGCTTCTGTCCCTCCGGTCCTGGCTCGGGGGTGTCGAGACCCCGCCTGATGCGGGCGGAGGCCAGCCTGTCCTCGAAGGAAGGGTCGCCGCCGCCTGACTGTTCGCTCATGTTCGCTCCTGCGGGTTGCCCCGCCGGACGGCGCTCGGTTGCTACAGGGGGGTTATAAGAGTGTCAAGGACACGGGTCAGGGACAAAGGATGGCAAATTTCAAGGCCGTTTGCAGCAGATTTTCATTCCTTGCGGGCAAAGCGGTTGGGTGGTCTGTTTTCGGCAATCGCCTTGGCATCGACCATTTCGGGGGAGGATGACGGATGGACCGCGGATTCTACGACGATCTGCCGGTGGTGGACGCGCATCATCATCTCTGGGACCTGGATGGCCCGATCGATTACGCCTGGCTGAAACATCCCGAACATAACTGGCTGGGTGATTATTCCTCGTTCTGCCGGAATTATCTGCCGGCGGAATACCGCCGCGACACGGCGCTGCACAACGTCATCGCGACGGTGCATATCGAGGCCGAGTGCAACCGCGCCCAGCAGCTGGAGGAAACCGACTGGGTGATGGGCCAGCACGCGGCGCACGGGATGCCGGACGTGATGGTGGGGCATGCCTGGGTGGATACGCCGAACGCCGAGGAAATCCTGGCGCGCCAGGCCGCCTGCAAGCGGATGCGCGGCATCCGCACCAAGCCGATCATCGGGGCGACCGCCCGGGAACGGGACTCGGTGCGCGGCCAGCCGCGATCGCTGCAGGATCCGGTCTGGCGCAATGGGCTGCGGCTGTTGGTCAAATATGGCCTGTCCTGGGATTTGCGGGTGCCGTGGTACCATCTGGAAGAAGCCGCCGAGGTCTGCCGCGAGCTGCCGGACCTGGCGATTATGCTGAACCATTCCGGCTATCCCTGGGACCGCGACGCCGAGTCGCTTGCCGGCTGGCGGCGCGGGATGCTGGCGATCGCGGCCTGCCCGAACGTGCATGTGAAGCTGTCGGGCCTCTGCGTGGCCGGCCAGCCCTGGACCCTGGCGGCCAACCGAGGACTGATCCTGTTCATGGTGGAGATTTTCGGGCCGGATCGCTGCCTGTTCGCGTCCAACTATCCGGTGGACGGGCTGAAGGGCAGCTGGGATTACCTGTGTTCCAGCTACAAGCAGGCGCTGGCGGGGCTGCGGGTGGAGGACCGGGCAAAGATTTTTGCCGGCAACGCGCTGCGGTTCTACCGGATCGACCTGCCGGCGTAGCGACGGCAAGGGTGGGCTTTCGGTCAGGGAACCAAACACTATGGTCAAATTCGCTCTGTCGCTGCCTGGGTTTGCAATGCTTGGGTTTGGGATGGCCATCGGCGGCGTGGCGATGGCCCAGTCGACCAATCCCACCGGGGCCATCTCCCGCTCGACCAATCCGACCGGGGCGGTGGGGAATGCGACCCCGGCCGCGCCGGGACAACCATTCCTGACCCAGCGGGGGCCGGCCGTCGGCCTCGGCGGCAATCCCCGATCCGAACCGCTGGTGATGCCAAATGGCGGCATCGGCACCGCGACGCAAAACGGCAATGGGACCACGACGATCACCCGCCCCAATGGCGGCACTGAGATCGTGCATACGCCGCGTTAGGCTAGCCGGTGCCGCTGGAGGCCATCAGCCATTCCAGCAGGTTTGGGTTCTCGTCCACCGGATAGACATGCGACAGGTCCTCGATCTCGCGGTAGGTGATTTTGGCGCCGCCGCCGGCGAGGCTTTGCGCGGCCATGCGGCCCGTGCGCACCGGGAACATCCAGTCGAGCGCGCCATGGGTCAGATGGATCGGCAGTCCGGCCAGCCGCGACGGCTCGGCGAACTCCACCAGCATCGGATGGAAGCTGGCGGCGCATGGCGCGAGGTGGGTGAAGGGGCTGTCGGTCTGCAAGCCGCTGAGCAGGGTGAACGTGCCGCCATCGCTCATGCCGGTCAGCAGCAGGCGGGCGGGGTCGATGTTCCAGGTTTTGCGCGCGAATTGCAGCTTTTCCGCCAGGTTCTCGCTGTCCAGATCGGGTCCCATCAGCGACCAGGTGTCGCCCCAAGCGGTCGGGGCCAGCACGATCGCGCCATGGGTCCGCGCGGCGACGACCCAGCTCCACAGGAACGCGCTGCCATGGCCGGTGCCGCCGTGCAGCGCCATGACCAACGGATAGGTTTTTGCGGCGTCGTAATATTCCGGCACGTAGATGGACACGCCGCCGCGGGTTTTGCGGTCGTTGTCGATGTGCAGGATGCCGGTGTTTGCCGGCGCGGGATTGGCGTCGCGCAAGCGGGCCAGCAGGGCGGTGTCCTCGCGCCGATCGGGCTCCAGGAAGAACCGGCTGATGACCGGCAGGGCTGTCGTGAGGGGATATAGCGCCGCCAGCGCGCGCGGCAGCAGGCGGATGGCGCCGAAAGCCTGCCGCAGGCCGTCGGGCGCTGCGATGGCGGCGCACAGGCCCTCGAAAGCCTGGATCGTGGTTTCGGCGGCCAGAGTCAGATGGTCGCGGAAAGCCATCAGATGGTCGGGCCAGCCGAGCGAGCGAAACGGCGCCAGAGCCTCTCGCAAAGCAACTTCCGGCGCACCGATCGCGGCCAGATGATCGGCTATCCCGGCCGGGTCCATGTGCCGGGCCAAATGGCGCAAGGCTTCCAGCGCGCCCAGCAGCGGCGGCACGAGCGTGGCGATGGCGTCCAGGATTCGGTCGTCGTCATCGCTCATAAACGTGGCTTCATCGCTAGCTCTTGAAGGTCGTTCAGCACCGGTGCCCGCGCGAGAAAAATCAGGCTGGAGGTGGCAGGCGGCGTTGGATGTCCTCCTGCCGCATCTCGATCCGCGTAACCCGTGTGACCACATCAGAGATCATTGAGCCGGCCAGACCTGTGGCCGCAATGCCGGCGGCGGCCCTGGCTTCCGTGATTATTTGCTCCCGCCCTGCTTCCAAATGCATCATCCGGTCTTCCATGGCGCGCAACCGAGCATTCACGGCTTCCAGTGCCAGCCTGGTCTTGCCCTGAAGCTCCAACAGTTCTTCAAGCTTGCGTGCAACCGTCCACAACCGCGCCGGCACGCCCCAGACCGCCATTGGTGACTACGCTGCTTTGCCGATGAGGCGATCCAGCAACCCGTCCATGGCTGTGCGCTCAGCGGCAATGCCGTTTTCAAGGCGCGTCAAGGTGGCGTCGATGTCCTGAAACATGGCTTGCTGCGAAACGTCCCCTGTCTCGCTGGGCGAGTGCGGGATCGTGCCCAACAACGCCTCGTCCCTGCCCAGTACTATCTGAGTGGCAACCCGCACATTTTCCATCCCCATCGTCAGCCCTTTCACCGCTAACATCGGGAATTCCTGGTCCGTAACCATCGACGGGGTCACGCTTTCGATCGAGAGGTCGGCCGCGCTTTGCCGAGAAGGGATCCCCAGAGAGAAGGTCGGCGGGTCTGTTGCCATGAAGTGTCTCCTGACGCACAATATATAGGCGATACTGACCGCCACGGCTAGGCAAACATAGATTAGGCCGTTGTCCGCCAATTTAATCATGAGGGATGCTACGCCTCAGGTTGCGCGATGATCTGGCGACGCAAGCAGGCGTAGCAACCACTCGCCGCAATCGCCATCCCTGGGCTTACCCCTGGGATTTGTTCAAGCGATTGCCCGGTGGCCGATATGGGGTTTCTTGACTTCGGAACTGGAATTGACCATACCGCGTCGATCCAGGTGATCCAGATCACCCGGTCCCCGCCTGACGCGGGGGCTCCGCCGCTCCGCGAGGGTTCGCGCAGCGGCGTCATTTGCGTTTGAGGTATCGGTCGTGTTCGAGGCGCTATCCGACAAATTATCCGGGGTCTTCGATAAGCTGCGCCGCCGGGGCGCGCTGAGCGAGGCCGATGTCACCGAGGCGCTGCGCGAGGTTCGCCTGGCGCTGCTGGAGGCCGACGTCGCGCTGGAGGTGGTCCGCGATTTCATCGCCAAGGTGCGCGAGCGCGCCGTGGGGGCGGAAGTGCTGCGCTCGGTCTCGCCGGGCCAGCAGGTTGTCAAAATCGTCCATGACGCGCTGATCGACGCGCTCGGCGGCGCCGGTGCGGTGGAAATCAACCTCAACGCCGTGTCCCCGGTGCCGATCCTGATGGTCGGCCTGCAGGGCTCGGGCAAGACCACCACTGCCGGCAAGCTGGCATTGCGGCTGAAGGACAAGCAGCGGAAAAAAGT
>JAYTXR010000072.1:0-6412 GCA_043742865.1 Acetobacteraceae bacterium
TGAGCTCCCAACGCCGCGAATCGGCCGCAACGCTAGGGAATCAAGCCCGGCGCACTTTGGGAACCCCCATGGAGTCAGGAATTAGGACGGGTGGTATAAGCAGTGCTTCAATTAAGCAGCTTTTCCCGCGCGAAGATTTGCACCTCCTTGCGCGCCGCGTCGGTCGCCGCCTGGTTGTGGCCGACATGGGCGCCAATCGCGACGCAGGGATCGGTTTTCAGGCTGAAGGGGTGGCCGGTTTCCGCGTTCAGGATGCTGCCCTGCGGCCCTTCCTTCAGGCGGCAGTTACGGGTGCTCTGCGCCTTGGGCACCGCGAAGATGGGCGGACTGGTCGGGCTGTCGAAGCCGTGCTGACTGTCGGGATATTCGGAGAGGGTGACGTCCACGCCGGCAGATTTTAGGCGTTCGGTGAAGTCGCGACAGGGAATAATGTTGACGTAGTCGTCGCTGATGCCGTGGAACAGGCGGATTGGCACCGGCGCCAGCGTCACGTCGCCCTCATAATGGGTATTGCACGGCGTATAGAAGCCAATATGGGCGGCGAAGCGGTTGGCGCTGCCATGGGCGGTGCGAAACCGGTCCATCGCCGAATAGACCGCGGCTACGGCCCCTTTGGAAAATCCCATCACGGCGATCCGGTCCGCACGAATACGCGGATGCGCGGCCAGCACGTCCAAAGCGCGATAGGCGTCCACCATCATGGAAAGGGAGTTCAGCTGCTCCTGATCTTCCACCGTGCTGACGATGCCGCGTCCCGAGAATGAGTCGAGGATGAAGACCGCCACGCCGATTTCGTTGAACGCCCGCGCCCAGTAATCCGGTCCCGCGCTGATGCCGCCCGAGCCATGCACCAGCACCACCGCGGGTACCTTCGCGCCCGCGCCCAACGGCAGGCGCAATTCGCCACCGAGCAGCACCTCCCGCCCGGGCGCGCTGCCGCTCAGGAACTCTGCCCCGGTCAGCGTCCGGCTGTTCACCGGCAGGATCTCGATGCGGCCGGGCCAACCCGATTGGGCGGCAGCCGGCAGCGCCGATAGGCCGAACGCGATCACGCTGGCCAGCAGTAATTTCATGATTTCCTCAGCGTTTCTGTGGGTGTTTCTGTAGGTGGCGTTTCTGGCAGTTGGCCCGGCGCGAAAGACGTTTCGCAGCCTAATAGATGGTTTCCTTAAGCCGCTGCGGGTAGTCGCGATCGTAGGTCTCGGCGTCAAAGCTTTGCTGCAACGCCTGCATCATGACCCCCGAACTGGGCAGCGTGTTGGCGTCGATATGCCGGCTGGGGTCCCATAGCCGGGAGCGCATCAGTGCCTTTGGGCACTGCGTGTAAACGCGCTCGGCGGTGATCACGATCACGCTGCGCGGAATTTTACCCTCCATGGTGAACGAGGCCCCCAGCGCGGGGTCGGTGCTGATCTCGGCGCGGCCATTGATCCGGAGTGTGCGGCCGTCGCCGGGGATCAGGAACAGCAGCGCGATGCGCGGATCGCGCACCAGGTTGCGCAGCGTGTCCAGCCGGTTGTTGCCGCGCCGGTCCGGCATCATCACGGTGTGGCGGTCCACCACGCGCACGAACCCGGCGGGGTCCCCGCGCGGCGTGCAGTCCAGCCCGTCGGGGCCGGAGGTGGCAAGCACGACGAATGGCGAGGCTTCGATGAAGGTTTTGTAGTGCTCGGAGATGTGGTCGATCTCCTTGATCACCGCGGCACCGGAGGGCAGACCGTACAGCGCCTCGAGCTCGGCTTCCGACTTCACGATATGGGACATGCTACCTCCGTGGCGACGGGAGAGCCTATTCCGCCCCAGCCGCATTTGACAGTCCCGAATCCCATGCTAACCAAGCGCCGAACGGCCCTCTGTCGGAATTGGTAGACGAACGCGACTCAAAATCGCGAGCTCTAACGGGCGTCCCGGTTCGAGTCCGGGGAGGGCCACCAAGTCGCGGACCGGCTAGGCGCTAGGTCTTACGGTTCCAGCCATCGAGATCGATGCGCGGCATTTCGAACCGGTCCGTCGTCCTGGCGTACCAGCCGCGCCCGTGCATGCGCCCAATCAGGTCCAGTTTTGGGGTGTCCACGTAGCATTTCACCGGATCGAGCACGCAGTCATCGGCGATGTGGATCGCCAGCACCCGGCCCAGCACGATCGTGCGGTCATCGGCGACATCGATGGTCACCAGGCGCTCGCACTCGAATGCCACCGGGCTCTCGGTAATTCGCGGCGGCTTGATCTTGCTCGATGGGGTCAGGGTCAGTCCGGCTTCCTGCAACTCGTTCACGGTATGGGGAAAGTCGATGGCGGTGATGTTCATCGCCTCGGCGGTGGCGTTGTTGACCAGATTGACCACGAACTGCCCGGTGCGGCGGATATTGTTGCCGGTGTCCTTGGCATCGCCGGCGGCCCGTCCGCCAATGCCGAAGGTGACGATCGGCGGATTGCCGGATACCGCGTTGAAGAACGAGTACGGGGCGGCGTTGATCGCCCCCTCCAGGTCCTGGGTGACCACCCAGGCGATCGGGCGCGGCACCACCGTGGAGATCAGCAGCTTGTAGGTGTCCTGCTCGCTCAGTTTGTCCATCTCGAACAGCATGGGTTGCTCCGGGGGTGCGGGAAAAAGCCGAGCGTTACGCGGCGCCGCAAACCCTGTCCAGACGCGCCAAACCCTGTGCAGATGCGCATTGGCAGGGCAGGATGCGGCTTCCTCGACGAGAACGGATACGCCTTTGAGCAGCTGGCTCTATATTTTTGTCTGGGCCGCGACGCTGCTCGACCAACTGGCCGGCTTGCCGATGGCAGGCGATGCCGCAGGCCTCGCGCTGGTCGCGTTCCTGACGTTGCAATGGCGCCACCAGCGCCGGCATGGACGAGTGTTTTTCCTCGCGATGGCAGCCCTGGGGGCGGTTGGATTGGCCGTGGTGGCGGCCCATGGCGGGGATCCCGTTGGGTTGTTTCTGCGCGCCTGGCGCCGGGGGGCCACCTACGCGGCGTTCTTCCTGGCGCTGGCAACCTTGCGCGACGCGGCGGAGACCTCGCCGTTGGTTCGTCGCTGCGGCCAGCATCTGATCGCCCAGCCGCCCGGGCGGCGCTATGCGGCCTTGACCATCGGCGGGCATGTCTTCGCCGTCATCCTGTCCTACGGCGCGATCGAATTGCTCGGCGCCATGGTGATGCGCGCCAACACGCTGGCAGCGTCGGGGTCCGAAGCGGTGCGGCGCCTGCGCGCGCGCCGCATGTTGATGGCGGTCTATCGCGGCTTCGTGGTGATGAATTGCTGGAGCCCGTTGAACGTCATGACCGCGGTGGTTTCCACCGCCGTGCCAGGTGCCCCGATGGGGCGGCTGCTGCCGATCGCCTTGCTGGTGTCGGTGGGAATGAGCGCGCTGGGCTGGCTCGATGACCGGCTGGCCAATCCGCGCAACGCCGCCCCGGCCCGCCGGCCAGCAAGTGCGGAGACCTGGTCCATCCATTTCGGCATCATCGCGCTGGTTGCGCTGGTGATGGCATTGGCCGAGGGGGTTTCCGCGCTGCTGGGCATCGCCCTGGTGACCGGTGTTACCCTGGTGGTGCCGTTGGTGGCGCTGGGCTGGCTGGCGGTGCAGGCACGATGGCTGGTTCGCGCGCGGGGCATGGGATTCGGCCTGGCGTATATCGCCCGCCGTCTGGGTCGGTTTCGCGCCCGGGTGCCGAATTTGCGCGGCGAGGCGAATGTTCTTGGCTGGTCCGGCTTCATCGGCGTGGCCCTGGGCGGCGCGCTGCCGGCCGGCGGGCTGGCGCCGCTGCTGCTGCATGTGCCGCCGCTGCTGATCCCCTTGGGGGTGCCGGTGCTGCTGATGGCCTGCGGGCAGATCGGCCTCAATCCGGTGGCCGCGGTGGCATTGCTGGGGGCGGCAATTCCCGATTCGGCGGCGCTTGGCGTCAAGCCGGCGGTGCTGGCCTTCGCCTGCATGCTGGGCTGGGGGGTCGCGGTGTCGGTCACCGCCATGTCGGCCAGCGCCATCATGACGGCGCGTTGGCTCGGGGTCAGCCCGTACACGGTCAGCGCGGTGTGGAATGCCCGGTTCACCCTCGCCACGCTGCTGCTGGCCTGGGCATCGATCGCGGCGCTGTCGGCATACCTGGCCTGACCCGGCCCGCTTGAGCCCCGCGAGTCGCCGTCCCATTTATTCACAGGCTGTGGAACCTGGGGGGAACAGAGCTCCCCGCGTTATTCGTGGTTGGGGCGGCCTGACAGCCGGGTTATGCTGGCCGCCAGCCGGGGCCGTGAAGTAGCGATTGCGCCATTTGCGCTTATCTAGTGGGTACCCCGCCGAAAATCACTATATCTTGTTGACGGAACGCGGGAAGCGCGCTTCGATAGGCGACAAGCGAAGACATGGAAACAGGTGCCGGAAGATGCAGGGAACGCAGATGAACTCCCAGATGACCTATTCCGGGGGTGCGGATATGCTGGATGCGGTGCAGATGGAGGGTCGCCATCAGGTGCGGATCGACCGTTCGCGCGACGCGCTGCTGACCGATTTCGGCCGCTCCACGCTGAACGACCGGTATCTGATGCCCGGCGAGGGCTACCAGGATTTGTTCGCCCGCGTGGCCAGCTATTACGGCGATGACGCCGGCCATGCCCAGCGCATCTACGACTACATCAGCCGGCTGTGGTTCATGCCGGCCACCCCTGTGCTGTCCAATGGCGGCACCAAGCGCGGCCTGCCGATCTCCTGCTTCCTGAACGAGGCTTCCGACAGCCTGGACGGCATCGTCGGCCTGTGGAACGAGAATGTCTGGCTGGCGTCCAAGGGCGGCGGCATCGGCAGCTATTGGGGCAATCTGCGCTCGATCGGCGAGAAGGTCGGCGCGGTCGGCAAGACCTCCGGCGTCATCCCGTTCATCCGGGTGATGGATAGCCTGACCCTGGCGATCTCCCAGGGCTCGCTGCGGCGCGGCTCGGCGGCGGTGTATCTGCCGGTCAGCCATCCCGAAATCGAGGAGTTCATCGAAATCCGCCGCCCCACCGGGGGCGATCCGAACCGCAAGGCGCTGAACCTGCATCACGGCATCCTGGTGCCGGATGCGTTCATGCGCGCGGTCGAGGCCGACGAGATCTGGACCCTGACCTCGCCCAAGGACGGCGCGCATGTCCGCAGCATCTCGGCGCGGTCCTTGTGGATCCGCATTCTGACCGCGCGGATCGAGACCGGGGAGCCGTATCTGATCTTCTCCGACCAGGTGAACCGCAACCGCCCCGAGCACCAGAAGCTGGCCGGGCTCGAGGTGCGGACCTCCAATCTGTGTTCCGAGATCACCCTGCCCACCGGCATCGATCAGCACGGCCAGCAGCGCACCGCGGTGTGCTGCCTGTCCAGCCTGAATTTGGAGACCTGGTTGGATTGGAAGGACCATCCGCTGTTCATCGAGGATGTGATGCGCTTCCTCGACAACGTGCTGCAGGATTTCATCGACCGCGCGCCGGTGGGCATGGAGCGGGCCAAATATTCCGCGATGCGCGAGCGCTCGGTCGGGCTTGGGGTGATGGGGTTCCACACCTTCCTGCAATCGCAGAACGTGCCGTTCGAGAGCGTGATCGCCAAAGTCTGGAACCTGCGGATGTTCAAGCATATCCGCGGCCAGGCCGACGCCGCCTCGCGGATGCTGGCCGAGGAGCGCGGGGCGTGCCCGGATGCGGCCGATTACGGCATTATGGAGCGGTTCTCCAACAAGATGGCGATCGCGCCGACCGCCTCGATCTCGATCATCGCCGGCAATTCCAGCCCCGGCATCGAGCCGATCGCGGCCAACGTGTTCCTGCAAAAAACCCTGTCCGGCAGCTTCACCGTGCGCAACCGGCATCTGCAAAAGCTGCTGGAGCAGAAGGGCCAGGACAGCGACGAGGTCTGGTCCTCGATCACGCTGAACATGGGCAGCGTGCAGCATCTGGAGTTTCTGACCGAGCAGGAAAAATCGGTGTTCAAGACCGCCCTGGAGATGGACCAGCGCTGGATCATCGAACACGCCGCCGACCGCACGCCGTATGTGTGCCAGAGCCAGTCGGTGAATTTGTTTCTCCCCGCCAACGTGCATAAGCGCGATCTGCACCAGATCCACATGCTGGCCTGGAAGCGCGGCATGAAGTCGCTGTACTACTGCCGCAGCCTGTCGATCGCGCGGGCGGATAATGTGAGTGAGAAGGCGGTTCGGCCGGATGAGTTTACGGGCGTGCCGGTGAACGATTTTTCTCAATTGCCGCTGGCGGCGGGGGCGGGGTCCTCGACGGATTATGAGGAGTGTTTGAGTTGCCAGTGAGCGAGGCAGGGTGGCAAATCGATAATTTAGGCGAATTGGATGCGAGGAGGTCGCCTGCTGAAACTGCGTCCAGGTTTGATCTTCAAAAGTTGCCGCAGAATGCCTTATCTCACATTAC
>JAYTXR010000073.1:0-20548 GCA_043742865.1 Acetobacteraceae bacterium
CGGCAGCTTATCGCCGCCGGAACGCCATATGCGCTACGGCTGGACATGGCGCGGGCGCTGGCCTGTGTGCCCGACGAACTGACCTACCGCGAACTCGACCAGGGCACGATCCTGTGCCGTCCGGAAAAATTCGGCGATGCCGTGCTGGCGCGCAAGGACTCCCCCGCCAGCTATCATCTATGCGTTACCCACGACGATGCGCGGCAAGGGGTGACGCTGGTGACGCGTGGGATGGATTTGCAGCCATGCACCGACCTGCACCGGCTGATCCAGGCGCTGATGGGCTGGCCGGCGCCGGATTATGCCCATCACCCGCTGTTGACGGACGCGCAAGGCCGCCGCTTGGCCAAGCGCGACCAGGCGACGACGTTGCGGGAGTTGCGCCAGGCCGGTCGCATCGCTTCGGAAATGCGGGCGATGGCGGGATTTTAGCTCGCGAACTAAACCCCGCCGCCAAACCGGGCGCCAAATCCGCCAATCGTCGTCAAATCGCTCGACGTCCGACGATCATGTGATACAGCACCAGCACGATGACGGCCCCAATGACCGCGACGAACATGCTGTAGATGTTGAAACCGGTTACTCCCGTCGCGCCGAATTGATTGAACAAAAACCCGCCGACAACGGCGCCCACGATCCCCAATCCGATGTCCAGGATCATTCCTTCGCCAGATTTATTGACAATCTTGCTGGCAATGAAGCCAGCAATTAGGCCTAGAATCAGCCAGCCCAAAATAGACATTGGTGATCTCCCTGCAGGATATGCCCGGCGGACCCGGTCCGCTGGGCGTGATGTTTAGCGCCCGATTAACTAAGTCGGAACGAATAAGTTCCCGGTCGGGCGCGTGTCAGGCCCTGCGCAGCAAAAATAGGCCTTGTTCGCCGAACAGATTGGCCAACCGGCGGAACCGTTTCCATGGCCCGCGCCTTCCGGCATCGTCGGCCGCCAGCCAGCTTTCGACCGCGTACCCCTCGCGCGCGCATAGATCGAAGAAATCCTTGATGGTGCAGGGGTGGATGTTCGGCGTCTCGTACCAATGCCGGTTCCAGGTCGCCGTCATCGGCATGCGCCCACCCAGCAGCAATTGCAGCCGCAGCCGCCAATGGCCGAAATTCGGGAAACTGACCACCGCCCGCGTGCCGATCCGCAGCATCTGGGCCAGCACCTCGCGCGGCTTCTCCACCGCCTGCAACGTCCGCGACAGCACCACATAGTCGAACGCCGCATCCGGATAGTGCTGCAAATCGCTGTCCGCATCACCGTGCATCACCGGCAGCCCGTGCGACACCGCGCGCGTCACCTCCGCCATGTCGATCTCGATGCCGCGCGCGTCGCATTGCTTGGTCCGGAACAGATGCTCGATCAGCATGCCGTCGCCGCAGCCGATATCCAACACCCGGGTCCCTGGCGCGATCATTTCGGCCATCAGCCGCAGATCCACCCGCATGTTCTTCGCCACGTGGCGAACCGGCGTCAACTGGTTCACCTTCCAGGACCCCATTCCGCCAGCCCGGCATGCACCGCGCAGCCCTGCAGGAAGCCGGCCAGCGTGCGGTGGAAATCTGGCTCGTCCAGCAGGAACGCATCGTGACCCTTGTCGGTGGGAATTTCGACAAAACTCACATTCGCCGCCGCCCGGTTCAGCGCCCGCGCCATCGCCCGGCTCTCCGCGGTCGGGAACAGCCAGTCGGAGGAGAAGGACACGATGCAGAATCGGGTTTTGGTGCCCCGGAACGCCGCCGCCAGATCGCCGCCATGCTCGGCCGCCAGGTCGAAATAATCCATCGCCCTGGTGATGGTCAGATAGGAATTGGCATCGAACCGGTGCACGAAGGTGCTGCCCTGGTGGCGCAGATAGCTCTCCACCTCGAACATGTCGCCGAACAGGGCAATAGCCTCGTCGGGCCCCTTCGGCGCGGTCTGCAGCCGCCGGCCGAATTTCCGCGTCAGCGCCTGCTCCGACAGATAGGTGATGTGCGCGCACATCCGCGCCACCGCCAGCCCGCGCGCGGGGATTTTGCCAAACTCCCAGTAGCGTCCGCCATTCCAGTCCGGATCGGCGAAGATCGCCTGTCGCCCGACCTCGTGGAAGGCGATGTTCTGCGCCGAGTGATAGGCAGCGGCCGCTACCGGAATGGCGGCAAACACCATGTCCGGAAACCGCGCCGCCCATTCCAGCGCCTGCATGCCGCCCATCGACCCGCCGATCACCGCAAACAGCCGGCCGATCCCCAGATGGTCGATCAGCAGCTTTTGCGCGCAGACCATGTCCCCGATCGTCACCGGCGGGAACTCGGTTCCCCACACCGGCGGGTCTGGCCGGTCCAAATCGTCGCGCGCGCCAGCCAAATTATCCAAGTCGTCGCGTGCGCCAGCCAAATTATCCAAGTCGTCGCGTGCGCTCCGGGGCCCCGTGCTGCCCATGCAGCCGCCCAGCACATTGGCGCAGATGACGAAGAAGCGGTCGGTATCGACCGGCCGCCCCGGCCCGACCACGGCGTCCCACCAGCCATCCTTGCCGGTCGCCGGATGCCGCTCGGCGACGTATTGATCGCCGGTCAGCGCATGGCAGACCAGGATGGCGTTGCTGGCTTGCGCGTTCAGCGTGCCATAGGTGCGGTACGCCGTCGTCACCTGACGCAGATGCGTGCCGCATTCCAGCGTCATTCCTCCAGGGAATGTGACATGGGTGTGCGCAATCTCGTGGGTCGGGTCCAGCGTGTTCATGCCGGCCAGTGCATAGGCCGATGCCGCCCTGGCTCGCAAGCCGCGCGCCCGGACGGCCGAGGCCACCTGGCTTCGCATTGACAGCCAACGGCCCCTGCCGGTCATCATGCGTCCCATGAGGATATTTTCCGGTTTGCGGGTCCTGGCCGGAATGCTGCTGGCCATGGCGATACTATGGACCCTCCCGCCGGGGCGGGTGCAGGCGGCGAGCGCGACGGAGAACCGCTTCTTCACCACCAGCGACGGCGTCCGTCTGCATTATCTGGAGGCCGGCAGCGCCAACCGACCGACCCTCGTTTTTGTCCCCGGCTGGACCATGCCGGCCTGGATCTGGGACCAACAGATCAGCTTCTTTGCCAAATCCTATCACGTTATCGCCTTCGACCCGCGCGGCCAGGGCGAGTCCGAGATCGCCCGCTCCGGCTATGAGCCGGTCCGTCGCGGGCGCGACATCGGCGAGCTGATCGCCGGGCTGGGAAGCCGGCCGGTGCTGGTCGTCGCCTGGTCGCTGGGCGTGCTGGACACGCTGGCCTATCTGAAGGAAACCGGCGATCAGCGCATCGCCGGGCTGGTGCTGGTCGACAACTCGATCGGCGAGGAACCCGCCCCGAGGCCGCCGCCGCCGCCAATCCCGGGTGTGGCGAAGCTGCCATATGCGGTTTTTATGCGCCAGTTCGTCCACGGCATGTTCCGCAGTCACCCGTCGGAAGTCTGGCTGGACCGGCTGACCCAGACCTGCCTCCGTACCCCCGAACCGGCCGCCAAGGCGCTGCTGGCCTATCCGGTGCCGCGTAGCTTCTGGCGCGAGGCGGTCTATTCGACCGGCAAGCCGGTGCTGTATGCGGTCCGTCCGCGCTGGACCGGCCAGGCGGAGAATCTGGTGGCCCGGCACCGGTCGGCCGAGACGGTGCTGTTCGCCGATGCCGGCCATGCGGTGTTCGTGGACGAGCCGGCCCGTTTCAACGCAATGCTGACCGACTTCATCGATCGTAAAATTTGGCGCAAAAACTGGCGATGAACTCTGTTGTGAAGACCCCAGGTGCTGCGCTGCTGCCGCTGTTCCTGGTCTCCGCCGGCGCGGTCGGCTACGAGATCGCGCTGACCCGCTACTTCGCGGTCGCGAAATGGTCGGAGTATGGCTACTGGGTCATCTCGATCGTCATGGTCGGCTTCGCGCTCAGCGGCGTGGTGCTGGCGCTGTTTCGCGATGCGTTCGCCCGCAACGGCGACCGGCTGCTGGCGGGCCTGCCGGCGGCGATGGTGCTGGCGGCTTCGGTCGGGTTCCATTTCACCACCACCAACCCGTTCAACCCGCTGCAATTGCAGAACCAGGCGACCTGGCAGCCGCAGATCGGCAACATCGCGCTGTATTATGCCTGCCTGCTGCCGTTCTTTTTCCTGGCCGGCACCTATGTCTCGCTGAGCTTCGTGCTGAACGCGCGCGAGATCGGCCGGGTCTATGGCTACGACCTGACCGGCGCCGGCGCCGGCGCCGCCGCGGTGCTGGTGCTGATGTTTTGGCTGCATCCGTTCCTGCTGGTGCCCGCCTTGTTGCTGCCGCTGGCGGCCAGCGCGTGGGTTCGCAAAGGGCGCGCGGCCACGCTGGCGGCGCTGCTCGCGCTGCTCGCCGGGGAAGCGTTGCTGCTACTCGATGGGCAAGCGGAATTCAATGACTTCAAGGCCATATATGCGCCTCTGCACACGCCGGATGCGAAAATCCTGGACGAGATACGCTCTCCGCGTGGTGATTATCTGCTGTTGGACGATTTCACCGAACGGGTGGATACAGACGTCTCCAACAACGCGGCGATGCTCGGCTTCGCCGGCCCGCCGCAAACCTTTGGCCTGTATCGAGACGGCAACCGTATCGCCGCCATCGCCAAACCCGGCGCGCTGGACACGCGCTATGCCGCCGCAGCCCTTGGCGCCGCGCCCTACATGCTGCTGCCGGCGGCGCGCGTGCTGCTGGCCGGCGCGTCCGGCGGCTTTCGGGTGGCGGAGGCTTTGGCTTTGGGGGCGGCCAGGGTCGATGTGGTCGAACCCGAGCCCATCCTGCGCGACGCGTTGCGCCACGGCATTGGCCCGTCGCCAGCCATGCCGCCCGACCCGCGCGTGCGCATCCTGTCCGGCGGCCCGATCGCGGCCGCGCGGGAGGGGCCAGGCCAATCCGGCGTGGCGGAGTACGACCTGGTTGACCTGTCCGCCGACTTCCTGGACGCGGCCGAGGCCAACGCCACCGGCTTCACGGTCGAGGCGATCGCCGACTACCTGCGCGCGGTAGGCCCGCAGGGCCTTGTCTCCGTCCCAGTCTCGATCCGCGACTTTCCGGTGTATGCGGTGCGCATGCTGGCCACCGCGCGGGCCGGTATATTGGCGGCGGGCATCCCCGACCCATCCGGGCATGCGGTGATCTACCGTTCCGCCTGGGGTGTGCGCATCCTGCTGTCCAAGGCAGCCTGGACCGATGCCCGCATCGCCGCGCTGAAAATCTTCTGCGACGACCGCTCCTTCGACCTGTCGTACTACCCCGGTATCGATTTGCAGGCGGCAAAGACCAAACTTTACAACGATTTGCCATCGGTCTCGTTCGCCTCCGGCGAGATGGCGACCGGCGAGGCCGACGATGCCATCGCCGATGAGGCGGAAGCGGTGTTGGCGGGCCGACCGACACCATCTGGCGAGGCGTTCAACCTGACGCCGATCACCCTGGACCAACCGTTCTTCTACGCCGTGCTGCGACTGTCTCAGCTCGATATCGTCCTGAAGCGGCTGGAAATTCTGCCGCAGCAGGAGATCGGCGCGCTGGTCAACCTGGCCGTGCTGGCCCAGGCGATCGTGATCGCGACACTGGTGCTGCTGGTGCCATTGCTGGCCCCCGGGCGCATCCAGGCCGAGGGGCGCACCGGCATCCTGCGCCCCGTTTTGTATTTTCCGGCCCTCGGCCTCGGATTTCTGTTCGTCGAGATATTCCTGATCGAGAAGGTCTCGTTCTACCTGAACGACCGCATCAGCGCCTTCGCGCTGGTGCTGACCGGCATGCTGGTGTTCTCCGGTTTTGGGGCCATGGCGGCGGGGAAATTCGCCGCCGATCCGCGTCGCGGCGTGGCGTTTGCGGTCGCCGCGATGCTGGCCTGGACCGCCGCCATTCTGCTGGGGTTGGAGCCGGCGATGCTGGCCACGCTCGGCCTGCCCTGGGCGGCGCGCGCGGCGCTGATCCTCCTGGTGCTGGCGCCGGTCTCGGCCGCACTTGGTTTGCCGTTTCCGTTAGGCCTGACCCGGGTGGGGACCGGCGGCTTTCTGCCTTGGGCATGGGCGCTGAACGGTGCGTTCTCGGTGGTGGCAACGCCGCTGGCCAATCTGCTGGCGCGCGAGGCCGGCCTGTCCAGGGTTTTGCTGGCCGCCGCCTTCCTGTATGGGACCGCATGGATCAGCTTTCCCTCGATACGAAAGACCCGCTAGTGCCGCCAAATCCTCCCAGTCTCAGCCGCCGCGCCTTTGCCGCCACCGCGCTGGTGGCCGCCATGGTCAGGCCGGCCCTGGCGTCGCCATCGACCTGGAACCGTGCCGCCTATGAGGAGGCGATGCGCGCTTCCGGCCGTCCGGTCAGCCTGACGGACGCGCAGTTTGCCGCCATCCAGGCGCGCAAGCCGGCCGCGATCAAGCGGATCAACCAGTATCTGATCGAGCGCCTGGGCAGCGCCGACCCGCGCGTGATGGCCGCGTTCGAGGTGGTGCCCAGGGAATATTACCACTACCTCTACTCTGAGCACCGCGCCACGCCGGGCGAGGCCTATGAGGACACGCCAAAACCCTGGGCGCTAGGCTACGGCTCGGCGCTGTCGGATTATCTGGGCCAGGCCTACATGACGCAGATCGCCAGGCCCGCCCCCGGTGACGTGACCCTGGAGGTCGGCACCGGCAGCGGCTTTCAAAGCTCGCTGCTGTCGCGCATCGTCAAACGTGCCTATTCGATTGAAATCATTGAGCCGCTCGGTCAGGCGGTGGGAAAAATCTTCGCCCCGCTCGGCTACGACAACATCCAAACCCGGGTCGGTGACGGCTATTACGGCTGGCCGGAGGTGAAGGAAGGTTTCGATATCATCATTGTCACCTGCGCCGCCCAATATGCCCCGCCGGAGCTGTTCAAGCAGCTGAAGCCGGGCGGGCGGATGATCATCCCGATCGGCCAGCCGTTCAAGCGCGGCCAAGTGCTGTATGTCTACACCAAGGATGCCGAGGGCAAGGTCCACTCCAAGCGCGACATGGGGGTGTTCTTCATCCCGATGACGGGTGCGATGATGAAGACCCCGGCACCGAAAGCTCAGGTCGAAGCTGAAAAGCCAGCGGAAGAAAAACCCCAGTCAAACTAAAAGATGAGGTCCAGGGCTCGGCCCTGGCGGGTTTGGGCAGAGCCCAACCTTACTTCCTTAAGCCACCAGCCCCCCGCCGCCCCGCAATAACTTCGCTGCCTGCACGACCATTCCGGCGATAATATCCCCAGCCGCGGCAATCGAGCCGATCATTCCGGTCGCCTCACCGACCCAGACGCCCACATTGTCCGGATCGCCTGCGGCCACGCCGGCCAGATAGGCGGGGTTCAGCGCCTCGGCCTGCGCATGATGCTCCGCTTCCCGGCCATGCCAGCGCTGGGTGAAGGCATTGTTCATCACCCGCGCGGTGAACTCCGCCGGCCAGGGATACAGTCGGGCGATGTCGGTCGCGGTCTGGCGGATGGTGTCGTCGCCGGTCGCCGCAACGGCTGCCGCGTGATGGTTGGGGTGCACCAGCGCCTCCGTGCTGGCCCATAGCCGCGAGCCGACCAGCACCCCGTCCGCCCCCAGCATCAGCGCGCCCGCCAGTCCGCGTCCGTCGGCGATGCCGCCGGCCGCCACCAGCAGCGCCTGCGAACCCAGCCGCGCCAGCAGATCGGCGACCTCCGGAACCAGGGTCAGCGTGGCGCGACTGGCGCCATGCCCGCCGGCCTCGGCGCCCTGGGCGACCAGAATGTCCGCCCCGCAATCCAGCGCCGCCCGCGCATGCGCCAGCGACTGTATTTGACAAATCAACGCGATGCCGGCCGTCTTTACCGCCGCCGCGAAAGGCGCGGGATCGCCGAACGACAGCATCAGCGCCGCCGGGGCATGCGCCAGCACCTGTTCCAGCAATGCCGGCTGGCGGGCCAAGGACCAGGTGATGAACCCGCATCCCACCCGGGCATTGCCGGCAGCGGCGAATTCCCGTTCCAGCCACTCCGCATCCCCATAGCCCCCGCCGATCAGCCCGAGCCCGCCGGCAGCGGTCACCGCAGCGGCCAGCTTGCCGCCGGCCACGAAGCCCATTGGGGCGCTCAGGATCGGATGTTCGATGCCGAGAAACTGGGTCAGCCGGGTTTGCAGCCTCATTTGAACACCGCCTTCGCCCGCGACAAATCGATCAGTTTCACGCAACCCTCCCTGTCTCGTCCAACACTTCCGCCTCGATCGCGGCCAGCAGCCGGAGCGGAAAATACCGCGGCACGCAATCTGTGATGAACACCAAGCGGGTGCGCCGGTCCGCCGAGGGCCACGTTTCCAGCCACACCGGCGGGGCAAACACATGCCCCACCCCCTGGATCAGCGCCGGACCGTCCGGCATTTCCGCCACGTCCACCAGCCCCTTCACCCGCAGCAGCCGAGCGCCGCAATGCTCGGTCAAGGCCGTCAGCAGCAGGGTCAGCGCCAGCGCCGGCACCGGGCGTTCCCGCACCAGCGTGAACGTCTCGATCCCCGGCGCATGATGGCTCCGCGCGAACGGCGAAGCCACGGCCAGGTCGGCCAGTGCGTTGAACCGGACGCTCCGGTCCTCCGCCGGCCCGGACTGAAACAGCAGCGCCGGCTCGATCGCTCCGGAAACCGCCTCCAGCACCGGGGCCGATCGGTTGAAGCCCGCCAGAATTTTCCGTAACGCGTCGGAATTTTTTACAAGATCGGTTTTGGTTAACAACAGCCGATCGGCCATCGCCGCCTGCCGCCGAGCCTCCGGATGGCGCTCCAGCGTCGCCGGACCGTGCAGCGCGTCCACCAAGGTCAGCACTATATCAAGCGAAAACCGTTGCAGAACAGCGGCATCGGTCATCAGCGCCTGCAGGATCGGTGCCGGGTCCGCTAGCCCCGAGGTCTCGATCAGCACCCGCTCGAACCAAGGCAGGCTTCCCGCCGCCCGTCGCACCGCCAGGTCCAGCAGGGTGGCCGCCAAATCCCCCCGCATCTGACAGCACAGGCAACCGCTGGCCAATTGGATGAAGCTCTCGCTGCTGGCGACCATCAGCTGATGGTCCAGACCCACCTCCCCGAACTCGTTGACGATCACCGCGGTCCGGGCAAACCCCGGATCGCGCAACACACGCGAGATCAGCGTCGTCTTGCCGCTGCCCAAAAACCCCGTGACGACTGAAACAGGGGTCATCCGCGGGTCAAAATCCTGCCGATGGATGCCCTCAGGCCGGTTGGGAAATGGGTCGGTATTTTCGTTTCCCATCGTCATGACATCTATTCCTATAAATGCGTTTCTCAGGCCAGATCGGGGTTCGGTCCCAAACCCCCGCCGGCATATTGGTGGCCGGACCAGCTTTCAGCCGCGCCACTCTCCGCAGCGTGACCGGCTGGCATACAATTTTGCGCTGGCTATTGTACTCGGTACCCCCTATAGGACGGCTTCGGCGCTTTTTTTATGGGCCAACCGCGGCTCGCGATCGATGCCTCTGCATCCGGTTCACCCGTCAAGGCAAAAAGTGATACGGCCCGCACGTCGCGGGCCGCCGGCATTCATAGGAGAGACACGATGTCCGTAGGCACCGTGAAGTGGTTCAATGCACAAAAAGGTTATGGATTTATCCAGCCCGATGATGGCTCCAAGGATGTGTTCGTGCACATCTCCGCCGTCGAGCGGTCCGGCATGTCGCTGACCGAAGGCCAGAAGGTCAGCTACGATATCGAGCGTGGCCAGCAGGGCAAGACCTCCGCGGTCAATCTGCAGTCCGCCTGACGCCAGGTCCCGGGCCGAAGTTTCCACTTCGGCCCGGGTATTCTCGAAAGGCGATCATGGCAGTTCAAAAGTTCAATGTCGGGCAGAAGGTCGAATTTCTGCCGGGTAGCCTTGATGGCAATGTTCCCCGCGGCACGTACACTGTGACGCGCGTGCTGCCCGAAGAACAGGGCAACCGCAATTATCGCGTCAAGCATGTCCGTGATGGGCATGAGCGCGTGGTTCGCGAAAGCCAGCTCGGCCTGGGTCAGCCATCCCTGCTACGCTAAAACGCATCCGACAACTCTCTCTGGAGGACGCGCGTGGCGTTCAAGCCGAATTACAATCAGCAGCGTGCCGAGCGCAATCGCGCCAAGCAGGCCAAGGCTGAAACCAAAGCGCGCGAGCGCGAGGAGCTGGTGGCCCGCCGCAAGGCCGGCCTGCCCGATCTGGACCCGAATGCGGAGGCGGGCGACATCCCCGCCGATGGTCCGCCCGATGGTCCGACCTTAGATGAAACGCCGGCCGGAACCGTCTGATGGCGCCTAAACGCAAGATCGAAACCAGTTTTGTGATGTTCGACGTGCTGTATGTCGATGGCAGCCGCACGTCCAACCGCAAGGTCCCCAGCCTCGCGCTGACGACCTTGGATGGTGACGATCCGGCGAAGAGCATCATCGAGGCGCAGGATCGCGAAATTGGCCTGGCCTCCGGCCGCCCGCGTCCGGACATCCGCTCGGTGGCACGCTCCGCCGCCAAATAGCAGGGGCCTCACCGATCCGGCTCCTCCAGCCCCAGCGTCAGGCCGCGCAAAGCGGCGGTGTGGGGATGCGTCGTGCGTCCGGCGCGCAAATCCTCGGCCGATAGCTCCTCAACCAGTTCGCCGTGCTGCATGACTCCGATCCGCGCGCATAGATGCGTGACAACGGCCAGGTTATGGCTGACCAGAACATAGGTAAGCCCCCGCGCGGCCTGAAGATCGGCCAGCAGGTTCAGCACCTCGGCCTGCACCGAAACATCCAACGCGCTGGTCGGCTCGTCGAGCAGCAGCACCTCGGGTTCGGCCATCAGCGCACGCGCGATGGCGACGCGCTGGCGCTGACCGCCGGAGAGCTGGTGCGGGTAGCGAAAGCGCACCGATACCGGCAGCGCCACTTCCGCCAGCGCGCGCAGGATGCGCGGCTGCGCATCGGCGATGGCGTGCACCAGCAACGGCTCGGACAGAGCGCGGTCCACGGTCTGGCGCGGATGCAAGCTGCCATAGGGGTCCTGGAACACCATCTGCACGCGGCGATAGAAGTCTTTTTTCCGGTGCCGGGTCAGCTTGGAGCCGTCGATCGCCATGTCGCCGGTCCATGCCGGGTTCAAGCCGGACAGCGCGCGCAGAATGGTGGATTTGCCGGACCCGCTTTCCCCCACCAGGCCGAAGCTTTGGCCGCGCGGGACGGTGAACGAGACACCCTTGACGACCTCGTTACGGCCGAAACTTACCCGCAGATGGTCAACGCGGATCACGGATCGGCCCAGGCGGGATCGCGGGTCATCACCTGCAGCCGGCGTTGCGGATGGATCAGGCTAGGCAGGCATTCGAGCAGCCCGCGGGTGTAGCCGTGCCGGGCGTGGCGCAGATCGCGGGCCGGCAATTCCTCCACCACCCGTCCCGCATACATCACCGCCACCCGGTCGCAGACATGCGAAACCAGCGGCAGATCATGGCTGATCAGGATCAGGCCCATGCCACGACGCGACACCAGGTCCTCGATCAGCCGGAGAATTTCCGCCTGCACGGTGGCATCCAGCGCACTGGTCGGTTCGTCGGCGATCAGCAAATCGGGCGACGGCGCCAGCATCATCGCGATCATCACCCGCTGGCCCATGCCGCCCGAAAGCTCGTGTGGATAGGCGCCGGCGACGCGCGCCGGGTCGCGGATTTGCACCTGCGCCAGCAGATCGATCGCTGCTTCGGCGGCCTCCTGCCGTCCGGTTTTGGAACCGTGATGGCTGCGCCAGGCCTCGGCGATCTGGGCCCCCGCGGTCATCACCGGGTTCAACGCGTATTTCGGGTCCTGCAGGATCAGCCCGGCCCGCCGGCCGCGAATCGCGCGCATGTCGGCCTCGCTGGCGGTCAGCACGTCCAGCCCGTCGAACGCCAGCCGATCGGCGGAAATCCGCGCATTGGCCGGCAGCAGTTTCAGGATCGAACGCGCGGTCAGCGACTTGCCCGAACCAGACTCGCCGACGATGCCGAGCTTCTCCTGCCCCAGACTCAGCGACACGCCGCGCACCGCCTGGCTCTCGCCCTGGGGCGTCGGGAAGCGGATCGACAGGTTCTGGATCTCGACCAGCATCAGCTTTGCTTGGGGTCGAGCACGTCGCGCAGGCCGTCGCCCAGCAGGTTGAACGCCAGCGAGATCACGAAGATCGCCAGACCAGGGATGGTCGGCACCCACCATTCATCGAGCAAAAAACGCCGGGCGGAGGCGATCATCGCACCCCATTCCGGTGACGGCGGCTGGGCACCCATGCCGAGAAAGCCCAGACCGGCCGCGGTCAGCACGATGCTGCTCATGTCCAGGGTCACGCGCACGATCAGGCTGGACAGGCATAGCGGCGCGATATGGCGCAGCACGATGCGCGCGGAACTGGCGCCGGTCAGTCGAATGGCGGCGACGAAATCTGTATTTCGAAACGTCAATGTTTCCGCCCGCGCCAGCCGCGCATAGGGCGGCCAGGCGGTCAGCGCGATGGCGAACACCGCACTTTCCACGCCCGGCTTCATCGCTGCCACGAACGCCAACGCCAGCACCAGGCGCGGAAACGCCAGGAAGATGTCGGTCACCCGCATCAGCACGCGGTCGGCGATGCCGCCGGCATAGCCGGCCACGCAGCCGACCGCGAGACCGAACGGTGCGACCAGCACCACCACGGCCAGCACCATGCCCAGCGTGATCCGCCCTCCGTAAATCAGCCGCGAATACATGTCCCGGCCGAGCTCGTCGGTGCCCAGAAGATGCTCCCAGGACGGTGGCGCCAGCCGGGAGACGAGGTCTTGCGCGCCGGGGTCCTGGGTCGCCAGCACCGGCGCCAGCGCCGATGCCAGGGCCACGATCACGATCACGCACAGCCCGGCCATCGCCAGACCATGGGAGCGCAATTGCAGCCAGAGCCGATAGCGCCGCCCCCACGCGGCCTGCGCGCGCGACGCCGGCGTGTCGCTCAACAGCCAGAACCGGCTAACGATGGTCATCTTACTCTGGGGTCCAGCAGCCGGTAGATCAAATCCGCCAGCAGGTTCAGCACGACATAGACCAGCCCCACCACCAGCGTCGCACCCAGCACCGCGTTCATGTCGGCGTTCAGCAACGACACGGTTAAGTATTGTCCCAAGCCTGGCCAACTGAACACCGTCTCGGTGATCACCGCGCCCTCCAGCAACCCGGCATAGGTTAGCGCCAGCACCGTTACCAGCCGCACCGCGATGTTGGCGAACGCATGCCGCCAGATAATCCGCGCCGCTGATAACCCCTTCGCTCGCGCGGTGATGATGTACTCGCCCGCCAGCGCCTCCAGCATGAACGCTCGCGTCATGCGCGCGATATAGGCGATGCTGAACCAGGCCAGCACCAGGGCCGGCTGCGCCAGATGCGCCAACGCATCGCGGAAACTATCCCAGTCCCCCGCGATCAGGCTGTCGATGGTCAGCAGCCCGGTAACTTCGGGAACCATATCCTGGAACACCACATCGGCCCGCCCGGTCCCCGGCGCCCAGCCCAGCCTGGCGTAGAACAGCAGCAACGACAGCATCGCCAGCACAAACACCGGGACCGATTGCCCGGTCAGGCAAAAAATCCGCACCAGACTATCGAGCCGCGACCCCTGGCGAACCGCCGCGAACACGCCCAGCGGAATGCCGATCAACACCGCGACGAACATCGCTGCGGTCGCCAGCTCGATCGTCGCCGGAAAAAAATGCGCGATGTCCTCGGTCACCTTATGAGAGGTCATCACCGAATTGCCGAGATCGCCATGCGCCAGCTGAACCAGATAGCGCAGAAACTGCACCGGCAATGACCGGTCCAATCCCAACTCGATCCGGGTTCGGGCAATAACCTCCTCCGGCGCCCGATCCCCCAGAATGGCCAGCACCGGATCAATCGGCATCACCCTGCCGATCAAGAACGTCACGACAGCCAAGCCCAGAAGGGTAATCGGTATCGTAACTACTGCGCCGGCCAGGGCTCTCATGGCGGGGGTGTTTGACCGGCGCTCCGCATCAGGTCTTGACGATGGTGGCGTAGTCGGTGAGGTCGGACATCGGGCCTACTTTGAAGCCGGAGACGCCTTTGCCCATGGTGGCGACTTCCTGTTGTTGCAGGATGAACGCGAACGGGCTGCGGTCCTGGTGAATTTGTTGCATTTGTTCGTAGGTGGCGATGCGTTTTTTGGTATCGAGTTCCTTGACGTTCTGCGCCACCATTTTGGTCAGTTCGGCATCCTGCCAGGAACTGCGCCAGGCCAGGGTTTTCAGTTTCGGGCTGTCGCCGTTATCGGGATTGTAGCAGAACGTCTGGGCGTTGGAGTTGGGATCGAAATAATCCGACCCCCAGACCAGTAGCGCCATCTGATGCTGCCGGCCGCGGGTTTTGGTGATGACCTGCTTTTGTTCGCCAGCCAGCAGCGTGGCTTTGATGCCGATGGCGGCGAGGTTGGCCTGCACCGCCTGGGCGATGTCGGCGTAGGGCGCGGTGGAGATGTAATCCAGCGTCACCTCGAACCCATTGGGGTAGCCGGCCTGCAGCAGCAGGGTTTTGGCTCTGCCGACCGATTTCTCGAACGCCAGATCGGTCAGCGCGGCGGGCAGTCCCTTGGGCAGAAAGGCCTGCGACACCAGCCAGGTGTTCGGCACGATGTTCTTCTGGATGGCGGCATAGTCGATGGCGTATTTGACCGCCTGGCGCACTTCGGGCTTGGCCAAAGCGGGGTGGGTCTGGTTCATCGCCAGGTACATCGAGGATGCCTTGGCGGACGCGACCGCGGTGTATTCCTTCTTGCCCGCGATGGATTTCAACTGCTCGGTTTCCAGGTTCCGGGCGATGTCGATATCGCCCTTTTCCAGCGACAGCAGCTGCGCCGAGGGATCGGGGATGTGGCGGATGATCAGCCGTCTGGCGTGGGGTTTGATCGTGGAATTCGGGTTGGCTTCCAGCGAGACGGCCTCGCTGGCCTTCCACGATTTCACCTGAAACGGCCCGGACCCGGCACTGTTGGTCTTCAGCCAGAAATTGCCCATGTCGTTGTCTTTGGCATTGTCCAGCGCGACCTTCTTTTCCACCACGCCGCCGATATTGGCCGACAGGCAGTACAGCACGAAGCTCGGTGCCTGGCTTTCGGGCAGGGTCAGCACCACCTTGCCGGCCTCGTTGCGGATCAGCTTTTCGACGTTGTCGCGAGTGTAGCCGAACTGGGTGATGATGAACCCCGGCGTCTTGTTCAGGATCACCGCGCGGTGCAGGGAGAACACCACGTCCTCGGCCGTGACCGGCGCGCCGGAGGCGAATTTCGGGCCGGTTTTCAGCGTGAAGGTGAAGGTCAGCCCGTCCGGCGAGATGTCCCATTTCTCCGCCAGGTCGCCGGCGAGCTTTTCCGGGTTGGCGACCGTCGGGCGCACCAGGCGCTGGTAGACGTTGCCGCCGATTTCGTTGCCGGAGAACTCGAAGCTCTCCTGCGGATCGAGGCTGATGATGTCGTCGATCTGCTTGGCCATGACCACAACGTCTTTCGGCGTGGCAGCGAGGGTTTGCGCGAAGGGCGTTGCGGCGGCAATGGCGGTCGTGGTCGCCAATAGGGCGCGGCGGGTCAGCATCGTTGTTTCTCCCAACTCGATGGCGGGAGCATAGGCGAGGCTTTACCGCTTCGGAAAGCCCGTCGTGGAGGCGCGCCTACGCGATATCCTCCAGGCTGAACTGCTCGGCCTCTTCGTCATAGGCAAAAAGCTCCGCGTAGCGGCCCCAGGCGATCGCGGCGCGCAGCGTTGCTTCGGCGTAATCCGGTGACATGTGGTCCTCCAGCTCGTCGCGGAAGCGCACCGCCGAGGCGCGGTGGTTCCAGCGCTCGTCCAGCACCTGGCGGATCATCGCGACCAGCGGCACCTGGGCGCGCAGTGTCGCGGCGAACTGGGTCTTGCGTTCATCGGTGTCGGCGGCCACGAACGCCAGGCCGTTATCGGTCAGGCGGATATCCCCTTCCTCCAGCACCGCGAAACCCAGCGTCTGCAACGCCTCGCCGAGCGGGAACAGATCATCCAGCTCCAGTTGCAAGGCGCCCGCCAGCGCCGGCAGGTCGGCCCGGCCGTCATAAGGCGGGGCCGCCAGAGTCTCCAGCAGGCCGGCCATCAGATTGGTGGAAACCGGATGGATCGGGGTGGCCAGCGGGTTGGCCTTGGAAGCCGCGTGCTGGGGTGCGGGGCGGCGGGTCATCAGCGCGTAGATGTCGTCCACCATCTGGCGGAACGCCGGGTCCAGCCGGTTGCGCGGGTGCGCGAACGGCACCGTCAGCTCGCTGGCGACGCGACCGGGATTTGAGGAGAACACCAGGATGCGGTCGCACATCAGCACCGCCTCCTCGATGTTGTGGGTGACCATCAGCACCGATTTCAGCGGCAGCTTGCCCTCCGACCACAGATCGATCAGATCGGTGCGCAGGGTTTCGGCGGTCAGCACGTCCAGGGCGGAGAACGGCTCGTCCATCAGCAGCAAATCGGGGTGCACCACCAGCGCGCGGGCCAGGCCGACGCGCTGGCGCATGCCGCCCGACAGCTCCTTGGGGTAGGCGCTCTCGTAGCCGCCGAGGCCGATCAGGTCGATCGCCTGCTCCGCCCGGCGCTCGCGCTCGGCGCGTGCCACGCCGAGCGCTTCCAGACCAAGCTCCACATTTTCCTGTACGGTCAGCCACGGGAACAGCGCAAAACTCTGGAACACCATGGCCACCCCCTCGGCCGGGCCGGTGAGTTTCTGGCCGCGCCAGGTCACGCTGCCGGCCGTCGGCATCAGCAGGCCGGCGACGATACGCAGCAGGGTGGATTTGCCGCAGCCGGAGCGGCCGAGCAGGGCGACCATCTCGCCGGTACGGATGGTGACGTTGACGTCGTCCAGCACCACCAGATCGGCGTTGGACTCCTTGTGGTAGGCCTGCCGGCAGCCCCGAACTTCGACCAGGGCGGTGGTCTCGACGCGCGCATCCATGGCGATATCCTATGATCCCCCGGTGGCTTGCATCGGCGGGACTACGTTGGCGGAATTACATTGTCAGGCGGCGGCTGGAATACTCATAAAGCGGCCGCCAGATCAGCCGGTTGAACGCCAGCACGAAACCGGACATCACCACCACGCCGAGCACCACCCGCGCCATGTCGCCCTTGTCGGTCGCTGCCGCGATATAGGCGCCCAGGCCGTGCGCGGCCAGCTTGGTGTCGCCCCAGGCCGCCACCTCGGCGACGATCGCCGCGTTCCACGATCCGCCCGAGGCGGTGATCGCGCCCGTGACGTAGTACGGCAGCAGCCCCGGTATGATCACCCGGCGCCACCATAGCCAGCCGCCGATGCGGAAATTCGCCGCCGCCTCCTGCAAATCACCGGGAAATACCGCCGCCCCGGCGATGACGTTGAACAGGATGTACCACTGCGTGCCCATCACCATCAGCGGCGTCAGCCAGATATCCACGTTGGCGTGGAAATAGACGATCAGAATCACCACCGGCGGAAACAGCAGATTGGCCGGGAACGCCGCCAGAAACTGCGCCACCGGCTGCGCCCGCCGCGCCCAGTTCGGCCGCAGGCCCAGCCATACCCCGATCGGCACCCAGACGATCGTCGCCAGCACCATCATAACGATCACCCGCAGCATGGTAATCAGGCCAAGCCCCACCACGTCCGGCACATCGGTCCAGGCCAGCTCGGCGGCGCAGAAAGTGATTATTTTCCATAACGCCCAGGCCAGGAGCGCCGCGAGCACAGCCAGCCAGATCGCGTCGGCGGCGCGCGAGGGCGGCTTGCCGGTCCGCGCGGCGCGGGCCGGCAGCAGGCGCAGCCGCATGCCGCCGATGCGGCTCAGCACGAAACCGACCGCATCGCCGAGCGCGCCCAGCAGCCGGGTGCGGCGGATCAGTTTCAGCATCCACGGGTCTTCCGCGGTCGCCCCGGCGGTGGTCTCGAAGCGGAATTTCGCCGACCAGGCCACCAGCGGGCGAAACAGCAGCTGGTCGTATAACAGGATCACCACCAACATTGCCAGGATGGCCCAGGCCACCGCCCAGATGTCGCGCGCCTCCAGCGCTGCCGCGACATAGGACCCGATGCCCGGCAGCTTCCAGGTGTTGTCGCCGACCGAGATGGCTTCCGACGCCACGACGAAGAACCAGCCGCCGGACATCGACATCATGGTGTTCCACACCAGCCCCGGAATGGCGAACGGTACCTCCAGCCGCCAGAACCGTTGCCAGCTGCTCAGCTGGAAGCTGTAGGTCGCCTCGTTCAGGTCGGCGGGAACCGTCTTCAGCGACTGGTACATGGAAAACGCCATGTTCCAGGCCTGGCTGGTGAAAATCGCGAAAATCGCCGCCAGCTCCAGTCCCAGCACCTGGCCGGGGAACAGGTTTATGAAGAACACCACTGTGAACGTCAGGAACCCCAGGATTGGCACCGATTGCAGGATATCCAGCAGCGGCACCATCACCAGTCCCGCGCGCCGGCTTTTTGCCGCGGCGGTGGCGAAGGTGAAGGTGAACAACAGCGAGGCCGCCAGGGCCGCGAACATCCGCAGGGTGGTGCGCGCGGCGTAATACGGCAGGTAAGTCGGATCCAGGCTGATCGCGACCGCGTCCGGCGCATCCAGTGGCACCAGCGTGCCGCGCGCGACATGCGCGACCTCGACCAGGACGGCGACCACGCAAACAATGGCGGCGATGTCCCAGACATTCGGCAGGCGCCTGCCGAGCAGCAGGGCGGTGGGGGCGGGACGGGGCATGCTGGCTACCAGGCTAAGATCACCGTCCTGTTAGACCACCGATGCCGCGGGTGTCACCCCTGGGCAGCGACGCAGTTTGATGACAATTCAGCTTCCGGTGCTGCCGAAACCGCCGGCGCCGCGCGCGGTCGCGGTGGAAAATTCCTCGACGATCGTGAACACCGGCCGCAGCACCGGCACGAACACCAGCTGCGCGAACCGCTCGCCGGGCTCGATCCGCACCGGCGGCGTTCCCGCCGCTTCCCGGTTCCAGGCGCTGACCAGGATCGGCCCGGTATAGTCGGGGTCGATCAGGCCCACGAGGTTGCCGAGCACCAGACCCTTTTTGTGGCCCAGCCCGGAGCGCGGCAGCACCAGGGCGGCGATATGCGGATCGGCGATGTGCAGCGCGAACCCGGCCGAGATCAGCCGCGCCGCGCCGCCGGGCGGCAACTCGACCGCCGCGTCGAGGCAGGCATGCAGATCGATCGCCGCGGCCAGGTCGCTTTGGAACCGCGGCAGGCCCCAGCCCTGCAGGCGGGGATCGAGGATTTTGATTTCCATGGGCCGGATGGGTTCCGTTGAATTGTGCCGGGGACTTTGCGGCGGGGGATTTGCGGCTGACGGGGCAGGGGGCGATACTGGTGCCAGCCACAGTGCTGCCAGCGATTGGGGAGAAAGAACATGGCCTTGAAGCGCATGGTGCTGGAAATCGGCATGGGCACCGATATCCGCGGCGCCGATTACACCAAAGCCGCGGTGCGCGCCCTGCGGGACGCGCTTTGGCATAATTCCTTAAACGTCGCCGCGGCGCTGAATCTGGACACCGACGCGATGGTGGTGGACGTGCATATCGGCGTGCCCAGACCCGAGCTGGTCGACCAGGCGCAGGTGCTGGCGGTGCTGCCGCACGGCACCGGCACGGTGACCTGCGTGGAGGGCGGGCTGGAGATTTTCAACGATGCCGGCACCGGCTCCACGGTGCTGGCGCATGCCGCGGCGATCGTCCGCCTCGATATCGCGTAGGGGTCGGGACATGGCACTGAAACGCGTGATCCTGGAACTGGGCGCCGGCAACGATCTGCATGGCGGGGACTACACCAAGGCGGCGCTGCGGGCGGTGCAGGACGCGCTGCATCATTCGTCGCTGAGCCTGATCCGCTCGCTGGGACTGGATTCCAAGGCGATGCAGGTGGAGGTGACGATCGGCGTGCAGCGGCCGGAGAAGGTGGATGCGGAGAAGGTCAAGGCCTCCCTGCCGCATGGCGAGGTGACGGTGGTCGTGGTCAAGGGCGGCCTGGACGTGCCCGACGACGGCGGCACCGACATCGCGGTGATCGCGAGTGCGGCGGTGGCGGTTCGGTTTGAACTGGCTTAAATCTCGTCTACAGTATCGTTGTATGACGCTTAGCGTCATTGGTTATTCTCCGAGCTTGATCTCGACAACGCGTTGTCCGCGTGTCTCGTCGAGGGCCGCTCGGCCCCATTTTCGTGGGCATTCATGGATTTTATGTCATATCCGTGACTAATGGCTTTGGATTCGAATGAAAGATTGGAGGTCCGAGTGTCTAATTTCTCATGGCAGGCAATCAAACCAATTTCTGAGGCCGAACGCCAGATCGATCTGGCCGCAATGCAACCCATTTACGAGACTTGGCGGGCTTCAAAAGAACGCCTTCAGCAATCAAGTCCCGCGAGTCTGAAGGAATTCAATAGGCGCCTAGCCCATCTTATTCATCGCATGTCAGGGATTCTGTGACGGGTGTCGCCTAAGTTTCTGATCTTGTTTAGGGATTGGGTGTCGAGACCATCCATCCA
>JAYTXR010000074.1:0-22433 GCA_043742865.1 Acetobacteraceae bacterium
GAGCGCGATCTGGCCGAGGCGTTTTCCGCCCTGCTGGGCCTGAAACTGGCCGATGCCGCCGATTACCCGGACGCGCCGCTGTTCGCCGAGCGGCTGCGGCCGAAATTTCTTCGCGCCATGCGCTGTCTGCCGGTGGCGATGGACGGCGAGACCGTGGTGGTCGCGGTCGCCGATCCGTTGGAGAAATTCACCCCCGACGCGATCTCCGCCGCCATTGGCCACGCGGTACGGCTCGAGGTGGCGGTGCCGATCGAGTTGGAGGCCGCTTTCGACCGGCTGTATCCGGAGGTTTCGGATGGCGGCGCGCCGGAGCCGGACAGCGCGTTCGGCGAGCCCAGGGAGGAGGATGCCGAGCGGCTGAAGGACCTGGCCAGCGAGGCGCCGGTGATCCGGCTGGTCAATCAGATCATCGCCCGCGCGGTGGAGACCCAGGCCTCCGACATCCATGTCGAGCCGTTCGAGGATCGCATCCGGGTGCGCTACCGCTATGACGGCGTGCTGAACGAGGCGGAAAGCCCGCCCTCGCGTCTTGCCGCCGCCATAACCTCGCGTATAAAAATCATGTCCCGGCTCGACATTGCCGAGCGCCGGCTGCCGCAGGATGGCCGCATCAAGCTCGCGGTGCGCGGCCAGGAGATCGATTTCCGCGTCTCAACGATCCCGACGCTGCATGGCGAGACCGTGGTGATGCGCGTGCTCGACCGTTCGGCGGTGGCGTTCGACTACGGCAAGCTTGGGCTGGCGCCGGCGGTGGTCTCCCGGCTGGGCGACACGCTGAACCTGCCGAACGGCATCCTGCTGGTCACCGGTCCCACCGGCAGCGGCAAGACCACCACCTTGTATACCGGGCTGCTGGCGCTGAACGCGGTGACGCGCAAGATCGTCACGGTGGAAGACCCGATCGAGTATCAGCTGCGCGGCATCAACCAGATCCAGGTCAAGCCGCAGATCGGGCTGAATTTCGCCGCCCTGCTGCGCTCAATCCTGCGCCAGGACCCGGATGTGATCATGGTCGGCGAGATCCGCGACATCGAGACCGCACAGATCGCGGTGCAGGCGGCGCTGACCGGGCATCTGGTGCTGTCGACCCTGCACACCAACTCGGCCGCCGCCTCGATCACCCGGCTTCGCGACATGGGGTTGGAGGATTACCTGCTGACCGCGGTGCTGCGAGGCATCCTCGCCCAGCGCCTGGTTCGCCGGCTATGTCCCCATTGCGCGACCCGGGCCGAGGCGGCGCCGGAGATGATCCGCCGCTTCGACCTCGATCGCCGCGCCGCCGGTGCAAAGGTGCTGCTGTCGCACGCGGTCGGCTGCGCGCAATGCCGCGGCACCGGGTTTCGCGGCCGGCAGGCGATCGCCGAGTTCCTGGTGCCGGACGCGACCGTCGAGCGGCTGATCTTCGCGCGCGCCGACCACACCGAGATCGAGCGCGCCGCGGTCGAGGCCGGCATGGTGACGATGTTCGACGCCGGGATCGAGGCCGCGCTGGCCGGCACCACGACGATCGAGGAAGTCGTGCGCAGCATTCGCGCCGAGGCCTGATGCCGGAATTCCGCTATCTGGCGATCGGCGCCGGCGGGCAGATGCAGCGCGGGGTGATGGACGCGCCGAGCGAGGCGGCGGTGGTGGAGCGGCTGCGGCGCCAGGGCAGCCTGGCGCTGCGCGCCGATCCGGCCAAGGGCGGCTTCCTCGCCGATCTGCTGCATCTGGAATTCGGCCGCGGTCAGGCGCTGCGCTGGCAGGAGACGACCGACCTCACCCGCGAGCTGGCGATCATGCTGGAGGCCGGCCAGGACCTCGACCGCGCGCTGCGCTTCCTGGTCGAGACCTCGACCCGCCAGCGGGTGCGCGTGGTGATGGAGCAGATCCGCGCCACCGTACGCGACGGGGGTAGTTTCGCCGCCGCCCTGACGCAGCATCCGCGCAGTTTTTCCCGGCTCTATATCGGCCTGGTGCGGGCCGGCGAGGCCGGCGGCACGCTGGGCCCGACCTTGGACCGGCTGGCCAGCCTGCTCGAGAACCAGCGCCGGCTATCGGCCACGGTGACCTCGGCGCTGATCTATCCGGCGCTGCTGGTGGTCGCGGCGGTCGGCTCGATCACGCTGATGCTGACCCAGGTGCTGCCGCAATTCGTGCCGCTATTCGCCGAGAACGGCGCCAGCCTGCCGGCATCGACGCGATTTCTGATCGGTGCCGGGGCGTTTCTGTCCGATTACGGCCTGCTGCTGCTGGCGGCCATTGCCGCCATGTTGCTGGCGGCAAGGGTCGCTTTGCGCCGCCCGGCCTGGCGCTTGCGCGCCGATGGCTGGGTGCTGCGCGTGCCTGTGCTCGGCGGGTTGCTGCGCGAGGTGCTGGCGGCGCGGTTCGCGCGCACCACCGGCACATTGCTGCTGAACGGCGTCGGCCTGATCGCCGCGCTGGGCATCGTGCGCGAGGTGCTGGGCAATCTGGCCGCGGTGCAGGCGCTGGACCGCGCGATCGTCAGCGCCAAGGGCGGCGCCGGCCTGTCCGGGCCGCTCGGGCAGGCGGCGATCTTTCCCGCCCGGCTGATCCATCTGCTGCGGCTGGGCGAGGAAAACGCGCAACTCGGGGCGATGGCGCTGCGGGCGGCCGAAATTCACGAGGACCGCACCCGCATCGGTGTGCAGCGGCTGATGGCGCTGCTGGTGCCGGCGATCACCATTCTGATGGGGGCGGCGATCGCGGCGATCGTGGCGTCGCTGATGCTGGCGATGTTGAGCCTGAACGATCTGGCGGCGTCCTGAGGGGGCGTTTTCAGCCCAGCAGCAGCGCCACGCCGCCGGTGGCAGCGGGTTCGACCAGCAGGCCGGCGGCGATCCGGTGATGCGGAATTTCGCGCCCGGCCAGCAGCCGGGCCGCGGCTTCGCCGCCATCATCGGTGCGCAAGGTGACGCCGGCGATGAAGGGCAGGCAGGGGATGGCGATGCCGGGAAATACCTGGCCCAGGGCCTCGGGCGGCAGCAGGCGGACCCGGCCGCGCGGCAGCTCGAGCTGGAACCCGCCCTCGGGGTCCGCCACCACCGGAATTCCGGCCAACAGCGAAAACCGCGCGGCGGTTTCGGCCGGGTGTTCCACCGCCAGCACCACTTCGGCCAACGCCACGGCGTGGTTGGGATGGACCATGAACCGGGGCTGCCAGATCGCCTCGGGCGTCAGGTGGCGGATCAGCTGGATGCGGCCTTCCGGCGGGTCGGGGAAGGGCAGGCGGGCGAACCGGGCGCGCGGTCCGGATGGGTCGGCATCGTCGACCGGACGCTCCAGATAGGCGACCCCCGCGATGTCGATGCCGGCGCGGCGCAGCCGGGCCAGGTTGGCCTGCTCGTCGGCGATCGACAGCGCCAGGATGTGGATGCCGGCGTAGCGCGCCAAAAATCGGTCCAGCGTGTTGCTGAATGCGCCGGGATCGACGATCGCGATCAGCTCCAGATAGCCCTCGGCCAGCATGATGCAGCGGTTGGCGGTGCCGAACGCCACCACCGGGCCGTCCGGTGTGCGCTTGCCGGAATGGCGCGCCAGCGGCGTCAGGCAGAAGCCCAGCGCCTGCCATTGGGCCGATAGCGCCGCCAGATCGTTGCCGGCGATACCGACATGATCCAGCGCTTCCGCGGCAGCACTCATGGCGGGTTCTCGTAGCCGGGACGAAGCCACTCGGCGGGCTCGGCAGCGGCGGCATCGTACCAGGCGGTCATCAACGGATGCGCCCGCACGGCGTCGCAATAGGCGCGGGTGGCGGCGGATATGGGTGGCGAGTAAGTCAGCAAACGAGTGACGATCGGGGCGTACATCGCATCCGCGCCGTTGAATTCGGCGCCGAACAGATAAGGCCCGCCGGCGCCGAAACGGCCGCGGGTTTCGGCCCACAGCGCCTCGATTCTGCCGATATCGGCCAGCGCACCCGGGGTGCGTCCGCGGCCTGAAAAGGCTCGGCAAAGGTTCATCGGCATGGCGCCTCGCAGGCCGGAAAAACCGCCATGCATTTCCGCCCCGATCACCCGGGCATGGGTCCGCGCGGCAAAATCCGCCGGCCAGATTTTGCCGGAGATTTCGGCGCAGTATTCGCAGATCGCCAGGGTCTCCCAGACGTGATGGCCGTTATGCTCCAGGTACGGCGCCAGCCCGCTGGGTGACATTGCCCGCAGCGCCGGGGTGGCTTGGCCGCCGCCGGCCAGCGGCACCACCACGATCTCCACGTCCAGCCCGGCCAATCGCACCGCCAGCCAGCCGCGCAGCGACCAGGAGGAATAGCGGCGTGTACCGATGATCAGGCGTCCGTCGGGCATGTCGTGCCTGTCCTTCCTGCTAAGTTGGTTGCAGAATGCCACGGCAAAGCACAGGGAAACCAGCCATGCACGACATGCCGCCCCGGCCGAATAATCTGGACGCGTTCTGGATGCCGTTCTCCTCCAACCGCGCCTACAAGCAAACGCCGCGTATGCTCGCCCGCGCCGAGGGCATGAGCTACTTCACCCAGGAAGGCCGGGAGATCATCGACGGCACCGCCGGGCTGTGGTGCGTCAATGCCGGGCATGGCAGGCGGGAAATCACCGAGGCGATCCAGAAGCAGGCGGCGATCCTGGACTACGCGCCGAGCTTCAACATGGGCCACCCGATCGCCTTCCAGGCCGCCGCCCGCGTGGCGGAACTGACCCCGGACGGCATGGACCGGATCTTCTTCACCAATTCCGGCTCGGAAGCCGCCGATACCGCGCTGAAGATCGCGCTGGCCTACCACCGCGCCCGCGGCGATGCCGGCCGGGTGCGGTTGATTGGGCGGGAGCGCGGCTATCACGGCGTCGGGTTCGGCGGCATGTCGGTGGGCGGCATCGGTGCCAACCGCCGCCAATTCGGCGCGTTGCTGCCCTATGTGGACCATCTGCCGCACACCCATCTGCCCGCGCGGAACGCGTTTTCCCGCGGCATGCCGGCCCATGGCGCCGATCTGGCCGACGCGCTGGAGAATTTGGTGGCGCTGCACGGCGCCGAAACCATCGCCGCGGTGATGGTGGAACCGCTGGCCGGATCGACCGGCGTGCTGATCCCGCCGCTGGGCTATCTGCAACGGCTGCGTGACCTCTGCACCCGGCACGGCATCCTGCTGATCTATGACGAGGTGATCACCGGCTTCGGCCGGCTTGGCGCGCATTTCGCCGCCGGGTATTTCTCGGTGGTTCCGGATATTCTGACCATGGCCAAGGGCCTGACCAACGCCGCCGTGCCGATGGGCGCGGTCGCGGTGGCGGAGGGCGTCTATGCCGCGATCGTGGACGGCGCGCCGGCGGGGATCGAGCTGTGCCACGGCTACACCTATTCCGGCCACCCGCTGGCCTCCGCCGCCGCCATCGCGACGGTCGATCTGCATAAAAGCGAGGATCTGCCCGGCCGCGCGCGGGCGATGGCGCCGTATTTCGAGGACGCGGTGCACAGCCTGAAGGGCCTGGAAAATGTCACCGATATTCGCAATCTGGGCTTGGTGGCCGGCATCGAACTCGCCCCGCGCGCCGGCAAGCCGACCGACCGCGCGATGGCGGTGTTCCGCCGCTGTTTTGATGCCGGGGTGCTGATCCGCACCACCGGCGATATCATCGCCCTGTCGCCGCCGCTGATCATCGAAAAGCCCCACATCGACCGAATTGTCGATATACTGTCCCAGGCGATCCGGGCCGAGGCCGCCTGATCGACTTAACAGGAGGTGCCGCATGGCGCGCATACCGATTTTGCACGAAGACGATCCTGCCATTCCGCAGGATGCCAGGGACTACCTGATGGAGGCCAAACAGTCGCGCGGCCGCCTGGTGAACATCTATCGCGCCATGGCCAACCGGCCCGAAGCCGGGCGCGCCTTTGTGGGACTGGCCGGCACGGTCTACCGCGGCAACACCACCCTCGATCCCAAACAGGCCGAGCTGGCCTATATGACCGCCACGGTGGTCAATAACTGCTTCTACTGAATTCCCACTCATACGGCGCTCGGTCGGGGCATCGGCTTGACGGAAGATCAGATGCGGCATTTGAACGACAACCCGCTGCCGGACGGGGTCTATGACCCGCCCCAGGCGGCGATCATCCGCTACGCGCAAAAATCCACCCGGCTGGAGCCGATCGACGATACCACCTATGGCGATCTGGCGCGGCATTTCTCGGTCCAGCAGATCATGGATATCTGCCTGACGGTCGGGCTGAGCAATATGGTGAACCGCTTCCACGCCACGTTCCTGACCGATGTGGACGAGGCGACCTTGGCCGAGGTGGCAGCCGGCGACGCGATCGCCGGGGTTTGCGCGATCCCGATCCCGAAACCGCCGGGCTGAACCAATCCAGGGGCAGGATGTCGGAGCCAAAGCGGGGAATTGGTTGAGGTCTTGTCGTCTTTCCGGATTTCCATCCGGGCTACATCGCTAAAGGAGGTTAACGCCGATGATCAAATCGCTGTCGCTGCTGACGCGCCGGCCGGAGTTCACGCATGAGCAGTTCGTCCGGCATTGGCTGGACATCCATGCGCCGCTGGCCCATGCGGTGCCGGGCATCCGGCGTTATGTGCAGTCGCACATTGTCGACGAACGAACCCGGCCGGACATTCCCACCACCGAAGTGCAGGTCGATGGGATCGCCGAACTCTGGTTCGATGATCTGGAGGCGATGCAGCGCTCCAACGCCACACCGCAAGCGCGCGCCCTGCACGCCGACGGGGCGCTGTTTATCGGGCAGATCAAGAGTTTTGTTATTGACGAGAAGCAGATTATTCCAAAATAGAAAGATAATCCTGACGGTTGCTCAATGAAACACCCGTCCGGAATCGATGACCACCGTCTGGCCGGTCATGGTTTCGGTGCGGCATAGGGTGACCACCATGTCGGCGCAGTCGTCCTTGTCGGCGGCCCTTTTCAGCAACGAGCCGGCCGAGGAGCGCTCGATCTGTTCGGGCCGTAGATTGGAGGTCGCGCGCGTGCCCTCCAGCAGACCCGGGGCGATGCAGTTCACCAGCGTCTCGGGCGCCATCGCCACCGCCATGCAGCGCGTCAGGTGGATCAGCCCCGCCTTCGCCACCGCATAGGCGATGGACGAACCCGTCGGCGTGAGCCCCGCCACGGAGGCGATGTTGACGATGCGGCCGCGCCCCTGGGCCTTCAGGATCGGTGCGACCGCCTTGATAAGGCGCATCGGCCCGGTCAGGTTGACCGCCAGGATCTTGTCCCACTCCTGTTGCGTCAGATTATCGAGGTCGCTGAACGGGATCGATTTATTGTAGGCGGCGTCGTTGACCAGAATGTCGAGACGGCCGAAGCGCCCGGTCACATCGCCGATCAGGGTCTGTATCGCCGCGCCATCGGTGATGTCGCAGGCGAACGCCGCCGCGTTGATCTGATAGCGCGAAGCCAGCTCGCGGGCGACGCCATCCGCTTGGTCGCGGCTCTGGGCATACATGACCGCGATGTGCACACCTTCCTTCGCAAGCGCGTGACAGATGCGTTGCCCGAGCCCGCCATTGCCGCCCGTCACCAGGGCCACCGCGCCTTTTAGGTCCATGAGTTTTCTCCTGCGTGCGGCTGTGGACCGCTTGCAGCATCGTAGCCCGCGGCAAGCGCGGCGCAATGCGGGAATCGATTGCGGCGCGGTCGGCCTGGATCAGCGAGAATAATCCATCGCGCAGAACCCACCACCCATATACCGCTCCGCCACCGGATCGCCGCTGAGCTTGCCGGCCAGCTGGCCGGCAAATGGGTCGGCGCTGTCCTGCGGTTCCCAGCCCAGCGTGGCGCGGGCATCCTGGCCCCACCAGGTCATGCGCTCGTTGTTCGAGGCGCCCCAGATCACGCCGCAGCCGGTTGTCTCGGTTACCACGCAGCGCAGGACCAGCCGGGCCAAATCCGGAAACGACAGCCAGGTGGCCAGCATCCGCGCATCCACCGGCTCGGGGAAGGCCGAGCCGATGCGGATGAACACGCTCTCCACACCATGCTTGTGCCAATAGAGCCGGCCCATCAGCTCGCCATAGGCCTTCGACAGGCCGTAAAATCCATCGGGCAGGAAGTCGCAGTCGGCGTCAAGGGTTTCGCTGCGTTCGTGAAAGCCGATCGAGTGGTTGGAGGACGCGAACACCACCCGCGCCCGCTCCCGCCGTGCCGCCTCATAGACATGATACAGGCCGCGGATATTCGGGCCGAGCACCTCCTCGAAGGGCCGCTCCACCGATACGCCGCCGAAATGCAGGATGGTGCCGCAGCCCTCGGCCAGGCGCAGCAGGCCGACGCCGTCGTTCAGGTCCAGTTTTTTGAAATCGGCCCCCGCCGGAAGTGGATCGGGGAACGCGGCGATGTCGGTCAGGCGCAGCGCCAAACCTTCGGCGCCCAGCGCCTTGGTCAGCATCCGGCCAAGATTGCCGGAGGCACCGGTCAGAAGGATGGGCTTTTGGGTCATATCATGGGCTCCTTGCACGGATGGGGTCGGCGCGGCAGGCTGGGTTTATGCGCAACATCGAAGACCATGTCCAAGCCCTCGAAGCCGGCACCGCCACCGCGCGGCAGATTGTCGAAACCTGCCTGGCCCGCATCGCCGATCCCGCCGGCGAGGGTCAGCGCGTTTTCATCAAGGTCCATGCGGAACCGGCCCGTGCGATGGCGGATGCGATGGACCGGCTGCGCCGCGCGGGAAGGGCACCCAGCCGCTATGCCGGCATCCCGTTCAGCGTCAAGGATCTGTTCGATATCGCCGGCGAACCGACGCCGGCGGGATCGCGGGTGCTGGCGGATGCCCCGCCGTCCCTGGCGCATGCCCCGGTGGTGCGACGCATGCTGGCCCAGGGGTTCATTCCCATCGGCCGCACCAACATGACCGAATTCGCCTTCTCCGGCCTGGGCGTCAACCCGCATCACGCCACCCCGCTCAGCCCGTGGGACCGCGCCACCGGGCGCATTCCCGGCGGCAGTTCGTCCGGTGCGGGGGTCTCGGTCGCGGATGGCATGGCGTTGGCAGCGCTCGGCACCGACACCGGCGGGTCGTGCCGGATACCTGCGGCGTTTTGCGGCGTGGTCGGCTACAAGCCGACTGCCCGGCGGGTGCCGACCGAGGGGGTGCTGCCGCTGGCGCCCAGCCTGGATTCGGTCGGCCCCCTGGCCCCCTCGGTCGCCTGCGCCGCGGCGGTCGACGCGATCCTGGCCGGCGGCTCGCCCGCGATTCTGACGCCTTTCCCGCTGGCCGGACTGCGGCTGGCGCTGCCCGAGGCTTTCGCTCTCGATGGCATGGACGCCGCCGTCGCCGCCGCGTTCGACCGGGCCCTGGCGGCCTTGCGCGCGGCGGGTGCTGCCATCCACGGCGCGCGCTTCCCCGAGTTCGACGAATTCCGCACCCTCAACGCCGCCGGCGGCTTCACCGCGGCCGAGGCCTATGGCTGGCATCGCCGTCTGCTGGCGGAACACGGCGCGCTGTACGATCCGCGCATCCGCCAGCGAATCGCCCGCGGCGAGCACCAGAGTGCCGCCGATTATCTGGACCTGCTGGCCGCCCGCCGGCGGTTGATCGCCAGTTTCAACGCCCGCACCGCCGGCTACGACGCGCTGATCCTGCCCACCGTGCCGGTGGTGCCGCCAAAACTCCGCGATCTGACCGCGGAGGCCGATTACAACCGGATCAACCAACTGGTGCTGCGCAACAGCGCGGTAGGCAATTTTCTCGACCGCTGCGCGATCAGCCTGCCGATCCACCGCCACGGCGAGGCCCCGGTGGGGCTGATGCTGATGGGCGAAACCATGGGCGATGCCAGGCTGCTCGCCATCGCCTTGGCGGTTGAGACCGCAATCGGGCGCTAAATTGCGAGCGGCGCGCGGTCGGATGGTCAGGACGTGCCGGCAGGAGGGCGGGTTCACGCTGCTGGAGGTGCTGATCGCCTTTATCATCGCCGCCATCGCGCTCGGCGTGCTGTTCAGCGGCGCGATCGAGGGCCTCCGTACCTCCCGGGTCGCGGTCCGCTATGAGGAAGCGGTGGCGCGGGCCCGATCGCATCTGGCCGCCAGCGGCGTCAGCCCGATGGAAGGCGATCAGAACGGCGATGACGGCAGCGGCTTTCACTGGCGCGTCCGGACCCAGCTGACCGACCGGGCCACGCCCAAAGATTTTGTGGCAAACCCGTTAGAACAGGCCATCGAACAACGAGCCAGCCCCGCCACCGCCCCGACCCTCGCACTTTATGCGATCACCGTATGGGTCTCGTGGCGGGAGGACGGTCAGACCCGCGAGGTCCGGCTCGACAGCGAGAGCCTGAAAGTCATTCCGGGTTCATCACGCTAAGTCAGGGGCAGGCTAAGCACCCGTTTGGCCACGGTATCGGGCGAGCCGCCTCAGCCGCTCCGCCGGAACCCAACGCGGTAGTCAGGTTGCCGACGGAGTGCTCGGATCCGCTAATTGTCGGCCCCGTCTTCGTCTTCGGCCGGGCCGAACCTGAGGACCTGGCCGGTCTTGCCGTTCAAGGTGCCGGTCCCGTTGGCGAGCAGGTAGAGCTCGCCCTTGCTGTCCTGCCCGAAGCCAAGGACCGCGAGACCAAGTCCTTTCTCGCGGCCAACGATCTTGACGTCCTCGACATTGTGGTTCGATCCGCCGAACAGGAAGATGTGGCCGTTCGCCGGCGTGCCCACTTCGCCCGAGTAGTCACCGAACAGGTAGTGTCCGCGCAGATCCTCGATGTTGTGTCCGCGATAGACATAGCCTCCGACGATGGCGACCCGTGTCTCGAACTTGTCGCCGGGGTCCCGGTGGTCGTACTCGGCAATGGGATCGATGAAGCCGGCGGGTTGGCCGGGGCTATCGGCATACACGAAGCCGACATTAGCCACCGGGGTGCCGCCCGGATCGAACAGGAAGGTTCCCTCCTTGATCGGCCAGCCGTAATTGCCACCCTTCTGGATGACGTCCAGCTCCTCGATGCTGTTCTGCCCGACATCCGCGGCGATCAGCGTGCCCTTCTGGGAGTCGAAGCTCATTCGGTACGGATTGCGCAGCCCGTACGCGTAGATCTCGTGGGCGCCCTGACCCTTGCCGGCGAACTGGTTCTCGGCCGGCACGCCGTATTTCCCATTCGCGGAGTTCCTGCCCGTCGGGTCGATACGCAGGATCTTCCCCAGCACGTTGCCGGGGGTGAGGCTTTGCGCGTTGCCGCCCGGCACATGCCCGACGCCTCCGTCATTCGCCTGCCCGCCGTCGCCGAGCGAGATATAAAGCAAGCCGTCCGGCGCGAACGCCAGCGTGCCGCCATTGTGGTTGAACTCCGGCTTGTCGATGCGCAGCAGCTCGCGCGCGCTAGACAGGTCGACGGTGAAGGTTCCCCCGTCGCGGTCGTTGCGATCCTGGCCGAGCACCCGCCATTCGGTGAGCACGCTCTGGCAGTTGGCGACGTCTCCGGCGAGGAGCGTGCTGAAATCGGCCTTTCCATTCAGCTTCTCGCTCGTGAACGTATAGAAGCGGCCGTTCTGCTTGAAGTCGGGATGGAAGGCGAGTCCGAGGAAGCCGCGCTCGTCGTAGTTCAGCGGCGGGAACAGCCCGAGCGTAATCAGCCGCGAGCTCAAATCGAGGAGCAGGGTCGCCGCTCCACCCTTGCGGGAAACGTCGACGCGCCAGAGCTGCCCTGGCTGATCGACGACATAGAGATGATCGTCGTCGCCAGGGGCGACCGCAGCGGTCACCGGCGAAACTAATCCGGTCATCACGGTCTTTAGGCTCAGCTTGATCGGAGCGACAGGAATAGGGGCGAGAATCGGGTCGGCCAGTGGCGTGTGCGCCTGCGCGAAAGCGAGGTTCGCCCCGAGTGTCAAGGCAAGAAAGGACTGCGCGTACAAATAAGAAGAACGCATAACGATATCCTCCAAAATATTGTTTTATAAATATCACAACATCTCAAGAAAAGTCTACTACACAGCACGCGTAGCATCAATGTCGGTATAGAACACATTATCGCGACCGGCGCACGATTATCGGATGTTCACGAGCGGCTGGTCACGAAGGTCTTGCGCCAGCGCGGGCAGACCACGCGCCCGTATCACGCGGGAGCATCAGCATCTCCGGGATGGGGTACACACCAGCGTGATCGCGGCATGTGCGCAAGCTCCTGGTGATCGTCAACGCCGTCGTCGCACGCGGCACGCCTTGGGAGACCATTACACAGGCGTAAACACGGGCCTGATCGAGGTTTCTTGGTTCGATTGGAAACGACCGGTTTCTTCGTCCCGACCTGCCTCTCGCCAGCCACCGAGCGCCGGGGCGGTCAAGGATGGCCGAAGGCCACCGCGAAGCGGCGCGAAGCGTCCTTTACCGCCCCGGCGCTCGGTGGGCACGCTCACGCAGAAAGAGGGCTAGCCAATAGCAAAACGTTCTGAATGGTTGTGACAACCGACGTGATTAACCTTGGGCTTCGCCAAACTCAGGGGCTCCGCTAGGTCAGGGATTGCAGATCTGGCTGTCGGGCGCGGCGGAACCGGAAGGCCCGGCCGAGCATAGATCGTAGTCGTGACCGCCGCGCCCCGACGGGTTGCGATAGCTGTAGGGATGGCTCCAGGGATCGAGCGGCGGCGCGGTCGCCTTCAGATAGGGTCCGTTCCAGGACGAGACATCCGAGGGTTTTTCGACCAGCGCCTTCAGGCCCTGCGAGGTGGAAGGGTAGCCGCCGATATCGAGCTTGTAGAGGTCGAGCACCGAACCCAGCCGCTCGATCGACTGCTTCACCACCGAGGTCCGCGCCGAGCCGAGCTGGCGCAGCACCGCCGGCGCCACCAAGCCGATCAGCAGCCCGAGAATGGCGATGACGACCAGGATCTCCAGCAAAGTGAAGCCGGCGCTGCCATCCCCGCCGAAGGGCGCCGCGGCGGGGCGTTCGGGCAACGGGCGGATCTGCAGGTGGCGGCGAATTTTCAACATGGGCGGGCTACTCGATGGGTTAAGGGGATCAATAGGGGTGCGCGGGAAACACGACAACCGAGCCGGGAACGGCGGTCGGGCGGCGGAGTTCCTCCGGATGCCTTGACCTGGACCTCCGGAGTAGTTAAATCTGCCCATGAAGATGCGACTGGCTCGCAATTGCGGGAGCCTGGCAAATCTTCCGCAAAACGATCGAGGAAGATCATGCTGGCGGCTTGGGTGATTGTGTTTCGGGAAGCCATGGAGGCCGGGCTCATCATCGGCATCGTCATGGCGGCGACGCGCGGCGTGGTTGGGCGGGGACGCATGGTTGCCCTGGGCGTCGTAGCGGGCGTGGCCGGTGCCTGTCTGGTGGCCGCTTTTGCCGGCCAGATCGGCGGGATGTTCGACGGCGTCGGGCAGGAAGTTTTCCAGGCCAGCGTGCTGGCCCTGGCGGTGCTGATGCTGGGCTGGCACACGATCTGGATGTCCAGCCATGGCCGGCAGACCGCGCGGGAGATGAAGGCGTTGGGCACCTCGGTGCGGGAGGGCTCGCGCGGCCTGGGCGCGCTCGCGGTCGTCATCGGCGTCGCGGTGCTGCGGGAGGGGGCGGAGATCGTGCTGTTCCTGTATGGCATCACCGCGGGCGGCGACGCTTCGGCGGGGTCCATGGCGATTGGCGGGCTGCTGGGCGTTGCCGGCGGCGCGGTGTTGGCCTGGCTGCTGTATCGCGGCCTGCTGACGGTTCCGGCCCACCGGCTGTTCGGCGTCACGTCGGGACTGATCATGCTGGTCGCCGCCGGCCTGGCCAGCCAGGCGATCGGCACCTTGCAGCGGGCCGGCTATGCAGCGGTATTCGATCAGCCGCTGTGGGACACCGGCTGGCTGCTGCCGGAGAATTCGCTGCCAGGCAAGCTGTTGCACACGCTGATCGGCTACACCGATCAGCCGGACGGGCTGCAGCTGATCACCTATGCTCTGACCCTCGGGCTGATCTTTCTGCTGTCGCGCCCGGCACGGCCTTCGCCAGCTCAGCCGCACCGCCGGCCGGCTTGAACCGGGTTGTTCGGGTCGCTGGCAGCTGAAGCATCGGCACCAGCACGATCGCGACCGCGGTGGCCGCGGCGGATACCAGGATCAGCGGCGCCATCTCGTTGTCGAACACATGGTCGTATAGATACGCGCCGGTAGTGTTGGAGATCGGGTCGGCCAGGTTCATCACCGCCATCAATGCGGCGAAGGTGAATCCCTCGGACCGTTTCGGGCAGCATTCGGCGGCCAGCGTCAGGGTCGCGATGTTGGCGATCATCGCCGCGACGCCGCTCAGGAAACTGGCCACGGCGGCGGTCGCCGGGTCGTGCAACGCCAGAAACGACAAGGTGGCGGCGGTGCCGCCCAGGATGCTCAGCCGCAGCAGCGTCTTCAGGCCCAGCCCGGCCAGCGCCCAGCGATGCAGCAGCGCGCCGGCGATCCAGCCGGCCGAGGTGATCGCACCGAGCACGCCGATATAGGATTGCGAGAACCCCAGCCGATCCGACATGAAGTAATACAGCGGCGTGCCGAACCCAGGGCTGAAGTAATACAGGAACAGGAACAGCGCGATGATCCAGAGTTTGCGCGATCGCAGCGTCGCCCGCACCCCGGCCAGCGTGGCGCGTAAAGCGGCCAGGTTCATGCGGGTTTTTTCCTCGTCCAGCAGCGTCCAGCAACCGAGGATCACCGCGACCGGCGCGGCCGCGGCGATCCACGCCGCCGCATGAACCGCCGATAGCGGCGGCAGATATTCCACCAGCAGGCCGCCGGCCACCGAGGTCGCCACGATCGCGGCGTTGAACCAGAGCCATTGCTGGCCGACGAAGCGGCCGCTGGCGCCGAATTTCTGGCCATACTCGACCAGCAGCGCGCCGCAGACCGTGCTCGACACCGCCATCGCGTAGGAGGTCAGCAAAAGAAAAAACGCGAACGCGCCAGGGTCGGTCAGCCGGGCGATCCAGCCATAGGCAGCGACCGCGCCGATATTGGCGATCAGCAGATAGGTTTTGCGTCGATAGCCGAACACCGGAATGAAATCCGACGCCAGGCCAAACACCGGTTTGATGATCCAGGGAAAGTTCAGCAGCGCCAGATAGGCGGTGACGTGCAGCGGCGTCCAACCCAGCTGCTTGAGGTAATAGGTCAGCGGCTGGGCGATGATGCCGACCCGCGCCTGGCCGATGCCCTCGACGACGAACACCACCGCGAAGAACAGCATCAGCCGGCAGATCTGCTCGCGTTCCTGCGGGGGTCGGACTTCGTGCGGCATCGGTCGGACGAACCCTCTGACAATCTGCGGGTCTTCTACACCAACGCGGCACCGCGCGCCCGGATTGGCCAACCGGCTCGCTGGCCCTCGTAACCAGTCCCCGGACCCGTTAGGGTTTTCCGCATGGACGAGAAACAGCCAGAACCGGCGCCCCCCCCGGCGGCACCCGCCACGCCGGCGCCGGGGCAGGCAGAAAAATCCCCGCCGAGCCGCGCCGGGCGGGTCAAATCCTGGGGTGATGCGGCGACCGCGCTGTTCAAGGCCCTGCTGCTGGCGCTGGCGATCCTGCTGGTGGGCATCGTGTCGGGCGTCGTGGTGTGGCGCGACCAGCACAGCCGGGTCGTGGTGGTGGAGGTCAGCGCGGACGCGGAAAAGACACTGCGCGCGCTCGGCGCGGATATCGACCTGCGGATCGCGCTGGTCGATGCGCTGAACGAGCGGCTGGCCGGCGTGCAGCAGATCGTGGCGGTGCAGGGCCTGGCCTATGCGACCGATCCCGGTCAGTCGGACGCCATCTCGTTCAAGCCGTTCGGCCTGGAGCTGTCGACCGGGCAGATCACGCAGATGGTCGATGTCCTGCTGGATCGTCCGGCCCGGCCAGCCGCGCGGCTGGAGCTGTTCTGCGCCCCGCTGGCATGTACTGATCCGGCGGCGCGGCTGGCCACGCTGACCATAACCCTGTCCGGACCCGCCGGCCGGCGCACCGCGTCCTATCCGGTGGCGCTGGGCAACCCTGGAATGCGGCGCGCGCTGCAAGGCGCGTTGCAGCGCGCCGCCGATCTGATGCTGGAACAAAACGAACCGCTGATCGCCAGCGTGCTGTTTTTGAACCGGGCGGCGGGACTGGATGTGTTCCCCGATCAAGCGCGCCTCGATCTGATCCGCGCCGAGGCGGCGGCGGTGGCGGCGGCCCGCGGGGCCGGCGAGGACGGCTGTCTTGCCGACCTGGTGATCGGTGGAAGTCTCGTCAAACGAGGCGAACTGGAGGCCGGTGTCGCCGCCGAGCAGCGAGCCTGGACGGTGGGAAGCCCGAAATGCAAGGTGCACGCTGACACCAACATCGTGTTTTTCCTGCTTCCGACTTTGCTGTGCAATCCTGTGGCGTCGGTACAAAACGATGCCGACCAACAGGTGCGGCAGGCGCTGGCCCGCCTAGCTATTTTTCGCCGCGGGAAGGTCGATGATCTGGTGTATTTCCGCATTCCCGCTGCCCAACTGAACGTTCGGATCGTGCAGGTGCTGAGGGATGCGGGACCTGATACGTTGCGGGCGGTCTGCATGGGCACGATGGCGCCGCCGACCGGGCCCGGCGGCGAAGTGGCGGAGCGGCTGATGGCGATCCTGCGCAATGTGCAGCAGTTGCTACCGCCGGACGCGCCGGCGCAGATGCAGCACAATACATTGGAGTTTCTGTGGCTCGCGTTGCGCGCGGGGGTCCCGCGGGACGATCTGCTGGGGCGCCTGTCCATGGCACGGGCGATGCTGGAAGCGGTCCGGCGCAACCAGGTCAACGATCCGCATCCGCGCGTTCTGTTCGTGCTGCAGGGCAAACTGGCGACCGAGATCGCCAGAGCCGCGTTCGAGGCGCTGGAGCGCCCGCCGGAGGAGAAAACCCGGCTGGCGCGCGAACTCGGCGCCGGGGAGGACCAGGCGCGATCCCAGCCGGATCCCACATTGCTGGCGGCGATCGACCGGAATTTGAATGCCGCCGCCGTTGCCTTCGAGAACGCCGAGGCGACCACCGGGCTGGCGCCGCTGGTGGAGCCGATCTCGGATGTGGAAGTGCTCGGCCTGCTCGGCGATGCCTGGTACGCGGGGGGAAACGAACTGGCGGCACGCAAGGCCTATGCGCGGGCAATGGACAAATTCGTCGATGCCGGCGAGCCGCTGGAGCAGGTGTTCGCGATGGCCGACACGCTGGCCCGCTGGTCCAGCCTGCGCATCGGCGCCGGCGCCTGCGAAAAAGACGCGCCGGCAGACCCGGCCTGGGAGGATCGGTGGACGCGGCTGGGCGAGGCGCCGCACGACGTATGCCGGCTGGCAGGCTCCGGCGCGGATGCGGCGCACCCGGTAATCCTGGCGGGCATCGAACAGCTGATCGGCGAGGCGGTTCGCGGCTGCCCGTTGCCCCCAGGACCGCGAGACCAGACCGGGGGCTGGCGAGGCGGCTTCAAAAGGCGCGTGACCCTGATCGACTGCCAGCGCGGCAAAGGCGCCGGCGATCCCCTGGCGAGGTTCCGGCTATCGGCCGAGGCGGTGGATGCCGAGATCGTGCGCGCACTCGGCAAGCCACGGTGATGGCGGAATTCCGCGTGTCGCAACAACGCTGCGTCCGGTGGGGGCCGGCCAGGCGGAGGGGCCGGAGGCTCGATGGTTGAACCCTGCTGGGCAATCGGTCATGTTGCTTTGTCTCGTGCATCCGGCGCGGGAGAGAGCGGGGTTTGCCCCCGCCGCCGAAGGCGCAACCGGCCCCCGGAAACGCTCAGGCTAAAAGGACCGCGCCGGAACTAGGGATCTCTGGAAAGCCGGAGGACGCAGCCGCGTTCGCCGCACCGACGGAGTAAGGCCAGCACCCCTTTCGGTTATGCCGGGCGGGGAAATGGCTGAATCTCTCAGGTTCCGTGACAGAGGGGGGTCGTTCCTTTCGGCATGATGCCGGGGGGCGGCCTTTACACGTCCGGAGCTGCCTTGTCCGACAATCTCAAGACCACGCCACTCGACGCGCTGCACCGCAATCTGGGCGCCCGGATGGTGAAGTTTGCCGGCTATGCCATGCCAGTGCAGTACGACCTGACCGGCGAGCTGGCGGCGCGGTGTCGGGGGGGCGTGCTGGCCGAGCATTTGCATTGCCGGCGACAGGCGGCGCTGTTCGACGTCTCGCATATGGGCCAGGCGCTGCTGACCGGCCCGGGGGCTGCCCGCGCGCTGGAGGCGCTGGTGCCCGGCGACATCGCCGGGCTGAAGCCGGGACGGCAGCGCTACACGCTGCTGACCAATCCGCAGGGCGGTATCCTGGACGATCTGATAGTGGCCAATCTGGGTGATGCCAATCTGGGTAGTGCCAATCTGGGCGATAATCGGTTGGCGCTGGTGGTCAACGCGGCCTGCAAGGACGCCGATTTCGCCCATATCGAGGCCGCGCTGCCGGAAGGCGTGCGGCTGACGGTGCAGCCGGACCGGGGGCTGCTGGCGTTGCAGGGTCCACTGGCCGCCGCGGTGCTGGAACGGCTGTCCCCCGGCGTTGCCGGCATGGCGTTCATGGCCGTGGCCATTGTTCCGGTTGCCGGCATCGAATGCCTGGTCAGCCGCTCCGGCTACACCGGCGAGGACGGCTACGAGATCTCCGTGCCGGCCGCTCAGGCCGAAAACCTGGCGCGGGCGCTGCTCGCCGAGCCGGAGGTGGCGCCGGCCGGGTTGGGTGCCCGCGATTCGTTGCGCCTGGAGGCCGGGCTGTGCCTGTACGGCAATGACATCGACGCCAGCACCAATCCGGTGGAGGCGGCGCTGACCTGGACCATCGCCAAGCGGCGCAAGACCGACTGGGATTTCCTCGGCGCCGCCGCCATCCGCCGCGCACTGCATGACGGCCCGGCCCGGCTGCGCGTCGGCATTCTGCCCGAAGGCCGCGCGCCGGCGCGCGCGGGCACGGAGATTGTCGATGCCACCGGCGCGGTAATCGGCCAGGTGACCTCCGGCGGGTTCGGGCCGAGCCTGAACGCGCCGCTGGCGATGGGCTATGTGCGCGCCGACCTGGCATCCGATGGCACGCCGATTGCGTTGCTGGTGCGCGGCAAGAAATTGCCCGCCCGTGTCGTGCCCACCCCGTTCGTTCCCCATCGTTATGTCCGTTGAGAGGGTCCCAAATGTCGGAAATCCGTTACACCCGAGATCATGAGTGGGTACGCCTGGAAGGCGACATCGCGACGGTCGGCATCAGCCACCACGCGCAGGAGGCGCTGGGCGATGTGGTGTTCGTCGAGTTGCCCGAGCTTGGCCGCGTGGTGGAGGAAGGCGAGGCCTGCGCCGTGGTCGAGAGCGTGAAGGCGGCCAGCGACATCTACGCGCCGCTGACCGGCACGGTGGCGGAGGTCAACGCCGCGGTCGTCGACGAGCCCGGCACGGTGAATGCCGATCCGATCGATGGCGGCTGGTTCTTCAAGCTGTCGGGCGTGGAGTTCGAAGCCTTCGCCGCGCTGATGGACGAGGACGAATACACCGCGTTTGTGGAAAGTGAAGCCGAATGAGCCTGTTTCCGGATCTGCTGGCGGAATTGGATTTGCTGGAAGCGGCGGATAGTTTCGTCGGCCGGCATATCGGTCCGTCCGAGGCCGAGATCGGCGCCATGCTGCGCGTGGTCGGCGCTGCGTCGCTGGACGAGGTGGCGGCGAAGACCGTGCCGCAGGCGATCCGCACCAACCGCAGGCTGAACCTGCCCGAAGCGGTGGATGAAGCGGCCGCGATCGGTGAATTGCGGGCGCTGGCGGCGAAGAACGTGGTGAAAAAATCGCTGATCGGTCTGGGCTATCATGGCACCCACACGCCGCCGATCATTCTGCGCAACGTGCTGGAAAACCCAGGCTGGTACACCGCCTACACCCCGTATCAGGCCGAAATCGCCCAGGGGCGGTTGGAGGCGCTGGTCAATTACCAGACGATGATCTGCGAGCTGACCGGCATGGAGATCGCCAACGCCTCGCTGCTGGACGAGGCGACCGCCGCGGCCGAGGCGATGGCGATGGCGCATGCGCTGAGCAAGACCAAATCCGATATTCTGGCCATTGCCGCCGATGTGCATCCGCAGACCCGCGCGGTGCTGGCGACACGGGCGAAGCCGATCGGGATCACGCTGCTGGATGTCGCCCCCGGCGATGCCGCCGCGTTGGGGGCTGGCGGGGCATTCGCCGTGGTGCTGCAATATCCCGGCAGCACCGGCGCGGTGCGCGATCTGACGCAGGAGATCGCCGCCATCCACGCCGCCGGCGGGCTGGCGATCGTTGCCGCCGATCCCCTGTCGCTGGCGCTGCTGACCCCGCCGGGGGAGATGGGGGCGGATGTGGTAATCGGGTCCAGCCAGCGCTTCGGCGTGCCGATGGGGTTCGGCGGGCCGCATGCGGCGTTCTTCGCCACCCGCGATGGGTTGAAGCGGCACATGCCGGGACGGCTGGTCGGCGTCAGCCTGGATGCGGCCGGGCAGCCGGCGATGCGGCTGGCCTTGCAGACGCGCGAGCAGCATATCCGCCGCGAGAAGGCGACCTCCAACATCTGCACCGCGCAGGTGCTGCTGGCGGTGATGGCCGGTTTTTTTGCCGTCTGGCACGGGCCGGAGGGGATTTCCCGCATTGCCCGGCGGGTGCACCTGCAGGCCCGGCTGCTGGGCGAGGCGGCGCGCCAGGCGGGGCTGACGCTGCGCCATGACGCTTTCTTCGATACCATCGCCATCGAAACACCCGAGGCCGATGCGCTGATGGCCAGCGCGGTTGCTGCGGGCTTCAATTTCCGCCGCATCGATGCGACCGGCGTAGGCATCGCGCTGGACGAAACCGTGACGCGGGCCGATCTGGTTGCGTTGGCATCCATCCTGGGCGGCCAACTACGCAATGTCGCGGCATCGATCCCGACCGAAATTGCGCGCCGGTCGTCGTTCCTGGCCCAGGCGGTGTTCAACCGCTACCGCTCCGAGCACGAGATGCTGCGGTATGTGAAACGGCTGGAGGACAAGGATGTCGCGCTGAACCGCAGCATGATCCCGCTGGGGTCGTGCACCATGAAGCTGAACGCGACCGCGGAGATGATCCCGGTCACGCTGCCCGGCTTTGCCGATATCCACCCGTTTGCCCCCGCCGATCAGACTTTGGGCTACCTGGAACTGATCGACCGGCTGGCCGGATGGCTGAGCGAGGCGACCGGGTTCGCCGCGGTGTCGTTGCAGCCGAATGCGGGATCGCAGGGCGAGTATGCCGGGCTGCTGGCGATCCGCGCCTGGCACGCCGCGCAAGGGCAGGGGCATCGCGATATCTGCCTGATCCCCGCCAGCGCGCACGGCACCAACCCGGCCAGTGCGGCGATGGCCGGGCTGAAGGTGGTGGTGGTCGGCTGCGACAAGGACGGCAATGTGGACCTCGCCGATCTGACCGCGAAGGCTGCGCTCCACGCGGCCGATCTGGCGGCGCTGATGATCACCTATCCCAGCACGCACGGCGTGTTCGAGACTTCCATCCGCGAGATCTGCGGCGTCGTGCATGCGCAGGGCGGTCAGGTCTATATGGATGGGGCGAACATGAACGCGCAGGTGGGACTGACCAGCCCCGGCCTGATCGGCGCCGATGTGTGCCATCTGAACCTGCACAAGACGTTCTGCATCCCGCATGGCGGCGGCGGACCGGGGGTGGGCCCGATCGGCGTCGCGGCGCATCTGGTTCCGCATCTGCCGAACCATCCGCTGCGCGCGGATGCCGGCCCGGCCAGCGGTTTCGGTCCGGTATCGGCCGCCCCGTTCGGCAGCGCGCTGATCCTGCCGATCAGTTACGCCTATATCCGCATGATGGGGGCGGACGGCCTGAAGCGCGCGACGGAGGTAGCGATCCTGTCGGCGAACTACATCGCCGCCCGGCTGCGCGGGCATTACCCGATCCTGTATTCCGGCGCCGGCGGAATGGTTGCGCATGAATGCATCATCGACTGCCGCGGCTTTCAGGCCGAAGCCGGGGTGATGGTGGAGGACATCGCCAAGCGGCTGCAGGATTACGGCTTCCACGCGCCCACCATGTCCTGGCCGGTCGCCGGCACGCTGATGATCGAGCCGACCGAGAGCGAGTGCCAGGCGGAGCTGGACCGGTTCTGCGATGCGATGATCGCCATTCGCGCGGAGATCTCCGCCATTGCCGCCGGCACGCTGGACCGGGCCGACAACCCGCTGAAGCACGCGCCGCACACCGCGCGTGAGGTGATGGCGGATGAATGGACCCATGCCTATTCCCGCCAGCAAGCGGGCTTTCCGCTGCCTTTCGTCGCCGCGCATAAATACTGGCCGCCGGTCAAACGGGTGGACAATGTCTATGGCGACCGCAACCTGATCTGCACCTGCGCCCCGCTGGAGGCCTATGCCGAGGCGGCGGAGTAGCAGCCCGCCGGCACTAGAGCGGGATGGTTTTGGCTTGAATCGGTAGGGATTCCCAAAGCGTTGGAAATCTGATTCAAGCTACCGGCCGAATGGAGGTCGGCGGTGATGCCT
>JAYTXR010000075.1:0-4742 GCA_043742865.1 Acetobacteraceae bacterium
GCGGCGCGGCGGGCGGCATCTGCCCCGGCATCCTCGGCGACGCGGCGGCTGTCGCGCGTGGCGGCGAGGCGGCGATCGAGCAGGCCGGCCTCCTGGGCCTGGGCGGCCTCGGCCGCGGCGAGACGGGGGAGTTCGGCATCAATCCGGCGTTGCAGCGCGGCGATCTCCGCCTGCTTGGCGCGGATTTCGGCAGCATCGGCCTCGATGGCGCGGGTCATGCCACGCAGCACGAGAACGCCGCGCACCGCGTCGTCCATCGACAGCGGGACGGCAAGCAGGGTTTCGGCCGGGTAGAGCGCGAGCCGCTCGGCAAGCGGCAGGAGGGGTGCCAGTTCGGCGGCGCGCTCGGCCAGACGAGCCTCGGCCTCTCGTCTTCGCGCAGCAAGGTCGGCCACGCCTGACGCCGCCTCGGCGGTGGCGGCTTCGGTGCCGCGGAGACGAGCGGCGGCGTCCACACGCTCATGCGCGAGGCGTGTTTCCTCGGCCTGGGCGGCTTCGGCACGGGCGCCAGCGTCGTGCTGCGCCTGGATCAGGGCGGTTCGGGCACGCTCGCTCTCCCGCAACTGTTGCTGGGTTGGTGCGGGCGCCGCGCCCGCGAGCAGCGTTGCGAAAGCGAGAACGCCCGCCATTCTCACGTGAGGTTGTGGCCGGTCATTTCCGGGGGCTGGGGGATGCCCATGAGGGCCAGCAGCGTCGGCGCCACGTCGGCCAGGCGACCGTCATGCAGGGTTCCGGGACCTCCCACGAGAAAAACCGGAACCGGGTTGGTGGTATGGGCCGTATGCGGACCGCCGGTGGCGGGGTCACGCATCAATTCGGCGTTGCCGTGGTCGGCGGTGACGAGGAGCACGCCGTGGCGGGCCGCGATGGCGGCGGCAATACGGCCGAGGGCGGCGTCCACCGTCTCCACCGCAGAGATGGCGGCCTGGAGGTTGCCGGTATGGCCAACCATGTCGGCGTTGGCGAAGTTCAGCACGATCAGGTCAAATTTTTTCGCCTCGATCTGCTCGACCGCTTTGTCGGTCAGTTCCACCGCCGACATTTCCGGCTGCAGGTCGTAGGTGGCGACCTTGGGGGAGGCCACCGTAAGGCGTTCCTCCCTTGGGTTGGGCGTTTCCTCGCCGCCATTGAAGAAATAGGTGACGTGCGGATATTTTTCCGTCTCGGCCATGCGCAGCTGGGTGCGGCCGGAAGCGGCGACTTCCTGGCCCAGCAGGTGGGTCATGGTCTGCTGGGCGAACAGCGTGGTCAGCAACGGCGCCAGCGCGTCGCTGTAATGGGTCATGCCGATGGCGGCCGAGAATTGGATCCGCCGTTCCCTCGGAAAGCCGTCGAAGCCGGGATCGACCAGCGCGCCCAGGGTCTCCCGCACCCGGTCGGCACGGAAATTGAAACACAGCAGGGCATCGCCGTCTTGCATGCCGGCGTAATCGCCGACGATTGCGGGGACAACGAACTCGTCGGTGATCTTTTCCCCGTAGGCCTGATCGACGACCGCGCCGGCATCGGCGAAACGCGGACCCTGGGCTTGCGCGATCGCCAGATAGGCTTTCCGCACCCGATCCCAGCGCTTGTCGCGGTCCATCGCGTAATAGCGGCCGCTGACGGTGGCGATCTTCACGCCGGACGGCAGCGCGGCCGACAGGCGGCGCAGATCGTCGCCGGCCGATTGCGGCGACGTGTCGCGCCCGTCGGTGAACGCATGCACGACCGTTTTTACCCCGGCATCGTCCAGCATCCGCGCCAGCGCGGCGGCATGATCCTGGTGCGAATGCACGCCGCCCGGCGAGACCAGGCCGAGCAGATGGCAGGTGCCAGCCGATCCTTTGACCCGGGCGATCAGATCGGTCAGCACCGGATTCCTCGCCAGGCTGCCATCCTCGATCGCCTGCCCGATCCGCGGCAGGTCCTGCAGCACCACCCGGCCGGCGCCGATATTCAGATGCCCGACTTCGGAATTGCCCATCTGTCCGTCCGGCAGCCCGACATCCCGCCCCGACGTACGCAGCAGCGCGTGCGGGCAGGTTTCCCAGAGCCGGTCGAAATTCGGCGTTTTCGCCTGAAGTATCGCGTTGTCGGCCGGGTCTTCGCGCCAGCCCCAGCCGTCCAGGATCACCAGCATCACAGGGCGGATTTTCTGCGGGTCGGCCATGCTGACTAGCTCCTGAGACGAGCGCGGCGCGCCGTCACGGCCGCCCGGCGCGATGATACGGGTGTCCGGATAAAATGGCACTGGCGCGGAACAGCTGCTCGGCAAGCAACGCGCGCGCCAGCAGATGCGGCCAGGTCAGCTGGCCGAGCGACAGCACGGCATCGGCGCGAGCGATCACCGCGCCGTCCAGACCCTCGGCGCCGCCGATCACAAAACACAGCGGACGGGACGCCCCCAGCCAGCGCTCCAGCAACCGGGCCAGCGCCGGGCTGTCCGGGGCGGCCCCCGCTTGATCCAGGGCGACCGCGAACGCAGTGACGGGCAGGGCGGCCAGGATCGCGGCCGCTTCCCGCCGCTTGGCTTCGGTCGGTGCGCCCGGTGCGTCGGCGATCTCCGTCACCGCGATCGGCGGGCGCAGCCGGGCGTTGTAGCGCGCGAACAGCGCCGCCTCCGGCCCATCGCGCAGCTTGCCGACGGCGATCAGGCGCATGGTGAATGACGCTGGGGCTCCGCCCCAGACCCCGCCAGGGCGCTGCCCTGGACCCGCCAAGGGACAGTCGTCCCTTGGAACCCTCGGACTGGTTTGTTGGGGGTCAAGGGGCCCCTGGCTCCTTGCGGGGTGCAGGGGCAGCGCCCTGCTGGGGTCTGGGGCAAAGCCCCAGCCTTGCTACCGTCCCAGCGTCGGCATGATGAACTCGGCGCCGCGGCGGGCGCCGGTGGGCCAGCGTTGGGTGATGGCCTTGTAGCGTGTATAGAAACGCACCCCCTCCATGCCGTGCATGTGGTGGTCGCCGAACATCGATTGTTTCCAACCACCGAAGCTGTGGAAGGCCATCGGCACCGGGATGGGGATGTTGATGCCGACCATGCCGATCTGGATGCCATTGGCGAAATCGCGCGCCGCGCCGCCATCGGCGGTGAACAGCGCCACGCCGTTGCCGAAGGCGTGGTCGTTGATCATGCGCACCGCGCCGGCCATGTCGGGGGTCCGCACCACGACCAGGACCGGGCCGAATATTTCTTCCTTGTAGATCGTCATGTCGGGGGTGACGTTGTCGAACAGGCTGCCGCCGATGAAGAAGCCGTTCTCGTAGCCCTGCAACGACATCGCCCGCCCGTCGACGACCAGCGTGGCGCCTTCCTTCACACCGAGATCGACGTAGCCCTTCACCTTGTTGCGGTGTTCGCCTGTGACCAGCGGGCCCATCTCGGCTTCCGGATCGGTGCCCGGCCCGACTTTCAGGGCGCGCACCCGCGGTTCCAGCCTGGCGATCAGGCGGTCGGCGGAGTTGCCGACCGCGACCGCGACCGAGATCGCCATGCAGCGTTCACCGGCCGAGCCGTAGGCCGCCCCCATCAGCGCGTCGGCGGCGTCATCGAGGTCGGCGTCGGGCATCACCACCAGATGGTTCTTGGCCCCGCCCAGCGCCTGCACGCGCTTGCCGGCGGCGGTGCCGGCGCGATAGATCGACTGCGCGATCGGGGTGGAGCCGACGAAACTGACGGCCTGGATGTCGGGATGCGCGAGCAAGGTTTCCACCGCGATCCGGTCGCCCTGGAGAACCGAGAACACGCCCGCGGGCAGCCCGGCTTCCGCCAGCAGGGACGCGAGCAACAGGGCGGCGGAGGGGTCCTTCTCCGAGGGTTTCAGGATGAAGCAATTGCCGCAGGCGAGGGCTACCGGGATCATCCAGAGCGGCACCATGACCGGGAAGTTGAACGGGGTGATGCCGGCCACCACGCCGAGCGGCTGGCGCACCGACCAGGCATCGATTCCGGTGCCGACGGCTTCGGTGTATTCGCCGCGGAGCAGATGCGGGATGCCGCAGGCGAACTCGACCACCTCCATGCCGCGCTGCAATTCCCCGTCGGCGTCCGACAGGATTTTGCCGTGCTCGGCGGTGATGATGGCGGCGAATTTTTGCCGGTCGCGCTCCAGAAGCTCCTTGAACTTGAACATCACGCGGGCGCGGCGCAGCGGCGGCATCGTCGCCCAGGCCGGCCAGGCGGCGGCGGCGGCCTGCACCGCGGCGTTCACCTCGGCGGAATCGGCCAGCGCAACTTTTCCGGTGACCTCGCCAGAGGCCGGGTTGAAGACATCGGCGGTCCGCCCGCTGGTGCCGGCGACCGGCTTGCCGCCGATGAAATGTCCGATTTCGCGCATGGGTTGCCTCCAGATAGCTACCGCCATGGTAAAGACTATTTGCCGCCGCGCGTATAGGGAGTGATCCCTATTGGGGTGTCGGACGGCAAGCCTGGAAGGATCCTCGCATGCGGGCGTTGATTTTCGGAATGGGGCTTTTGCTGGCGCTGGCGGGGTCTGTCGCGGCACAGCCGCCTGCGCCGGCTTTCAATTATGCTCCGGTACCGCCGCCGCGCTATGAAGCGCCCCCGCCCCCGCCAGGGGCGCAATACATCTGGCGGCCGGGGCATTGGCGCTGGACGGGCCAGGGTTATGCCTGGATCCCGGGGCGCTATCTGGTGCGCCAACACGCATGGCATGGCTGGGCACCGGGCCATTGGGTGGTCCGCGGCGGGGTCTGGGTGTGGGTGCAGCCGCACTGGCGATAGCCAGCATCGATTGCCAGAT
>JAYTXR010000076.1:0-27946 GCA_043742865.1 Acetobacteraceae bacterium
CTGAACACGGGATCTAGCACCGTCAACGCGGTGACCGGAACCAGCCGCAGCGTGCGGGCCCGTGCCGGTTGGGCGCCGGCTGGTTGGGCCATCGCGATCTGGCTGGACAAAGAAGCCGCGACCCCGGCGGCACCCCCTAGAAAATTACGGCGTTTCATGGCGCGATTCCCCTGTTTTGAATTTTATTGGACAGAGCCTGGACCGATCCGGCCCGGCGGTCGAGCGCCGCGCGATATTGCCCGCCCGTCCCCGCCGATCCAAACTCCCCGCATGCAAATCGCCCGCACCCTGCCCGACCTGCGCGCCGCCATCGCGGCCCTTCGCCACACCCATGACCGCATCGCCATGGTGCCGACCATGGGCGCGTTGCATGCCGGCCATCGAGCGCTGGTGCGCCAGGCGGCGGACACCGGCGCCGGCGTGGTGGCGTCGATCTTCGTCAACCCCACCCAATTCGCCGCGACCGAAGATCTGTCGCGCTACCCGAGGGACGAACCGGGCGACCTCGCCGCATTATTGGCCAGCGGATGCCATTTGGCCTGGCTGCCGGAAATGGCCACGATGTACCCGCCAGGCAACGCCACCTCGATCGAGATCGCCGGCCCCGCCGAACGCTGGGAAGGGGCGGCCCGCCCCGGCCATTTCCGCGGCGTCGCCACGGTCTGCGCCCGGCTGTTCGGCCAGGTCCGGCCGGACAGTGCCTGGTTCGGCGAGAAGGACTGGCAGCAGGTTCAGGTCGTCACCCGCATGGTCGCCGATCTGCAGCTGGCGCTGGAGATTATCCCCATCGCCACGGTGCGCGAGCCCGACGGCCTGGCGATGTCCTCGCGCAACCGCTTCCTGTCGCCGGGCGACCGCGCGGCCGCGCCCGCTTTGCATGCGCGGCTGCAGGCCACTTCCGTCGCCCTGGCGGCCGGCGAGCCGGCCGAACCCGCGCTGGCGCGCGCCTGCGTCTTGCTGGCGCAAGACGGTTTTTCGGTGGATTATTTCGCCCTGATCGACGGCCTCAGCCTGGAGCCGGTGGCGCAGCCATGCCCCAACGCCCGCCTGATCACCGCCGCCCGGCTGGGCTCCGTCCGGCTGCTGGACAACGTAGCGGTTGGATAGTGAACGGGTAGCGCGAGCTTGCACGCCGCCCCGGCTCCGGATATAAACGCGACTGATAGTCATTCTTAACAACTCCGGGAAAACAATGCCCCCCTTCAAGTTCCTCGCTGCCCTGACGCTCGGGACCGCTTTCGTTGGCACGGCCTTGGCACAGACCCCCATTTTCGAGCTCGTCATCCGCAACCACCAGTTCGAGCCGACGGAACTGACCGTTCCCGCCGGCCAGAAAATCGAGCTGCATGTGAAGAACGCGGACGCCACGCCCGAGGAGTTCGAAAGCGCCTCGCTGCGCCGCGAGAAGATCGTGACCGGCGGCCAAGTCGCCACGATCTATATCGGCCCCCTCGCCCCCGGCCGCTACGAGTTCTTCGGCGACTTCAATCCGAAGACCGCGCGCGGCTTCGTCGTCGCCCAATGAGCCCCAGCTTCCTCCTGCATAAATGCCTCAAAATGGCGCCGCTGCTGCTGGGCGTGGGCCTCGCTCCATCGACCGCGCATGCCGATTTCCAGGTACGTTCGCCGCTCGTCACTTACCGCGAAGTAGAGTTCGAGCATAACGGTTCGGTCACCTTCGATCGCAAGAGCGATCTGAACAAGGATCAGAGCTACACCTATTCGGTGGGAGTCGGACTGACCAGTTTCTGGAAGCTGGAGCTGGAAGCCGAGACCGGCGCACCGCCACAGGGCAATCTTGCCTATCAGGCCACCACCCTGGAAAACACGTTTCAACTGACACCGCAGGGGAAATACTGGGCTGATGTGGGTATCTTCTTCGAGTATTCCCACGCCTCGCCCAGCGGGGCGCCCGATGCGATCCAAATCGGGCCGCTGGTGCAGAAGGAAACCCCTGGTTTCGGTGGCTACGGCCTGCTGCACACGCTCAATCTGCTGTTCGACAAGGAGGTCGGCCCCTACGCCACCCAACGCACCGGGTTCGAGCCGCGCTGGCAAAGCCGGGTATTGCTGAACCCGTTCTTCGAGCCAGGCTTTGAGTTCTACGGCAACATCGACAATCTGGCGCAGGCCGGAAAATTCAACGACCAGCAATACAATATCGGCCCGATGTTCGCTGGTGGCTATAATTTTGCGCCGTATGGCAAGATCAAGTACGAACTTGGCTACCTGTTCGGTATCACGCCAGCCACGCCGCGCGGCGCAGTTCGCTGGAAGTTCGAATACGAAATTCCGTTCTGATCCCAGAACTCCGTCAGATCAGCACCCCAGCGCCCGCTTCGCCACGCTGGCCATGTAGGTAGCAGCGGCCGGCAGGATCGCGTCATTGAAATCGTAATCCGGGCTGTGCAATTCGCGCCCGCCATCGGCCGGGCCGTTGCCGATCCAGACGAACGCGCCGGGACGCTGCTGCAGGAACCAGCAGAAATCCTCCCCGGTCATCGCCGGCGGCAGATCGCGGCGCACCGCAAGCCCCGCCGAGGCCGCCGCCGCGGCCGCGATGGCGACGTCCTCGCTGGTATTCAGCGTCACATCCACGCCGTGGCGGATATCGACTTCGATCTGCATGTCGAAGGTCTGCGCGATGCCGGCGGCGACACGGCGGATACCCGCCTCGATCACATCGCGGGCATGGGGGCGCAGGGTGCGCATGGTGCCGCGCATCACCGCGTCCTGCGGGATCTGGTTGGCGGCGGTGCCGCTCTGCATCGTGCAGATCGATACCACCGCCGCATCCAGCGGATCGACATTGCGCGATACCACCGATTGCAGCGCCACCAGCAGATGCGCGGATGCCAGCATGGGGTCGCGCGTCAGATGCGGCAGGGCGGCATGGCCAGCCTGGCCGCGCACCCGGAATTCCAGCCTGGCACCCGCCGCCATCACCGCCGCGTCATGCACCGCCACGGTGCCCGCCGCCAGCCCCGGCCAGTTGTGATAGGCATATACCCGTTCCATCGGAAACCGCTCGAACAGCCCGTCGGCGATCATCGCGCGGGCCCCGCCCAGGCCTTCCTCGGCCGGCTGGAACACCAGCTGGACGGTGCCGCTCCAGCTGTTGTCGCCCACCAGCAGCGCCGCCGCCCCCAGCAACGAGGTGGTATGTCCGTCATGCCCGCAGGCATGCATCACCCCGGCATGGAGCGAGGCATGCGCCACTCCGGTGCTCTCCAGGATCGGCAGCGCATCCATATCCGCCCGCAGCCCGACCGAGCGGTTGGACTGCCCCCGGCTCAGCGTGCCCACGACGCCATGCCCGCCAACGCCGGTGGCGAACCCGATGCCGAGTTCGGCCAGCCGCGCGCAGACAAACGCGGATGTCGCCTTCTCGTGCAGCGACAATTCGGGATGCGCATGCAGATGCCGCCGCCAGCCGGTCAGCGTGTCGGCCAGGGCTTTTTCCATCAGGCCGGCTCTGGCCCGACCCGGACCAGCAGCTTGCCGAAATTCTGCCCGCCCAGGATGCCTGTCAGCGCGCCCGGCGCGCTGTCCAGCCCGTCGATGATGTCCTCGCGGTAGCGCAGGCTGCCATCCGCCACCCAGGGCGCGGCCAACGCCCGCCATTCGGCAAAACGCTCGGGCTTGTCGCTGACGATCAGGCCCTGGATGCGCACCCGCTTGCCGATGACGAAACCGAGATTGGGTCCGGGCGGGAATTCCTCGTCGTTATACTGCGAGACCATGCCGCACATCACCACCCGCGCGAACGGATTGAGCAGATCGAACGCCGCCGCCTGGACCGCGCCGCCGACATTCTCGAAATAGACATCGATGCCGTCCGGACACACCGATTGCAGCTCGGCGTGCATATCCATCGAACGATGATCGACACAGCCATCGAACAGCAAGCTGTCCTGCACGTAAAAGCATTTATCCGGCCCGCCGGCGATGCCGATCACCCGTGCCCCGGCCCGCTTGGCCAGCTGCCCGGCCACCGAGCCGACCGCGCCGGAAGCGGCGGAGATCACCACGGTCTCGCCGGCTTTGGGCTGGCCGATATCGGTCATGCCTGAATAGGCGGTGGTGCCGGGCATCCCCAGTACGCCCAGATAGGCTGATAACGGAGCAACGCGGCCGTCCACCTTCACCAGATGTTTCGCCTGGCTCAGCGAATGCGTCTGCCAACCCCGCGCCCCGGCCACGGCATCGCCCGGCTGAAAGCCCGGATCGGCGGAGGCGGTCACCACCCCCACGCTCTCGCCGGTCATCACCTCGCCGATCTGCACCGGCGTGGCATACGAAGCCCGCCCCGATACCCGCCCGCGCTGATACGGATCGATCGACAGATAGACCGTCCGCGTGACCACCTCCCCCGGCCCTGGGATCGGGATCAAATCCTCGACGATGTCGAAATCCTCCGCCTGCGGCTGGCCGACGGGGCGGCGGCGGAGCACGACGGATCGGCGAAGATGGGAACGGATCATCAGATGGGGCTCCGGGTTTGGATGCGATCGCGGCGCTGCCAGACTACGCCGGTTCCCTCAACACGTAATGCGGAAATCCGCGGACGGCTAGTTTGCCCCCTCGCCCAGGCGGCCAGATCACTCCGGCTGGCCGGCCTTGTGCGCCAGCAGCGCCATCAGCCGGCGGTCGCGCCATTCCTGGCGCACGCCCTGCATGTTCAGCGGCAGCCTCTCGCGCTGGACGGCGTGCAGTTTGCCGACCAGTTCCGCCGTCCATTCGCGCGGCGCCGTCTGCGCCTGCATATCGGCATACAGACCGCCGTAACGGGAACAGTAATCGGCGAGCCCGCCGGGAGCGTTCAGGTCGATGGTTTCCAGCGGCCCCATGAATGCCCAGCGCAAACCGAGGCCGTGCTTCACCGTGGCGTCCAGATCCTCGGGCGAGATCAACCCGTCATCGATCAGCCGGAACGCCTCGGCCAGCAGCGCGCCTTGCAGCCGGTTTAGCACGAACCCCTGCACTTCCCGGTTGATCGTCGCCGGCACCTGCCCCGCCGCCTCCATGATCTCCCGCGCCCGGACCACCGCCCAATCCGAGGTCCAGGGTGCCGGGCAGATTTCCACCAGCGGAATCAGATAAGGCGGGTTGACCGGATGGGCCACCAGACAGCGCCCGCGCCCCGACAGATTGCCGGTGAACTCGCTGGCCGGAATGCCGGAGGTGGAGCTGGCCAGCACCACGTGCGCTGCCGCATGACGATCGAGCTCGGCGAACAGATCCTGCTTTTCCGCCACACGCTCGGGGCCGTTCTCCTGCACGTAGTCCACGCCGGCGACCGCCTCGGCAATCGTCGCCGCGGGCCGGATGCGGGCCAGCACCGCATCGGGTTCATCGGCCAGCAGCCCGGCCTCACGCAGTTCCGGCAGCCGCTCGGCGATGTAATCCAGCGCCGGCGGCAGCGTTTCGGGGAATTTGTCCCACAGCGCCACCTCGAAGCCAGCGCGCGCGAACACGATCGACCAGGCCCGCCCGATCAATCCGGCGCCGATGACGGCTATTTTGGTCATGGTCATTCCTCCTGCTGGTGGGAAAAGACCACTCCGGCCACGCGCCGGCAATGGGGTCCGCCCCCATCTTGGCCTTCCACCCCGGCCCTCCCCACAAGGGGACCCCTCGTGGGTGGGGGTGGGGGCGCCCCACAAGGGGGAAAGAGCGTCCGCCCCTGATCGATCGACTCGACCAGCAGGGCCCTGAACTACCCTTTCGGCAGCCAGACCATAAAGCGGGCGCCGACGATCTGGCCGCTGGGGTCGTGGCGGTTCTCGGCGGTAATCCGGCCTTTCAGCGCCTCCACGATCTGCCGGCTGATCGACAGGCCGAGGCCGGAATGCTGGCCGAAACGTTCGCCCTTGGGCCGTTCGGAATAGAAGCGGTCGAAGATGTGTTCCAGGCGGGCCTGGGGGATACCGGGGCCGTCGTCCTCCACGCTGATCTCGATCACCGCCCCGGTTTCCTGCGCGCAGAGGCCGATCCGCCCGTTCGGCGGCGAGAAGCTCTGGGCGTTGCCGATCAGGTTGCGCAGCACCTGCACCAGCCGGTCCTCCACCGCCTGCACGAACATCCCCTCGGCCGGTGCGTCCAACTCGATCCTGGCATCGCCGTCACGGGCGGTGGCCTCGTGGATTTCCGCCAGCAGCGTCAGGATCCGGGCCACATCGACCTTTTCCGTGGCGGTGCGCGACAATTCGGCATCCACGCGGGAGGCATCGGAGATGTCGCTGATCAACCGGTCCAGCCGGGTCACGTCCTCGCCGATGATGGCCAGCAGCCGCTTCTGCTGGGTCGGGTCCTCGATGCGGCGCAGCGTTTCGATGGCGCTGCGCATGGAGGTCAGGGGATTCTTCAGTTCATGCGCGACATCGGCGGCGAATCGCTCGATCGCGTCCATGCGCGCCCACAGCGCTTCGGCCGATTGAGCCAGCGCCACCGCAACCGCCCCCACCTCGTCATGGCGGTTCAGCAACTGGTCCGACACGCTGCCCGCGCGCCCCTTGCCCTCGCGCATACGGGCGGCCGCGCCGGCCAGCCGCAGGATCGGCCGGGCAATGGTAAGGGACAGATACCAGGACAGCACCAGCGTCAGCACCAGCGCCATCGAGAACAGCGCCAGGATCGAGAGGCGAATGCTCAGCAGGCTGTCATCGACCTCCCGCGCCTCGCGCGTCAGCAGAATGATGCCCACGGTATGGCGGTTATGCTCCACCGGCACCGACACCGTCACCAGCAGCCGGTTGTCCTTGGTGCGGCGGATATAGGCCGGCATCTCGCGGCCCTGCTCGGAGCCGGACAGCCGCAGTTCCTCTTTCACATCCGGCGTCCAGTCCACCCCGGCGCCGCCTTCGCTGACATCCACCACCAGCCGCGGCTCGGCCTTGTGCGGCAGCAGGGCCAGCGCCTTGTCATACAGCCAACCCATCGTTCCCAGCACCTCGCCGCGCTCCACCGCCGGCGGCAGCGGCTCGGTGGAGATCGCCCCACCCGGCCCCTCGCGCACGCGGCTATCGGCGATCACCTGGCCGTCGGGGGCATACAGCTTGGCCTGCGCGTCCGGCGTCGGGTCGGTCAGCCGGCGCAGCAGCCGGCGGGCGAGCTCGGGGACCAGAGCCGGGTTGTCCGGGCTTTCCTCCTTCACCGCGCTTTCGCCGAGGGCGCCGGCATAGATCCGCGCCTGCTCGCGCAGCGCCGTCACGGTCGCTTGCAGCAGGCCGTTCTGATACTGGTCGAGGTACAGCAGGGTGGCGACCAGCAGCGCCAGCGGCAGCGCGTTGACCAGCAGGATGCGCCGCAGCAGAGGCGACACCAGGCGCTGGCGGAATTTTTTCCCCGGCGCCGCATCCGACGTCAAAACGCCAAGATTGGTCCCGTCAGGCATGCGCAATCCGAAACATCACTGCTCCTTGTAGCGATAGCCGATGCCGTACAGCGTCTCGATATGGTCGAATTCCTCGTCGGTCTGGCGAAACTTCTTGCGCACCCGCTTCACATGGCTGTCGATGGTGCGATCGTCGACATAGGTGTTCTCACCGTAAGCGGCGTCGATCAGCTGGTCGCGCGATTTGACCATGCCGGGCCGGGTAGCCAGCGCCTTGACCAGCAAGAATTCGGTCACCGTCAACTGGATGTCGCGGCCTTTCCAGCTGCATTGGTGCTTGGTCTCGTCCAGCGTCAGATCGCCGCGCACGATCACCCCGCCGGGCGCGGCGCCGGAGCCTTCGGCCTTGCTCGCCTCGTTGCGGCGCAACAGCGCGCGGATGCGCTCCAGCAGCAGGCGCTGGCTGAACGGCTTGGTGATGTAGTCGTCGGCCCCCAGCCGCAGACCCATCAGCTCGTCCACCTCCTCGTCCTTGGAGGTCAGGAAGATCACCGGCATGGCCGAGCGCGCGCGCAGCCGCTGCAACAGCTCCATCCCATCCATGCGCGGCATCTTGATGTCCAGCACCGCCAGATCCGCGGGCCGCGCGGCGAGGCCGTGCAGCGCGCTTTCGCCGTCGGTATAGGTGCGCACCAGAAAGCCCTCCTGCTCCAGCGTCATGGTGACGCTGGTGAGGATGTTGCGGTCGTCGTCCACGAGCGCGATGGTCTGTTTCATGATCGGATCCTTGTTGGAACAGGCGCATGATCCGCCATATCAGCGACACGATGCCAGGCAATTATGGCCTATTCGGGACGAGAGGTGAACGGAATATGGCAGAGACCGCGAACGGGACAAGAAGCGCCGATGCCCAACCCGTCGATTCCAAACCCGCCGATCCCCAACCCGACATTCTGGCGCCAGCGCTTCAGGCGCGCCGCCTGCTGCGCGCCGCGCGCGCCGGCACGCTGGCCACGGTGAGCCGGTCCGACGATGGCGGCCAGCCCTTCGCGTCCCTGATCACGCCGGCCATCGCCGGGGATGGAGCGATCCTGCTGCTGCTGTCGGATCTGTCGGAACACACGCGCCACTTGCGCGCCGAGCCGCGCTGCTCGGTGCTGGTGGTTGGGGATTTCGAGGGCGCCAACCCGCAGACCGCGCCGCGCATCACCGTGACCGGGCTCGCGGTGGTTTCCGACACGGCGGAAGACCGCGCCCGGTTTCTCGCGGTGCATCCGTATGCCGCTTTGTATGCGGGGTTCGGCGATTTCCATCTTTGGCGCATTTTTCCGCGCGCCGGCCAGATGGTTGGCGGCTTCGCCCGCGCCAATCGCCTGGGTGCCGACGATCTGGTCCCGGGCGCGGAGGCAGCCGCCGCGATCACCGCCGCCGAGGTAGGAATTCTGGCGCATTGCAACAACGACCATGCCGACGCGATGGCGGCGATCGGCGCGGCTTCGTCCGGGCGCGCGGGTGGATGGCGGATGACAACGGTTGACACCGAGGGCTTCGACCTCGGGCTGGAGGACCGGACGCAGCGGGTTCACTTCTCCGCCCCGGTTGCCGATAGCGGCGCGGTGCGGGGGGAATTGGTGCGCCTGACCCAGGCTTCGCGCTAATGTGCGGCGATTGCGGGGAATTGCCGGCAATCGACCCATTATCGGCTAGACCGCCGGGCGGCGTGCCCGTAGAACCATTTTGTAACGTCCAAACAGCGCCAGCAGAGCGCGCGAAACGCAGGAGTCCGCCTTGCCCACAGCCTCGAAGACCCCCTCCTCTGCTCGCGGCGCCCTGGACTGCACCGGCGTTGTCGCCCCGCGGCCGGTCTACGCCAATCTGACCGCCCCCGGCTTGGTCGCGGAATCGCTACGCCGGCATGAGGGGCGGCTGTCCGCCGACGGCGCGATCATGGTCAATACCGGCGTGCATACCGGGCGTTCCGTGCAGGACAAGTTCGTCGTCGACGAACCCGCAACCACCGCTGATGTGTGGTGGGGCCGGATCAACAAGAAGCTGGCGCCGGAAAAATTCGCGGTGCTGAAATCGCGTGTGCAGGCCTATCTGCAGGGCCAGGAATTGTTCACCCAGGATTTGTATGCAGGTGCCGACCCCGCCCACCGCGTGCGGGTGCGGCTGGTGACCACCACCGCCTGGCACGCGCTGTTCGCCCGCAACATGTTCATCCGCCCGCCGCAGGAAGCGCTGGACGATTTCGAGCCGGATTACGTCATCCTGCACGCACCGTATTTCCAGGCCGATCCCGACATCGACGGCGTGCGCAGCGCGACCGCGATCGCGCTGTCGTTCGACCAGCGGCTGATTGTCATCGCCGGCACCGAATATGCCGGGGAAATCAAGAAATCGATTTTTACCGTGATGAACTGGAAGCTCCCGGCGGAGGCCGTGCTGCCGATGCATTGCAGCGCGAATCTGGGCCAGGACGGCGACGTGGCGCTGTTCTTCGGCCTGTCCGGCACCGGCAAGACCACGCTGTCCTCCGACCCCGCCCGTCCGCTGATCGGCGATGACGAGCATGGCTGGGGCGAAAACGGCGTCTTCAACTTCGAGGGCGGCTGCTACGCCAAGGTGATCAATCTTTCGGCGGAGGCCGAGCCGGAGATCTGGGCCGCCAGCCATCGTTTCGGTGCGGTGCTGGAGAACGTGGTGGCCGACGAGCATGGCCGGCTGGACCTGACCAACAAGTCGCTGACCGAGAACACCAGGGCCTGCTACCCGATCGACTACATCCCCAATGCGCAATTATCCGGCCGTGGCGGCCAGCCGCGCAACGTGGTGATGCTAACCGCGGATGCGTTCGGCGTGCTGCCGCCGATCAGCCGGCTGACGCCGGCGCAGGCGATGTACCATTTCCTTTCCGGCTACACCGCACGGGTGGCCGGCACCGAGAAGGGCCTGGGCGCGGAGCCGCAGGCGACGTTCTCCACCTGCTTCGGCGCGCCGTTTTTGCCGCGTCGGCCGGAGGTATACGGCCGGATGCTATCCGAACTGATCGCCCAACACGGCGCCGATTGCTGGCTGGTGAACACCGGCTGGTCCGGCGGCCAGTACGGCGTCGGCAGCCGCATGGCCATCCGCCACACCCGTGCGCTGCTGCGCGCCGCGCTGGACGGCAGCCTGGCGCAGGCGGAATTCAAGCGCGACCCCTATTTCGGTCTGATGATCCCGACAAAGGTGCCCGGCATCCCCGACGAGGTGCTGGATCCAAGGCAATCCTGGGCCGACAAGGCAGCGTACGACCGCACGGCAACCGAACTGGTCAGCCGCTTCGAGGAAAATTTCGCCACGTTCGAATCCGGCGTAGGCGAAGACGTGAAAGCAGCAGCGATCCGCGTAGCCGCTTAGTAAAGGGTTTCCAAAGGGCGAGCCCTTTGGCCGGCGGCGCCACCTTGCTTACCTATGGCCAGCCTCCAACCGAAAGACCTGACCATGGCTGACGCGGATGCGATCAAGGCTTCGACAAAGGTTTGCATGTTCGACCAATACGGCACCGTCGTGGACATGCAGGGCGGGCTGGTGCAGATCGCGACGCCGTTCCTGGCGGCCAAGGGCTGGGGCGGCAATCCCAACAGTTTCGTCACGTGGTGGCGGCGCACGCATTTCGAGAACTCGATGATCGACGCCCTGCTGCACCGGGCGCACACCTCCTACCGCCAGATCGGTCAGCGCGCGGTCTCGTACGTGATGGACCGGGCGGGGATCGCCTATACGCAAGACGAGGTGCGTTACCTGGTGGGGGAGATCGAGAAGCTGCGCCCGTTTCCCGAAGTGCCCGCAGCGCTCGCCCGCCTGCAACGGCGCTACAAGATGGTCGTCCTCAGCAATGGCGATCCGGACATGCTGGAGGCGGCGAAGGCCTATCACGGGGTGAAGTTCGACCGGGTGATCTCGGTGGCGGAGGCGAACAGCTTCAAGCCGCATGTCGCGACCTACACCCGGGCGGCCGAACTGCTGGGCGTCGCGATGGAGGAGGTGCTGTTCGTCGCCAACCACGCCTTCGACTGCATCGGCGCGAAGGCGGCCGGAATGCGCACCGCGTTCATCGACCGCCGCAGCCGCCCGTTCGGAGAAACCCCGTATCAGCCGGACCTGCAATTGCCGAGCATGACGGCGCTCGCCGATGCCATCGGCTGAAGCCGGCCCCTGGCCGGAATAGGGCGCGAATGCCGCTCGCCCACCGACAGTTCGACTAGATGAACCGCCGAACGGCGGCGAGGAAAACATCCAGCCGATCGTGGTGCACCCAATGGCCAGCGCCCTCCACCGACAGCACGCTGGCATCGCGGAATGGCGCCAACCTGCCATCGGTGGCGGGGTTCGTGGCCCAGCTTTCGGTGCCGTAGACCAGCAGGGTCGGGCAGGCGATGCGCGACAACAGCTCGGCGATCGCGTCGCGCGTCATGTCGTAGGGCGGCCAGACGCGCACATAGTTGTCGAACTTCCAGCTATAGGTGCCGTCCTCGTTTTGGTTGACGCCGTGCTGGGTCAAATGGCGCGCCTGTTCCGGCGACAGCCGCTTGTTCTCCGCCTGCATGCGCTGCAGGGCGTCCTCGATCGTGGGGTAACGCCGGGGCAGCCGCGCGGCCAGGGTGCGCTGTTCGTCGATCCAGACGCGGATGCGTTGATCGACGCTCGCCTGAGCGTCCATCGCGATCACCCGCCGCGACGGACCGAGGCCCTCGATCGCCACCAGCCGGCGCACCGTCTCCGGATAGATGCCGGCGTAGCGCAGCGAGATATTGCCGCCCAGCGAATGGGCCACGATGGTCACCGGCGCCAGTTTCTGCTGATGGATCAGCTGGGCCAGGTCATAGACGTAGTTGGCCATCGGATACTGCCCGTCCGACGGCCACAAGCTATCTCCGTGGCCGCGCAGATCGGGAGCGATGACGTGCCAATCGGCGGCAAGCTCGGACGCCACCCAATCCCAGTTCCGACAATGATCCCGCCCGCCATGCAGCAGGATCAGCGGCGGCGCGTCCGGGTTGCCCCAATCGACATAATGCAGCCGCAGCCGCTGGGAGACGAAGAAGCGCGAGGTCGGGCCGGGATGGAGCGGGGGCATGGGTTTCCGATGCGTTGCTGGAGCCAAGCTGCTTAACCGATCGAAATCCAACAGGAAACGCTGGCCACATAACACGCGCTGCTGCGACAAGGGCGGCATCGCAACCGAGGGTTCTCCGCCGTGTCCGTTCATCGTCCGCTGGCCTATCTGGCCTTTGCCGCCTGGGTGGCGGTCTGCGCCGCCGCACCGGAGTTCATCTGGCAGGGGCTGCTGGCGCTGCTCGGCCATTTCTCGCGGGAGAACGTCTATTCCATCGTGCTGATCGGCCTGATCCTGACGGTTTTCGTCGAACCGATCCTGGAACGGGCGCGGGAGGGACGATGGGCGCCGGAGCACCGTAATGCGCGCAGCCTGCTGCTGACCGCGCCGATCGCGTTCGCCTTCGGCCTGGTGGCGGTCGGCCTGCACGAATGCATGACCGCGTTTCTCGGGTCGGACCCGCAGCTTCCCGGCCCGGTCCGCGGCTTCAGCCTGATCCTGGAATGGGCCTGGATCCCGCTGGCGGTCACGCTGGCCTGGTTTGCCGCGTGGCAGAAACCCTGGATTCGCCTCCTGGCCGGCATCGGTGCAAGCATCTGCGTGGTTGGCGTCGGCTGGTATTATGCCTGGCCGTCCCGCGACATCGCGATGACCTCCATCCCCTGCATCGCGCTGATCCCGCTGGGGCAGATCTATCTGGCGCGCGAGTGGGGCGAGGCGGTTTTCCGGAACCTGGGCCTCGGCCTCGCGGCATTCATCGCCACCTGGATGGCGATGACACTGCTGTTGCAGCAGGGATTGGGGCCGCAGGGGATCGCCGGCGTCCAGCTCTACGCCGCCGGAGATTTCGGCGACGATTTCCGTTTTTACCTCGGCTGGGCGATCGGGCTGGCCATCGCGCCGCACCCGGAACGCGCTCCGGCGCAAGGCTGACCCCTCAGTTGCCGAGCGGCACTCGCCATTCCAGCGCGGCGACCGGGTTCGCCGGGTCCTCGGCCATGGTGTTGCCGATCACAATCGGCACGCTGTCCCAGCCCAAAGGACCGCCAAACACGACGTAGCCGTTCACTTCGCGACGCACCGGGCTGCAGGACAGTATTGCCGCCACCGCGGCCAACACGACGGTGGCGTAGATAAGCGACGATTCCCGTTTCCACTCCATCCGAACCTCCCTCAGGTCCAGCGCAGAATGGCCTTAGGGCGGCAGCCGCCGGTGTGATGCGTGTCACTCCGGCCAGAACCGCAGGTTCACATTCCAGTGAGCCTGCTTCGAGGGATCTCGGCTTCAGGCTGCCGCAGTCTCGACGCCGCGCTTTTCGGCCCGCTTGCGGGTGTTGGGGTCCAGATGGCGCTTGCGCAGCCGGATCGCGCTCGGCGTGACCTCCACCAGTTCGTCTTCTTCGATATAGGCGATCGCCTGCTCCAGGCTCATGCGGCGCGGCGGGATCAGCAGCATCGCGTCATCCTTGCCGGAGGCGCGGACGTTGGTCAGCTTCTTTTCCTTGATCGGATTGACGTCCAGATCGCTTTCCCGCGAATGCTCGCCCAGGATCAGGCCCTCATAGACCTTGTCGCCGGGGTTCACGAACAGCGTGCCGCGTTCCTGGATGTAGAACAGCGCGTAATGGATGGCCTCGCCGCCCTCGGTGGAAATCAGCGATCCGCTGCGCCGCCCCTCGATCGGGCCCTTCCACGGGCCGTAGCCGGCGAATAGCCGGTTCATGATGCCGCTGCCGCGGGTATCGGTCAGGAACTCGCCGTGATAGCCGATCAGGCCCCGCGAGGGGATATTGAAGGTCAGCCGCACCTTGCCGCCGCCGGACGGGCGCATGTCCTGCATCTCGCCCTTGCGGCGGCTCATTTTCTCCACGACCACGCCGGAATAGGGCTCGTCGACATCGACCAGCACCTCCTCCATCGGCTCCTCGCGTTCGCCGGTCTCGGGGTTCTTGCGGGTCAGCACGCGCGGCCGGCCGATGCATAGCTCGAAGCCCTCGCGGCGCATCTGCTCGATCAGCACGCCGAGTTGCAATTCACCGCGCCCGGCAACCTCGAACGCGTCGGTTTCGTTGCTCTCGGTGACCTTGATGGCGACGTTGCCCTCGGTCTCGCGCAGCAGCCGCTCGCGGATTTGTCGCGACGTTACTTTCTTGCCCTCGCGCCCGCCCAGCGGTCCATCATTGATCCGGAAGGTCATCGCCAAAGTCGGCGGATCGACCGGGGTGGCGTGCAGCGGCGTCATCTGCTCGGGCGAGCAGACGGTGTCGGGGATGGTGCCATCGGTCAGCCCGGCCACGGCGATGATGTCGCCGGCCTCGGCCTCCTCGACCGGGACCCGGTCCAGGCCGCGGAACGACATCAGCTTGGTCAGCCGGCCGGTCTCGACGATGGTGCCGTCGCTGCGCAGCACCTTGAGCGGCATGTTGACCCGCGCGGTGCCCTGCTCGATGCGCCCGGTCAGCACGCGGCCGAGGAAATTATCGTAATCGAGAATGGACGCCACCATCGCGAACGGCGCGTCGGTCTTTACCGTCGGCGGCGGGACATGGCGCAGCACCAGGTCGAACATCGCGGAAAGGTCCTTGCGCGGACCGTCCATCGTTTCGTCCGCCCAGCCCTGCCGGCCCGAGGCATAAAGCATCGGAAAATCGAGCTGGTCATCATCCGCGCCAAGCGCGGCGAACAGGTCGAAAACCTCGTTATGCACCTCGTCGGCACGGGAGTCCTGGCGATCGATCTTGTTGACCACGACGATCGGGCGGATGCCCTGGGCCAACGCCTTGCCGACGACGAACTTGGTCTGCGGCAGCACGCCCTCGGCGGCATCGACCAGCACGATGGCGCCGTCCACCATATTCAGGATGCGCTCCACCTCGCCGCCGAAATCGGCATGGCCGGGGGTGTCGATGATGTTGACGCGGGTGCCCTTCCAGACGACCGAGGTGCATTTGGCCAGGATGGTGATGCCGCGCTCGCGCTCCAGATCGTTGCGGTCCATCGCCCGCTCGGCCACCACCTGGTGCTCGCGGAAGGTGCCGGACTGGCGCAGCAGCTGATCGACGAGCGTGGTTTTCCCATGATCGACATGGGCGATGATCGCGATATTGCGGATATCCATAGATTTGGGTCCTTGGGGGCGGGGCGCCAGAACCGGGTTCTGGCGGAATAGGACAAAGGCGTGCGCACGCAAGCAGCGCCAAACCTATGTTGCGGCGCACCCTTAAACCCTGAACGCGCCGGAAGCGAGCCAAAACCGCGCCGCGCGCGCAGTTTCATATCTGCCGCGCCGCTGGCGCGGGCGGAGGAGAGCCCCGACGGGGTCGCATAACGCGTAGAAAGAAATTCTAGAATTTATTTCATCTTTGAATTTCATAATTTAGCGTCAGATATCACGATTTAGTGTTTCATGGTTTCTTAATTGACACCTCAACGCCAAAGCTCTAGTTAAGTTTCGAGATCAAGCGCTCCCAACGTATCTGAAAGAGGTTTCTTATGAAGAATCTACTGCTTACCGGCGCCAGCGCGATTGCCCTGGCGATCGGCTCCCCGGCGATGGCCGCCACGGTCGGTAACATCGTGCTGACTGGGCACGACAACGACCTGCACCATGGCACACAGGCCATTGCGGCAACGACTGCCGAGCTCCGGTTCGTCCGGGCCGGCAGCACTCTGCCGGTGCTGATTATCGACAATGGCTCCGAGTCAACCAATATCGTTAACACCATCCTCGGCGTCGGGCACCAGGTTACTAAGACCGTCGGGTCGATCACCGCCGCCGACTTCGACCCCACGGTTTACAGCGCGTTCATGGTCGCCTCGGTATCGACCTGCGGCGGCTGCGACAATCCGGTCGGCACCGGCACAACGCTGCACGGATTCCAGACCGCGATTGACGCGTTCTTCAATGCCGGCCGCGGCATCCTTGGCGAGACCTCTGCGTCCGACAATCTGGGCTTCGCCTACGCACCGCAGGTCGCGACCTCCAGCCCGATCTTCAACTCCTCCGGCTTCGTCGCCACGGCGAATGGGTTGGCGGATCTTGGCTCGCCCTATCAGGCGGTAAACGGCGACCAGACCCACAACACCTTCGGCGTCGGAACTTCCGCCGCCTACAAGGTGGCCGAGTCGCTCGGTGCAGGTGGCCCCGAGGTGACGATCTACGCGACCGGAACCATTACCCCGACCGGCACGATCATTCCGACCCCGACCCCGGAGCCGATGAGTCTGGCGCTGCTCGGCGCCGGCCTGTTCGGCCTCGGCGCGGTGCGGCGTCTCCGCCGCAGCTGATTGCCGCTTCGCTATCGGTTAAAAAGGGCGGTGCCGCTGGCGCCGCCCTTTTTTTTGGGATGTGGGGTGAGTAAGCGAAGCGCAACCCACCGATGCCAAGCCCGCGACCGTCAAGGCGGCGGAAAGATTGGCACGGCGGAAGGCGCATTTTGACCGCGGCCGGTGGTGGCGGGGCGTGGGTGGGTGGTGCTTCGCCTACCCACTGTCCGAAGTCGCGCGCGGTTCCGCGGTAAGAATGACCCGCTCCAGGCTGGCGCCCTGGGCGATTTCTTCCGGCGTGGACGGACGGATCGTCATGTCCGAAACAGCCAGATGACGCTCGACGATCTCTCGCCAGGCCGGCCCCGAACGCGGATGGAGATGCTCGAATTCCGCCGACTGCCGGGTGATCAGGCTGAACACCGCGAACCGGCCGGTGAACTGCGCCACATCCCGGATCGCCGGCTCGACATACCCGTCCTCCAATTGGTCCAGCACGTCCAGGCAGGTAACCATGTCATAGGTTTGCGCCGGCCGCGCCTGGAACGCCGGCATGGCCGGATCATAGCCTCGAATGTAACGGAACAGCGTCAGCCGTGCCATCTCGCGCAGGAAAACGCCCTTGCCGCAGCCATAATCCAGCAGGCTCGGCGCCTCGTTCCCCGAGAGAGAGGCCGCCAGTTGCCGCATTGTATCATGCAGATACGGATGCCGATGGGTGCCGAATTCCGGATGGCTGACATGGTGGTCCCGGTGCCGCTGTAGGTGACTGTCGCTGGTTGTCTGGATGAGTCGCACTATGTCGCTCCGCCGGAAATCTAACTTAACTGGGATGTTTCCGCGGGTCGCAATCCGCTGAGTGCACCCAGCCAAGGTTCATACCGCCGCCAGCGCTCAATGGAGCTGCGATACACCGGCTGACGCGCCTGCCACAAGCTGGGGGTACGCACCGTGCGGGGGTTCAGCTCGGGCGACAGACAGGCCTCGTCCCAGTCGAGGCCGCAAAACTCGATCATCCGCCGGGTTTGAGGTTCTCGATCCACGATCAGCGCCTCGTAATCGATCTCCAGCAGCCGATGGGGCGGCAACACGTCACGCCAATGTGCCATCAGGCGCTGATATTGCCGGTAATAGAACACGAGATCGCCGCGGTCGTAGGCGAACGGCTGTTTCGTGGCGAATCGGGTAAAGTAGATCGACAAGCAGGTATCGATCGGGTCGCGCCGGCAATGGATGAAGCGCGCTTGCGGCAGCGCAAGGTGGATTTCCCCTATCCAGAGAAAGTTGAACGGGTTTTTGTCGGTAACCCGCCTTGCCTCCGGCCCGAACCGCCGCAGTAACGTCAAGTAGTCAGCCGCTGCCAGGTCGCCACGATCACTAATCCCACGGTCGCTGAGGCCCCGATCCTTGATGCCACGGTCGCTCCAAAAAGTCTGTTCACCACCGGGGCTGACCGCGGAATGCGCCGATACGATCTGCTCCACCAGCGTGGTGCCGGACCGCGGCATGCCAAGAATGCACAACGGCAGCTCACTTTCTGTCCCTTGCGCGGCCCGGTGCATGAAGCGGTCGGCGGGGAACGCCTCGATCAGCTGGTCGATCTGCGCGGCGAATGCATCGCGATCGAAAAACTGCTTGCTGTGCTCCAGCCGGTTGGCCTCGTCGTAATGGCGGATCGCCTCGGCGTAGTCACCGAGGTCGTCACGCGCCTTGCCGAGCGCGAAATGCAGCAGCGTGCGGTCGAAATCGGTGCGTCCTGGTCGCTCCAGCATTGCCGCCAACTGCTCGACCAACGCCTGGTCCACGTCGGAGAACTTCGTCAGGATGGCCCGGCTATGCCAGGCACCCACCCGGTCGGGATCAAGCTCGGTCGCTTCGCGCAGCGACGCGAGCGCCTCCTCAAACCGGCCCGCTTCGCCCAACAGATCGCCCAGTATGGTGTGTGCCAGGCTGTTGACGGGATCGAGCGCGAGCACGTTCCGCAGCAGCGGTTCGGCCTCGACCGGGCTTCCCTCGGCCAGCTTCAGCTTCGCCTGCTCCAGCTCGCGGTCCGCTGGCTTCGTGAGCCTTTCTGCCGCCCGGCGAAAGCATTCCATCGCCTCCTCGCGGTCGCCCTGCGCCGCCAGCAGATTGCCCAGCCGGCTATGTGCCTGCCCCAGGCCCGGCAGCAGCGCGATGGCCCGACGCAACGCGCCCATCGCCTCCTGCCTCCGTCCTTGCCGCTCCAGCGCGGCGCCTAGATTATAGTGGGCGGAGGCAAAAGAGGGGCACAGGCCGATCGCCCGCTCGAAGCAATCCACCGCCAGTTCGACGCGATCCGACAGCAGGCATACGGTGCCGGCGTCGCAGTACAGCACGGGATCATCGGGCGTCAGCCGCAACCCCTGCTGCAGCTCCGTCAGCGCCTCGTCCAGCCGGCCGGAATCGCGCAGCCGGCGCGCGGCCAACAGCTTCGGGCTGGCGGATACCGGCTCGACGATCTCCGCCGCGGGAGCCAGAAGGTCGCGCAGTTCGCCGAGCCAGGGTTCGTAGCGCCGCCAGCGCTCGGTCGAGCTGCGATAGATCGGCTGGCGTGCCTGCCACATGCTGGCAGTTTTGACGCTGCGATCGTTATCCTCCGGCCGCAGGCACGCATCGCTCCAATCCAGGCCGATGAAGTCGATCATGCCGCGGGTGACCCGCTCGCGGTCGGCCACAAGCTCTTCATAATCCACGTCGAGCAGCACCCCCGGCGGGAGCACCTCGCGCCAATGCGCCATCAGCCGCTCATAGCACCGGTAATAGAACGCCAGATGCCCTTTGTCGTAGGTGAAGTGCATTGGGGCGGCAAAGTTGGTGAAATAGTTGGACAGGCAGGTATCCACCGGATGGCGACGGCAATGCAGGATGCGCGCATTGGGGAACACCAGATGGAACAGCCCGATCCACAGAAAATTGCCGGGCATCTTGTCGGTGACCCGGCTTGCCGTCGGTGCCACATGGCGCAACACCGACAGATAATCTCCTGCAACCCTGTTCATGTGATCGCGGGTGAGGCCGGCGTCACCGAGCCGGCCGAATTTCTCGGCCGCAATGGTCCAGAACGGCAGTTCATCGGCGCCGCTCACCTCGGGGTGGCTGGACACGATCTGCTCGACCAGCGTGGTGCCGGAGCGCGGCATGCCCAGGATCAGCACCGGCAGCTCGGAGGCCGAACCGAGCCCCGCATGTGCCCGCAAGAACTCCGCGGTCTGGCTGACGATCAGACGGTGCACGGAGGCGCCGAAATGCGCCCGGTCAAACCCCCGGTTGCGGGTCGCCAACCGATTGGCGGCATCGAAATGCCGCATTGCCGCCGGGTAGTCGCCGAGATCGTCGAACGCCTTGCCGAGGCCGTAATGCACCCGCTGGCGGGCCGGTTCCGACAGCGGGCCATAGCCCAGCAGCGCCTGCATCTGATCGAGCATCGGCTGTTGTTCCGCGGTGACCCGCCGCGACATCGCCAGGTCGAAATACGCGGTTGCCGCCTGGGCCGGGCTGCCCTCGGTCGCCTGCTCCAGCAGCGGGACCGCTTCGTCGAAGCGGCCTTTTTCGCGCAGGATCGCCGCGAGCACGCGCTTCGCCTCGGCGCTGGCCGGGTGCAACTCGATGGTCCGCTGCAAATACTCGATGGTTTCCTCGGTCTTGCCTTCCTCCATCAGCACCTTGGACCGATTGAGCCGGCCCAGCAGGGTGTCAGGCTCCGCTACAGCGACACGGCGGAAACAGTCTAGGGCTTCGATGCGGTTGCCGGCATTGAGCAACAGAACCCCCAAGCGCTCCAGCGACTCCGCATTGCCCGGGTTCAGCGCGACGGCCCGGCGGAACGCCTCGATCGCCTCGCCGTCCCGGCCGAGATATTCCAGCGCGAAACCAAGATTGTGATGGTGCGTGGCGATATCCGGCGCCAAGCGGACCGCCAGCAGCAGGCACGGGTACGCCTCCGCGGCCTGGCCGGCATACATATGCGCCATGCCAAGCTCGCCATGCCCGGCGGCATCGCGCGGGTGACGCCCGGTATAGGCGCGGGCCAATTTGGTCGCCTCGAGGAACCGGCCAGCATCGCGCAAGCTGCGGACGAGCTCCAGTTCGGCTTCACCCGATGGCTGTGGGGGCGGGAAGGGCAAAGCGGCCTCGGCCGGTTTGCCGGCACAGCATTGCTTGTATTTCTGTCCGCTGCCGCATGGACAGGGATCGTTGCGGCCCGGAACGGCGGCGGATGCAGCTGAGGATGCGGCGCGGGCGGGTCGCAGGGGAAAACGCATAGCTAAATTTATAGCGCAGTCGCCGACGGGAACGCCAGAAGCTACCCGCGCCTCAGCCGACGACGCTGGAAGCGAGCCGGCGCAGGTCGATTTGCGGACGGGCGCCGAATTCGCCGATCGCCGCCGCGGCGGCCGCGCTGCCCAGCCGGCCGCAGAGTTCCAGCGTCTTGCCGGCGGTGAGCGCGGTCAGGAAGCCGGCAGCATAGGCATCGCCGGCACCGGTGGTGTCGATCACCCGCGCCGGGGCCGGGTCGATCGCGATGCTCTGTCCGGCGGCCACGATCACGCTGCCGGCCTCGCTGCGGGTCAGCGCGGCCAGCGCCACGTCGCGCCCGGCCAACTCCGCCGCCGCGGCAAACTCGTTGGCCTCGTACAGGCTGCAAATCTCGGTTTCGTTGGCGAACAGGATGTCCACGTGCCCGGCAACCAGGTCGCGAAAAGCGCTGCGATGGCGGTCGACGCAGAACGCGTCCGACAGCGACAGCGCGACCTTGCGCCCGGCCGCATGCGCGGCGGCGGCGGCACGGTAGAACGCGGCCTGCGCCGCGGGGGGATCGAACAGATAGCCTTCAAGGTAGGTGACCGCCGCATCCGCGACCAAGTCCTCGTCGACATCCGCCTCGCTCAGAGTCACGCAAGCGCCCAAAAACGTGTTCATGGTGCGCTGCGCATCCGGCGTCACCAGGATCAGGCAGCGCGCGGTCGGCGCCCCGCCCACCAGCGGCTGGGACGGAAAATGCACCCCGCCGGCGGTGATATCGTGGCGAAACACCCCGCCGAGCTGGTCGTCGGCGACCTTGCCGAGATAGGCGACCTTGGCCCCCAGGCCGGCCGCGACCGCGGCGGTGTTGGCCGCCGACCCGCCGCTGGACTCGATCCCCGGCGGCATGGCGCCGTACAGCGCCTCGGCCGCGGCCGCATCGATCAGCGCCATGCCGCCCTTGCGCATCGCGTGCCTGGACAGGAACGCGTCATCGGTGCGGGCCACGATATCGACGATCGCGTTGCCGATGCACAGAATGTCGAAACGCGGTGGGGTGGTCATGGCGGATGCTCCGGACTAACTGCTCCCGCCCTAACATTGCCGCACCGGCGGAGCAAATCCGCCCAGGCGCTCGCATCGGGCCTCCTCGCAGGAGACTTTGTCCATGGCCGCATCCTTTCCCCCCAAGTCCAGCAGTCCCGTGCTCCGTCCGCTTGTTCTGGCCGTCGCCCAGTTGGACGACCGCGCGTTCGTGCGGGTGCTGCTGCAAAGCCTGGCGCTGTCGGCATTGGGCTTCGCCGCGATCCTGGCCGGCCTGCTCTGGGCGGTGCACCAGACGACGATGCTGCCGGGCTGGCTGGCATGGATCGCCGGCATCACCGGCACGATCGGGGCCGCGCTGCTGGCCTTCTGGCTGTTTCTGCCGATGGCGGCGGCGATCGGCACGCTGTTCATCGAACCCATCGCTCGCGCGGTGGAGCGACGCCATTACCCGCGATTGGCGCCAGGTGAGGCGGCGCCGCTGGCGGCGCAGATCTGGGACGGTCTCGCGGTCGGTCTGAGAATCCTGGCGCTCAGCCTGATCGCGCTGCTGCTGGCGCTGCTGCTGCCGGGGGTCGGGCTGGTGCTGGCCTGGGCGATCGGCGCCTATGCGATCGGGCGCGGCCTCTTCGTGGCCGTGGCGATGCGCCGGATGCCCCGTCCGCAGGCCGAAACCCTGTATCGGCGTCACCGCGGCGTTATTCTGGCGCAGGGCGGGCTGATCGCGCTGGCGTCGTATGTGCCGCTGTTGAATCTGCTGATCCCCGTGATCGGCACCGCCGCGATGGTGCATGTGCTGGACCACGCGCTGACCGTCACCCCCTCGTGACCGGATGCGGGCGTGACGGCACCGGTGCAACCGTGTTACCCCCTCGCCGGTCATTGAATAGAGAAGATCCCCCGTGTTCAAACGCCGCAAACCCGACGATCCCCGGCCGGCCGATATCGGTACGACCGGCCCCTCCGAAGGCACCACCGGAGCCACCCAGGCTGATTCCGGGCTGGGTGTGCCGCCCTTCCGCCCCGCCACGCCCAAGGATCCGCTACCCATGGCCCGCCCGTCTTTTCCCGCCAGTCCGCCCCCCCCCCTCGCCGGAGTCCGCCCCGTGATGCAGCCTGCCCGCACCCTTCGTGAACCGTCGGAAAAGCGCACTTTGGTCGTCGGCCGCGGCATCAGCCTGCAGGGCACCGTGCAGGACGCCGAGCGGCTGGTGGTCGAGGGCACCGTGGAAACCAGCATGATCCACGCCGCCGACCTGACGATCACGCTCGGTGGAGTTTTCAAGGGCGAGGCCGAGGTCGAGGACGCCGATATTGCCGGCACCGTGGATGGCACCGTGACCGTTCGCGGCTCCCTGGTGGTGCGCGCCACCGGCCGCCTGCTCGGCACGGCGCGCTGCCGCCGGCTGCAAGTGGAGGATGGCGGCCAGATCACCGGCCGGGTGGAAATGATCACCGAACCGGCGGCGGCCGGCAGTTCGGCCGCCTGAGTTCCTTCACACCGGCAAGCTACTTCATACCGGTGATCGAGGCGGAAACGGCGCGCGGGTCGCGCGTCGGCCAGCTGCCGCTATCGACATGGGCGATAAAGTCGCCCACCAGGCGGTTGAACAGCCCGGGGTCCTCCTCGTTGATGCCGTGGCCGCAATTCGGCATCACCGCCAGGGCCGCGCCGGGGATCTGCTGCTTCATCAGGATGCCCGGCGCCAGGCAGGGCCAATCCTCGTCACCGGTGAGCACCAGGGTCGGGACAGCCAGCGCCCGCATCTGCTCGGTCAGGTCGTACAGCGAGGGCCGTTCCTTCTGGCAGCCTAGCTGGGTGTTGGCCGAGCCCAGCGCGGAGTGCTCCGACAGCATCTTCTTGAACGCGGCGAAACCGCGCTTGTCCTTGTTCTCGTATTGCACCCGCGTCGGGCCGTAGGCGTATTTCTCCGAAAACGCGACCATGCCTTCACGCAGGATGGTGGCGGCGACGACATCCACCTCGGCACGAAAGCGGTCGCGCTGCCCCGGTTCGGCGCCATAGCCGCAGCCGGCGACCACCAGCGACAGCGCCCGGTGCGGATGGCGGAAGCCGAAATGCAAGGTGGCGAAACCGCCCATCGACAGCCCGACGACATGCGCGCGGGCAACGCCGAGATGGTCGAGCACCGCGGCGATGTCGTCGGCGGCACGGTTCTGCGAATAGGACGAAACCGCTGGCGGCACATCCGACGGCGGATAGCCGCGGGCGTTGGTGACGATGGCGCGATAGCGCTGGCCGAAATGGCGAATTTGCGGTTCCCAGCTGCGGTAATCGCCGGCGAACTCGTGCACGAACAGGACCGGCGTGCCGGCGCCGGTTTCCTCGTAATACAGGTTCACCCCGTCATCGGTTTTGGCGTGTGGCATGTTCGCCCCCTTTTTCTGCATCTGATCCTCCGGCGACAGACGCCGCAGGTCAATCGAGTGCTTGTGAGCGAGGGCACCCCCCTCTACTCAGCTTTGGAGTCTACTCAGGAACCCGGGGGCACGCGCGCATGACCGATCTGTCGAAACTGGTGGCCGAGACCGGGGCGAACCACCTGGACTACACCGATCCGGCATTCCCCGGCCGCCGGCTGGTGCTGCACAGCGCCCGCCCGCGCGATTGGCATGCGGGCATGCCGGTGCTGATCGTGCATCACGGCGTCGGCCGCAATGGCAAATCCTATCGCGACTACTGGCTCAAGCTGGTCGATGCCTCGCGCGTGCTAGCGATTTCGGTCGAGTTTCCGGAAGCCTCGTTCCCGGAATATCTTTGGTATAATTTCGGCAATCTGCACGCCAAGGACGGCACGGCAAACCCGCGCGAAGTTTGGACGTTTGGCATCGATGAACGGCTGTTCCTGCAATTGCGCGCACAGGGCATCACAACTTGCGGGCGCTACGGGCTGTTCGGCCATTCCGCCGGCGGGCAGTTCGTCCACCGCATGCTGACCTTCGGCTATCGCCAGCACGTCGCCATCGCGGTCAGCGCCAATGCCGGCACCTATGCCATGCCGGATTTGTCAATCCGCTGGCCGTGGGGTGTCGGGGACACGGACCTGGATCCGGCCGCGTTGCGGGCGCTGCTGGAATTCCCCATCACCGTGATGGCCGGCATCGACGACACCGCCACCACCGGCAAATTCTTTCCCGGCGGTCCACGCTCGCTGCGCCAGGGCGCGCATCGCTACGAGCGGGCGCAGAACTATGTCCGGATGGGTCATGCCGCCGCCGCGGCGCTGGACACGGTCTGCGCCTGGAAGGTAATCGACGTGCCGGGCGTGGGACATGACGGCCGGGGCATGTCGGTTGCCGCCGCGCCGGTGATCGCCAGCGCACTACATAGCGGCTGACGGAGTCGCAGCCCGGTCAGGCGGTCAATGGCTCGCCGAACGGACGCCAGCCCTTGCCGTCGAAGCGCTGCATGCGCAGCTGCTTGATGGCGTAATAATCGGTCGCCGTGGTCTTGAAGCGGATGCCCTGGTGGAACATCGGCAGTTGCAGGTCCAGATTGGCCGCCTGCTTCATGATGTTCTCGCGCGACAGATCCTCGCCGCATTGTTTCAGCACAGGGATCAGCGTCATCGCCGCGCAATAGCCGTAGACGTTGTTGATGTCGGCAAGATCACCCTGCGGCTGGTATTTCTGCATGAACCCGAGCCACTCCTTGTAGCCGGCATCCTCGGCCCAGTTCGGATCGGTCGGATCTTTCATGTAGGCGGCGGTCAAATGGCCGATCGCCTTCTCCGGCCCGGCGGGATTGATGCCGGAGGTCACGGAGGAACCGACATTGGACATGATGTACAGCGGCTTCCAACCGAGGTCATGAGTTTTTCGCACGGTCATCGCCTGAAATTTCGGAACGCAAGAGGCGAACAGCGTGTTGGCGCCGGAATCGCGCAGCTGCACGATCTGACTGTCGATCGTCGCATCCGTCACCTCATAGCTGACCGCGGCCGCGATCCGCCCCACCTGATCGCCGAGGCCGTCGCGAAAGCCTTTGTGGTAGTCCTTGCCGCTGTCATCGTTCTGGTAAAGCACGGCGATCTTGGCATCCGGCTTATTCTCCAGCACGTATTTGGCGTAGATACGGCCCTCGATCTGATAGCTGGGCTGCCAGCCGATGCTCCACGGAAAATTGACATGGTCGCCGAACTGGGTCGCACCGGAGGCGATGAAGATCTGCGGCACCTTCTTCGCGTTCAGATATTTCCGTGTCGCCGTCGCGCAGGGCGTGCCGAGTTGCAGGAAGATCGCCGCCACATTGTCCTGCTCCACCAGCCGGCGGGTCTGCTCCACCGTGCGAGGCGGGCTATAGCCGTCATCGAGGCTGATGATCTTGATCTTGCGGCCGTTGATGCCGCCCATTTCGTTGATCATGTCGATATACGCCAGCTGGGAGAACGCGATCGGCGCATAGCTGGAGGCCGGGCCGGAATACGGCTCGGTCTGGCCGAGCAGGATCTCCTTGTCGGTGATCCCCGGCGCGTTTTTGGTTTGCGCGATGGCCGGCATCGCCAGGACGCTGGCCGATGCGAGCGCGAGCGTGCGGCGGCGTGAAATTTCGATCATGAGGTTTCTTCCTGAGCGTTGCCGGATAGCCCCGGTCTTGGATCTGTTTTTTGCGCATTATCCGGCGTCACGCGCACCCCGTCCATCAGCGCGGCCCGGCGCGCCTCGACCCGGCGGTCGTTGGCTTTCTGCGGGCCGGTCCGGCCGTACCGGGCGCGGTTTTCCGCAGCCTCGGCCGCCTTGGCGTCGCGGTCGCGGCATTTCTTCACCTGGCGGAGGTTGACGATCTCGCCCATAGCTTCATTCTCCCGCGCGGATGCCATATCCGCAACCCAGGGGGATTTTTAATGGGCAACACCATCGAACTGACGGCCGCCGACGGCCACAAGCTTGCCGCCTACATTGCCGGGCCTGCCGGTGCCAAGGCGGGCATCGTGGTTGTGCAGGAGATTTTTGGCGTCAACCACCACATGCGCGACATGGCCGACCGTTTCGCCGCCGCCGGCTACGCGGTGTGCTCACCGGCGCTGTTCGATCGCGTGCAGCGCGGCGTGGAGCTGGGCTATACCCCGGACGACATTTCCGCCGGGCGAGACCTGCGCATGAAGCTGTCCGACGCGCAGGTGATGGCCGACATCGAGGCCGCCGCCAAGCAGCTCGGCGGCAAGAAGCTTGGCATCGTCGGCTATTGCTTCGGCGGCACGGTGGCCTGGTGGGGTGCGACCCGATCGAAGTCGTTCGCCGCGTCCTCGGCCTGGTATGGCGGCGGCATTGCGGGCACCAAGGACGAACACCCGGTCTGCCCGACGCAGATGCATTTTGGCGAGACCGATGCTTCGATCCCAATGACCGACGTGGACGCGGTGCGCGCCGCGCAGGCGAAATCGGAGATTTTTGTCTATAAAGGCGCGGGACACGGTTTTGGCTGCAACGAGCGCGGGAGCTATTCCAAACCGGACTACGATCTGGCGCAGCAACGCACATTGGCATTCTTCGCCAAGCATCTGACTTAAAGTATCGGGATCCAAGGGCCTCCCGGCCCTTGGCGGGGTCCAGGGGCAGCGCCCCTGGCCTTCCTTCCTCAGCGCGGCGACAGCACCATCACCATCTGACGGTTCTCCATCTTCGGCATCTGCTCGACTTTGGTAACCGGGTCCATCTCGGAGCGGATACGTTCCAGCACGCGTATGCCGATATCCTGGTGGGCCATTTCGCGGCCCCGGAAGCGAAGCGTCACCTTCACCTTGTCGCCCTCCTCGATAAACGACTTCATGGCGCGCATCTTCACCTGATAGTCGTTCTCATCGATATTCGGGCGAACCTTGATCTCCTTGATTTCGATGACTTTTTGTTTCTTCTTGGCTTCGTTGCGCTTTTTCTGCTGTTCGTATTTGAACTTGCCGAAGTCAAGGATCTTC
>JAYTXR010000077.1:0-8990 GCA_043742865.1 Acetobacteraceae bacterium
CCCGCAGCTTGCCGGCAAAAGCCTCGCCCTCGGAGCGCAGCACGTCCAGTTCCGCCAGCAGGATCAGCACCGGCGGCAGGCCGCGTAGATCGGCGCGCATCGGCGCGGCCCAGGGATGCGCGCGATCGGCGGCGTGCGGCACATAGACGTTCCAGTAGAACGCCATCCGCTCGCGAGTCAGGCCGTAGCCGGTTTCGAATTCCCGGTAGCTTTCGGTGTCCAGCGCGCTGTCGCAGACCGGGTACGTGGCCAGAATGGCCTGGATCGCCGGTCCGCCCTGGTCGCGCAGCATCAGCGTGGTGCCGAGCGCCAGATTGGCCCCGGCGCTGTCGCCGCCGATCAGGATGCGGGCGGGGTCCAGACCCCATGCGGCGCCATGCTCGGCGATATGGCGAACCACCGCGGCGGTTTCCTCGATGGCCTGGGGGAATTGCGCCTCGGGCGACAGGGTGTAGTCGACGCTGACCACCGATATTTGGCCGGCGGCGGCGAGCTCGCGGCAGATGCGGTCATGGGTGTCGATCGACATCCATACCCAGCCGCCGCCATGCAGATACACCAAAGTGGGAAGGATCTTGTCGGTGCGTGGCCGGTAGGTCCGGCACAGGATGCGCCGTCCCCGCCCCATCACCCAGCGATCCACGGTCTCCGCCATGTCGGGGCCGCCCTTTGCGTAGGGCAGGTTCAGCAATTCATTGACCGCCCGATGCGGTCCCAGCGGCTGCACCGGTTGGACGGGCGGATGTTTGGCCGCCTCCGCCTCGAATTTCTGCTGGTTGGCGACCATCTCGGGGTCCCACCGCGACCGATCGTTCATCGAAATTCTCCGATCTTAATAAGCCGCGAAGGCCGCGATCGCGATCGTCAGCAGGCCCAGGATCAAATTGACCAGAATCAGTTGGCGAATGGCATTGGCGGAGGCTGGCCGGCTGGCGGGATCGGCGCGAAAATGCTTCCACGGGCCGACGAAGATCCACACGAAGATCGCTGCCATGACAAGGCCGGTCAGGTGCATGATGTGGATGACCGGCGAGGCGCCGGCGAAGCCGCCGTAGCGGTTGAACAGCATGAAATAGCCGCTCAGCAGCACCAGCGGCATCGCGTGCCAGACAATCAGGAAGAAGCGCCGGAAAACCTGCCCATGCAAAGCCAGGCGCTGGGGCGGTTCAAGGACGGACAAACTAGGGCGCAGCACCAGCAGGGCGAAGAACATTCCGCCCACCCAGATGGTCGCACCCAGCAGGTGGATCGCCTTCGGGATGGCCCAGATCATTTTGTTTCTGCCCCTTCGAGAATTTCCGCCAGCAACGCCTGCAACTCCGCAGCGGCCAGCGAGCGGGGGGACGCTTCCGTCACCCCCAAGCCGGCGGCAAAGGCATTGGCGAAGCCGGCGCGGTTGCCGAGCGTGGCGGAGAATAGCCGAAATCCCTGCCTGGCGATCTCGGTTTCCATCAGGCTGCGCAGCTTGGAAACCTTCGGTGTGCGGTTCAGCACCAGGCCGGCCGGGCGCTTTTCCGCCAGTGCCAGCTTCAGCGTGCCCTCGGCGGCCCAAAGATCGGGCGGGCTCGGCTGCACCGGCACCAGCACCAGATCGGCGCTGCGGATCGCCAGCCGGGCATCGGTGTCGATCTGCGGCGGGCTGTCGATCAGCACGACATCGTGGCCGCGTTTGAGTTTTTCGAGCTCGGCCGCCAGCCGCCAGCCCGACACCTGCGACAGATGGATTTTGGACGGAGCCGTGTCGCGGAGCGCCCGCATGTCATGCCAGCGTGACAGGCTGCGCTGGGGGTCGATGTCCAGCAGCGCCACGCGCCGGTCGGCGGCGAGGGCTGCGGCCAGATGGGCCGCCAGCGTGGTCTTGCCGGCCCCGCCTTTCTGCTGGGCAACCGTGATCACGATAGCCATTTCTCCGCGACTCCGTTGCTGCGTCACCCCAGAGTATCCGATCAGCGGCGGGAAGGGGATACCAATCCGGGATCGATCGAGGCCGCTCACGGGCTGAAAAGCTCGGCCAGCCGCCGCGCCGCGTCCGCCCGCAGATGCCAGGCGGCACAAATGCCCCCAACCCCGGCGTCGAGGACCAGGACAGGCATGGGCATGGTCTGGCACAATCGCGCGATGGAATTCGACAGCCTTTGGGAAAACTCGATTCGCCACCGGCCGGAACTGCTGACGCCCGAGCAGATGGGCCGCGCCGATGCGCTGGCGCCCGGGATGGGGATCTCGGGGCCGGCGCTGATGGAGAATGCGGGGCGGGCGGTCGCGCGGGCGGTCCGCGCCCGGCTGACTCCGTGCCGCACGCTGGTGCTGTGCGGTGCCGGCAATAACGGCGGCGATGGCTATGTGATTGCCCGATATTTGCAGCAGGAAGGCTGGCCGGTGACGGTCGCGCGGCTGGCACCCCCCCGGCCGGGCACCGACGCCGCTGGGGCCGCTGCCTTCTGGCACGGCCCGATGACGGTTTTCGATCCGCTGGAGGCGGCCCGTGCCGGGCTGGTGGTGGATGCGGTGTTCGGCGCCGGGCTGTCGCGCGATGTCGATGGCCTGGTGGCGGCGACCCTGCAGGCGGCGACCCGGGCGGGGGCCCGTATTGTGGCGGTGGATGTGCCGAGCGGCCTCGATGGGGCGTCCGGCGAAATTCGTGGTTTCGCCCCGCAAGCAATTCTTACTGTGACATTCTTTCGGCTGAAGCCGGGGCATTTTCTGATGCCGGGAAGGGGTTTGTGCGGGGAATTGATGCTGGCCGATATCGGCCTGCCGGCGGCGGTGCTGGATAAGATCCGGCCGGATTGCCGGATCAATCTGCCGGGCTTGTGGCGGCTGCCGGCGACCGCGCCAGACGGCCATAAATACGACCGCGGCCATGTGACGATCCTCGGCGGGGCGAGCATGACCGGTGCGGCGCGGCTGGCGGCGGAGGCGGCGAGGCGGGCAGGGGCGGGAATGCTGACCATCGCCGCCCAAAAAAACGCCGATCTGTATCGGGCCGGCGCGCCCGGTGTGCTGGTGGACGAGCAGGAGCTGCCGGAATTGCTGCGCGATCCCCGGCGCAAGGTCTGGGTTTGCGGACCCGGCCTGGGCGTCGATGCGACCCGCGCCGCTCTGCCGGTGCTGCTCGCGTCCGGCCGTCAGGTGGTGGCCGACGCCGATGCTTTCTCCGCCTGCGCCGGCAACCCCACGGCATTGCGCGGGGCGACGGTGCTGACGCCGCATGAGGGCGAGTTCGTCCGCGTTTTTGGCCCCATCGGCGCCAACCGCCTGCAGGCGGCCCGCGCGGCGGCGCAGGCAACCGGTGCTGTCGTGCTGCTGAAAGGGCCCGATACCGTGATCGCCGCCCCGGATGGTCGGGCGTTCATCAACGCCTCCGCCCCATCCTGGCTCGCCACCGCCGGTGCCGGGGATGCGCTGGCCGGCATCATCGCCGGGCTGCTGGCGCAGGGCATGGACGCGTTCGATGCCGCCGCCGCCGGCGCCTGGCTGCATGGCCGCGCCGCCGCCCTGGCCGGACCCGGCATGCTGGCCGAGGATATTTCGTCCATGCTGGCCACCGCGATGTTGCAAGCACGGACCGCAAGCGCGACGGTGCGGGCCTGAACAGGTTATAAGCGGGCCATTCCAGGAGTCCTTGCATGAACGATATCGCTCGGTCCGGCGGCCTGTTCGACCGCACCATTCGCCGGATCGGCTCGCTTTGGCGTGACCGCGCGCCCAGCCCGGCGGGGGTGCCGGAACTGTCCATCGAGGAGCAGATGCGGCTCTGCCTGGAGGGCCGTGGCGGCGAGGTCAGCGCGCGCAACCGCGCCGCCGGCCTGGCGCTGACCTATCTCTCGCTCGACGAGGCCGGGCGGATCGGTTTCCTGCAGACGCTCTCCGGCCTCGATTCCGATCCCGAACTGGTTGCCGCCGCGTTCGCCGGGGTGCAGGCGGAAACCGATACCGCCGGGCGCGCCGCCGCCACGGCCGGCCTGCGCCGCGCCCTGGAAGCGCCCAGGCTGCGCTTGTTGAGCCAGTTCACCACGATCCCGGACGGGACGAAATTCCTGGTCGATCTGCGCGCGACGTTGCTGACCAAAACGCGCGGCAACAAGCAGCTGGCGGCGCTGGATGCGGATTTACGCGGCCTGCTGGCCGGCTGGTTCGATCTCGGGTTCCTGGATCTCGCCCGGATCGACTGGTCCAGCCCGGCGGCTTTGCTCGAAAAGCTGGTGAACTACGAGGCGGTGCACGCCATCCGTTCCTGGACCGATCTGAAGAACCGGCTCGATTCCGACCGGCGCTGCTACGCGTTTTTCCACCCGCGCATGCCCAACGAGCCGCTGATCTTCGTCGAGGTCGCGCTGGTCACCGGTCTCGCCGGCAGCGTGCAGGCCTTGCTCGACGAGAAGGCCCCGTTGCTGGATCCGCAAAAGGCGGACACGGCGATCTTCTATTCCATCAGCAATTGCCAACGCGGCCTGGCCGGAATTAGTTTCGGCAACTTCCTGATTAAGCGTGTGGTGGAATTGCTGTCGGTAGAATTCCGCGATATCAAGACGTTCGCCACTTTGTCTCCCATCCCAGGTTTCCGCGCCTGGCTCGATGAGACGCTCCGCGCCGATGCGCCATCGCTGTTTTCCGAGGAGGAGATTGCGGCTCTGCGTGCCGCCAGCCCCGAGGCCGAGACCGCCGCCGGCGCGCTCACGAGCCTGCTGAAACGCCGTGGCTGGTTCAACCAGCCGGAATCGGCCGCAGTCTGCGAGCCCTTGCTGACCCGGCTTTGCGCCGGCTATCTGTTGGCCGCAGGTTCGGGTAAGCGGGCACGCGATCCGGTGGCGCATTTCCATTTGTCGAATGGCGCGCGGGTCGAGCGGATCAACCCGCTCGGCGATACGTCCGACAAGGGCAACAAAGAAAGTGCCACGCTGATGGTCAATTATCTGTACGATTTACAGAAGATCGAGGATTGGCACGAGGATTACGCCGGCGAAGGCAAGCGCAACGCCTCGTTGGCGGTCCGGCGGCTGGCGCGCGGCTGGGTGTGAGATTGTAGGGGATGACACGGCCATGAACGCACCGTCGCTGACGCTGACCAAAACTCCCCTGGGCGAGCCGGATCGGCTCCATTTGCTGGCGCAGCTGGAAAAGAAACTGCTCTGGCTGTCGGCGTGGATGATCCACAACGCCAACCATGTGCGGCCCAACCGCGATGGCCTGAAGGTCGGCGGGCATCAGGCGTCCTGCGCCTCCTGCATCTCCATCCTGGCGGCACTGTATTTTGAGATCGCCCGGCCGCAGGACCGCATCGCGGTGAAGCCGCATGCCGGGCCGGTGTTTCATGCCATCAACTACCTGTTCGGCCGGCAGACCATCGAAAAGATGGAGGGATTGCGCCAGTTCGGCGGCATTCAGCCCTATCCGAGCCGGGTCAAGGATGGCGGCGAGGTGGATTTCTCCACCGGCTCGGTCGGGCTCGGCGTCGCGCTGACGAGCTTTTCCGCGCTGATGCAGGATTATGTCCGTCTGCACGGCCTGGCGCGCGAGGGGCTGCCGGCGGGTCGTCATATCGCCATCTGCGGCGATGCCGAACTCGATGAGGGCAACATCTACGAGGCGCTGCTGGAGGGCTGGAAGCACGATGTCCGCAATGTCTGGTGGATCATCGATTACAACCGCCAAAGCCTTGACAGTGTGGTTCCCGACCGGCTGTTCGGCCGTATCGAGGGGCTGTTCCGCGACATGGGCTGGAACGTCGTCACCCTCAAATACGGTCGCAAATTGCAAGCCGCGTTCGCCCGCGACGGCGGCGAGCTGTTACGTGCCTGGATCGATGACTGCCCGAACAGCCTGTATGCCGCCCTGACGTTCCAGGGCGGTGCGGCGTGGCGGCAGACTTTGCTGACCGATCTCGGCCGGTCCAAGGGGGTGCGCGGCATCCTCGATCCGTTGTCGGACGACGAGTTGGCCGATCTGATGATGAATTTGGGCGGCCACGACATCGAGACGATCATCGAGGCGCTGCGGGCGGCCGATGCCGAGGGCGACCAGCCGACCTGCTTCATCGCCTATACCATCAAGGGCATGGGCCTGCCGTTCGCCGGCCACAAGGACAACCATTCCGGGCTGATGAGCAAGGAGCAGATGGAGATTTTCCGCCAGCTGCTCGGCATCCGTCCGGGCCATGAATGGGATGTGGCGGAAGGTCTGGATGTTTCCGAGCCGGAGTTTCGCGCGTTCCTGGCATCGGTGCCGTTCGCGGAGACGCTGACGCCCGAGGGCCGCAAGCTTTCGGCGCCGGTGATCGCCGTGCCCGATCTGCTGCCGGCGCCGAAGGTGGCCGGGCGGCGCGCCTCCACCCAGGGCGGGTTCGGCGAGATACTGGCGGAGATCGGCCGGCCGCAGGGACCGTACAAGGAACTCGCCGACCACATCCTGACCACCAGCCCCGATGTGACGGTGTCGACCAATCTCGGCCCCTGGGTCAACCGGCGCGGCATCTTCGACCGGCATACCCGCAACGACGTGTTTCGCGATGCCAAACTCGCATCCGCCCAGCGCTGGGGCATGAGTCCGCAGGGCCAGCACATCGAACTCGGCATCGCCGAGCAGAATCTTTTTCTGCTGCTTGGCGCCGCCGGGCTGTCGCATTCGCTGACCGGCGCGCGGGTTCTGCCGATCGGCACTGTGTATGACCCGTTCGTCAATCGCGGCCTCGATGCGTTGATCTATGCCTGCTACCAGGATGCGCGGTTCCTGCTGGTTTCCACCCCGTCCGGCATCACGCTCGGGCCGGAGGGCGGCCAGCACCAGTCGATCAATACCCCGCTGATCGGCATGGCGGCCGACCGGCTGTCCAGCTTCGAGCCGGCGCATGTCGATGAACTGGCCATTCTGATGCGCCACGCGCTGCACTTCATGCAGCAGCCCGAGGGCTCGGCGGTCTGGCTGCGGCTCTCCACCCGCCAGATCGATCAGCCGGTGCGGAATCTGGACCCGGCAGCGGTGATCGCGGGCGCGCATTGGACGGTTCCGCCGGCGCCAGGCGCGAGGATCGCGATCGCCTATCAGGGCGCCATCGCGCCGGAGGCGGAGGCCGCGTTCGCGCAATTGCGCGACGAAGACCCCGGCGCCGGCCTGCTGGCGATCACCAGTCCGGACCGTCTGCACGCCGGCTGGCTCGATGCCAAGCGCGCCCGCCGCCACGGCGATCGCGGGGCCCGCGCGCATATCGAGCGTATTCTGGAGGGACTCGCCCCCGAGGCCGCGCTGGTCACGGTGCTGGACGGCCATCCTGCGGCGCATTCCTGGCTCGGGGCGGTGCGCGGCCAGCGCGTGGTGCCGCTCGGTCCCGACCATTTCGGCCAAAGCGGGGATTTGCCGGATCTGTATGCCGAATACGGCATCGACACCGACGCCATTCTGGAGGCCTGCGCGCAAGCGCTGATCGGAACCTGAGACCATAGGGTCTACCCCGGGCTCTTGTAGCCTAAACCCCGCGACAGCCGATCGGCGTGGGCCAGCACCGTGGGAACCCTTGTTTGCGCGCGCGTGGGGGCAAGGCGCAACACCGACGTGCTGATGAACAGGACGGCCATGACCTCGCCGGTCAGGTCGCGCACCGGAGCCGCGACGGCTATGCCGCCTTCCTTCACCTCGCCCACGGTCACCAGGACGCCACGGGCGCGGACGCGATGGAGGTCGGCGGCGATCGCGATCGGGTCGGTTCTGGTCTGCGGCGCCAGCCGGCCCAGCCGTTCGCTGAGCACCCGCTTCTGCACCGCGACCGGGGCATGGGCCAGCAGCAACCGGCCCGGTCCGGCGTGAAGCTGGCGGGTTTGGCCGATCACATCATGCTCCCAATATTTCGGATCGGCCCGGTGCAGGTTGAGGATCCGGCTGAGCGTGCCGTCGCGTATCATTAGATAGGCGTTTTCGCCGCAGATTTTGGACAGGGAGACGAGGACCGGCTGCGCGACGCGGGCCAAGGCGCCCTGGCCATCGGCTTCGCGCCCGAGGGCGCTGTTGCGCGCCCCCAGCCGCCACGCCCCGCGCGCGCCATCCTGCAGCGTGAAGCCGCGCTGTTCCAATGTGCGCAGCATCCGGAACGCCAGGCTGCGGGTGCAGCCGACCGCGTCCGCGAGGCTGGCCAGCGTGGAGGGGCCGAGCCGCGCCAGTGCCTCCAGCAGGTTGAGCGCATGCTCCACCGCCGCGACTTTGTAGTCGCGTGGTGACTCGATGTCGCTCAGAAGGGCGCTTTCTATTTGCATTCGCGGACTATCCGCATTGGCAGCTATTCTCCCTGGCGTACGGGTTTTTCAAGGCATTTGCGAGTTAACTCACGGTTGTGCGGTTTGGTTCCCTATCGCGCGACCAAAGAGACTCTCGGGTCTCCTCCGCCCCCCGTGCGCGGGGACGCTTGGAGTATTTCCAAATACAAGAAAAACGTCGCGCGCTCCGCCCCCCGTGCGCGGGGACGCTTGTGGTGCCGTGACGGCTGCGCTAAATCCCGCGGCTGCTTCGTGTGTCGCTGCTGTTGCGGTGCGCGGGCGTGGTGAAATGGTAGACACGCCAGATTTAGGTTCTGGTGGCGCAAGCCGTGGGGGTTCAAGTCCCTCCGCCCGCACCAATTCCCCGCTTGCTTCTCTGGGCCGCTTCTCTGGCGCCGCTTCTCTGGTGCGGCGGTTTGACGATTAACTAAGGAATTCCCGACAGATGCAGGTTACCGAGACGCTCTCCGACGGGCTGAAGCGTGCTTTCACCGTGGTGGTGCCGGCCGGCGACATCGAGAGCCGGCGTACCGCCCGGCTAACCGATCTCGGCAAGACCCTGCGCCTGCCCGGCTTTCGCCCTGGCAAGGTGCCGATGACGATCGTGCGCCAGCGCTACGGCAACGCCATCACCGCCGAGGTGCTGGAGCAGCAGGTGAACGAGGCCACCCAGCAGGTGCTGGCCGACCGTGGCCTGCGTCCCGCGATGCAGCCCAGGGTGGAGGTGACCAGCCTGGACGCGGCCGG
>JAYTXR010000078.1:0-12037 GCA_043742865.1 Acetobacteraceae bacterium
TGCGGCCGTTGATGCCGCCCTGCTCGTTAATCATCCGGAAATACGCCGCCTGCGCCCGCCCGGCCACGCCATAGGCGGAGGCGTTGCCGCTGTACGGCATGGTCTGGCCGATCTTGATTTCCGTATCAGTCACACCGGGGCCGTATTTCTTCTGCGCCAGCGCCGGCCGCGCCAGCAACCCGCTGGCGGCACCGATAACCGCATGTCGTCGGGAGAGTTTCATGACGAGGTCACCTGCTTGTTGAGTGTTGTTATTCGGCGGGGGAGGCTTTAGGCGCGGCGTCGCCAGCTTCATCAGTCACGCCCGCACCAAATAAACGTTCCTTGAGCGCGGTAATGCCACCCATCAGTCCGGATGGCAGGAAATACATCAGCAGCAGCAGCAGCACCCCGTAAATCGCCCAGGCCGGGACATCGTAACGCAGCGAGAATGAGACTTTCATCCAGTCCGAAATCGACTGCGCCGAGTTCTGCACCAGCACAATGAAAGCACCACCCAGGATGCAGCCCGGCAAGGACGCGATACCGCCGACCACCAGCCCGACCAAAAACGATACTGCCAATTGCAAGGTGAAGCTGTCCGGCGCGACGTAGGCCACAGTAATCGCCGACAGCGCGCCGGCTACCCCGGTGATGGCAGCGCTGATCCCGAACGTCACCGTCTTGTACAAGGCCGTGTCAATGCCCATCGTGCCGGCCGCCATGGGATGGTCGCGGATTGCCATCATCGCCCGGCCGCTGCGGCCGCGCAGCAGATTATAAACCAACCAGAACATCAGCGCCGATACGAACAGGCACAAATAATAGAGATACTGATCCGGGCTGAGCGGCAGGTTAAAGGGCGGGTCGGGCTTATCCAGCAGCAGCCCGCCCACCCCGCCCGTCCAGCCGGCGATGGCCTTGTATTTCAGCAATTGCGGCACCGCGATCGCCAAGGTGAATGTGGCAAGCGCCAGATAGTGCCCTTCAAGCTTCAATGCCGGCAAGCCAAACAGGAAGCCGGCGCCGAAGCACACGACAGCCGCAATCGGAATGGTCGCCCAATACGGCACGCCGGCGAAGTTCATCAAGATCGCTGTGGTGTAGGCACCAACCGCGAAAAACGCACTATGCCCGAGCGAAATCTGCCCGTTAAAGCCGATCAGCAAATTGAGCCCGAGCACCGCGGTGCCATAAATCAGCATCGACTGACCCATGAACATGTAATAATCGAAACTCGGGTCCTCGCGGATGAAGCCGATCAGCGGCAAGGCGGCAAGAATGGCCCAAAACAGCAGTGCCATGCCGCCAAAGCCTGTTTTGGTCGCCCAACTGGTGGATTGCGCTGACATCGCTAAACCCGCTTCACAATAACCCGGCCGAACAATCCGGCCGGCTTGAATAGCAACACCCCCACCACCATCGCCAGCGCGAAGGTCAGTTTCAGTTCGTTGCCAATAATGTAGCTGCCGACGAGGTTTTCCAACACGCCAACGATGAAGCCACCAATCACCGCCCCGGCCGGATTGGCAATCCCGCCGACCAGGGCCGCCGCGAAACCATACACCAGAATGCCAGTCATCATGTTGGGATCAAGGAACACCAAAGGCGCCACCAGCATGCCCGCCGTTGCCCCGATCGCCGCCGCCAGGCCCCAGCCCAGCGCCAGCATCCACGACACCCGCACCCCCATCAGCCGCGCCGAGGCCGGGTTCTGCGCCGCCGCCCGCATCGCCAGCCCCAGCGTGGTGTACCGGAAAAACACCGTCAGGATGCCCAGCATGATCGCGGTCACCGCCACCACGCCGATCTGGTGGTAGCTGACCAGGCCGATCCCGGTGGGATCGCCCTTGGGAAACGGGGAGGGGAACTGCTTGACCGTATAGCTCCACAACATCCCAGCGATGGCATTGAAGATCGACAGCAAGGCAATGAAGCAGACCACCAGCGCCAATACCGGCGCGTGCTCCAGGGGTTTCAGGATGAACCGCTGGATCAGCAGCCCGCCGGCGAACGCGATTATCACGGTCAGCCCGAAGGCCACCCAGTAGGGGATGCCCGCCTGGATCAGCGACCAGGCGATGTAGGTGGCGAACATCGCCATCTCGCCCTGGGCGAAATTGATGTGATCGGTGGAGACGTAGATCATCACCAGCCCGAGTGCCACGCAGGCATAGATGGCGCCCGATGTCAGCCCGGAGGCGATCTGCTGAAACAGGAATTCCATGCGTTTTTCTCAGTATCCTAAAGCTCAGTAACCCAGATAGGCTTTGCGCAGTGCCTCGTTGTTTTGCACCATCGCGGAAGGGCCGGAGGTGACTACCCGGCCGGTCTCCAGCAGATAGACATGGTCGGCCAGTTCCAGCGCCAACGCCGCGTTCTGTTCGACGATCAGCATCGACACCTTCTCGTGTTCGTTGATCCGCCGCAGGATGCGGAAAATCTCCTGCACCACCAGCGGCGCCAGCCCGAAGGATGGCTCGTCCAGCAGCATCAGCCGCGGCGCCAGCATCAGCGCGCGCGAGATCGCCAGCATCTGCTGCTCGCCGCCCGACAGCGTGCCGGCCTGCTGGCGAAGCCGCTCGCGCATGCGCGGGAAATACTCGTAGACCAGGTCCAGATCCCGCCGCGCCGCCGCGTGGTCGCGCCTGGTGTGGAACGCCAGCCGCAGGTTTTCCTCGACCGTCAGCCCGGCGAAGGTGCCGCGCCCCTCCGGCACATGCGCCACACCCATGCGCACGATGTCCTCAGTCGCCTTCCGCGAGATATCCTGCCCCGCCAGGAAGCTGCTGCCGGTGCGCCGGATCATGTTGCACAGCGCGCGCAGCGTGGTGGTTTTGCCGGCGCCATTGGCCCCCAGCAACGCCGTCACACCGCCGGTCTCGATGCGGAAATCGATGTCGAACAGCGCCCGGATCGGGCCGTAATAAGCACTCAGGCCCTTTACTTCCAGAATGGGCGCCATCTAGGCCGCCGTGCCCAGATAGGCGCGGATCACTTCCGGATGGCGCTTGACCTCATCGGGGGTGCCGTCGGCGATCTTGCGGCCGAAATTCACCGTCACCACCTGGTCCGAAACTGACATCACCAGGCTCATGTGATGCTCGACCAGCAGCACCGTCACGTTCTGGGTGTCGCGCACCCGGCGGATCTGGTCCTCCAGGATGCGCACCTCCTCATGGTTCAGCCCGGCGGCCGGTTCGTCCAGCAGCAGCAGCTTCGGCTGGGCGGCCAGCGCGCGGGCCAGTTCGACCCGCTTGCGGATCGGGAACGGCAGCCCCCCGGCCGGCCAGTGCACATAGCCGCCGAGTTCCATGAACTCGATCAGCTCCATCGCCCGCTCACGCGCCGCATCCTGCTCGGCGACGACGGATGGCAGCCGCAGCGCATTGGCCAGAAAGCTGGATCGGGTCTGGCTGTGCCGCCCGACCATCACGTTTTCCAGCACGGTCAGCCGGTCGAACAGGGCGACGTTCTGGAAGGTCCGCCCGATCCCCTCGGCGGCGATCCGGTGGCGGGGAATGGCCAGCACCGACCGCCCCTCGAACAGGATATCGCCGGAGCTGGGCTGGTACAGCCGGCTCAGGCAGTTGAACAAGGTGGTCTTGCCGGCGCCGTTCGGGCCGATCAGCCCGACGATCTGGCCGGCATGCACGTCAAAGCTTACCGCATCCAGTGCCACCACGCCGCCGAAGCGCACGGTCACGTCCTGCACCCGCAGCAGTGGTTCCTGCACGCATGATCCTCCCCAGGAACGGCCCGCCTGCCTTGCCGGCCGCGTTGAAACCCTCGTTCTGGCACCATGCGCAACGCTCCGCGCCGACGCAACCAGGGATTTGCCGATCCGCCGGCTTGTGCATAGCATCCGGTCATCCTCGGCCCGACCAATACAGGCCCATTCGCCGGGCATGGAGACGCGTGATGGATGCAGTGACAACGATCGACTATATCGCCCGCGCCAAAGACCTGGCGCCGATGCTAGAAGCGGCCGCGGACGAGATCGAGCGCCTGGGGGAATTGCCGGCGATGGTGCGCGACACGCTGATCGAGCAGGGGTTCTTTCGCATGCTGCAACCGCGTTCGCTGGGCGGGGCGGAATTGCGGCCCTCCGTGTTCTCCCGCGTTACCGAACAGATTGCCAAGGTCGATGGCTCCACGGCCTGGGTGCTGTGCCAGGGATCCGGTTGTTCGATGTCGGCGGCCTATATGGCGCCGGCCCAGGCGCGGGAGGTATTCGGACCGCCGACCGGTATTCTCGCCTGGGGGCCGCCGATGGGTCAGCAGGCGCGGGCGGTGGCGGGCGGCTATCGGGTCAGCGGCACCTGGCGCTTCGCCAGCGGCAGCCACCACGCCAGCTGGCTCGGGGCGCACGCGCTGATCCTGGAGGCGGACGGCTCGCCGCGGCTGGACGCCAAAGGCAAGGCGGTGACGCGCACGATGTTGTTTCCAAAATCCGAAACCAGGCTCGAGAACATCTGGAACGTGCTGGGCCTGCGCGGCACCGGCAGCGACCAGTACACGATCCAGGATCTGTTCGTGCCGGATAACCGCTCCATGTCGCGCGACGACCCGGCCGAGCGGACCGAGGATGGCCTGCTGTACCGCTTCACCAGCGGCCAGCTCTATGCGTCCGGCTTTGCCGGGGTGGCGCTCGGGCTGGCCCGCGGCGTGCTGGATGCGTTCATCGAGCATGCCAGGCTGAAGAAGCCGCGCGGGGCCATTCGGGTGCTGCGGGAGAACCACGTCATCCAGTCCCAGGTCGCACAGGCCGAGGCGAAATGGCGATCGTCGCGCGCGCTGCTGCATCAGACGCTGGATGCGATCTGGGACCATATCGAGCAGCATGGCGAGATGACCCGGGATCACCGGATGGAAATCCGCCTGGCCTCGACCTGGGCGATCCAGCAGTCGAAGGAGGCGATTTTGGCGACCTATGAGGCGGTCGGGTCCGGCGGCGTGTTCGTCGGCACCCCGTTCGAGCGGCGCCTGCGCGATATCCTGACGCTGGTCCAGCAGGGCCAGGGCCGTCCGGCGCATTTCGAGACCTGCGGCCAGTACATGCTGGGGCTGGAACCGGAAAGCACGACCTATGTATGATCTCGTATCGTCCTGACAGGAGCCCAAGATGCCCGCCACCTCGTTGAACCATTACACGATCCGCCCGCGCGATCTGGAAGCCACCAAGAATTTTTACGCCGACGTGATCGGCCTGAAAATCGGCGACCGGCCACCGCTGGCCTTCCCCGGCTACTGGCTATACGCCGGCGACACGCCCGTGGTGCATCTGATCGGCAAGCAGGAAGGCGAGATGCCGATCGTCGATAACGCCGACCCCGGCGTGCGCGCCACCAGGCTGGACCATGTCGCGTTCACCGCCGAAGGCCTGCCCGACATGCGCCAGCGCCTGGCTGCCGACGGGCGAAAATTCCAGGAGCGGGTGCTGCCGCGGCTGAACATGACCCAGCTGTTCACGCTCGACCCTGACGGGATCGACGTGGAACTGAATTTCGACGCCAGCGAATTCGGCACCTGAGCATGCAGGACATCGTCGGCACCTGGGCCCTGGTCCACGCCACCTCGCATGATCCGGAGGGCAAGGAACTTCCGGCCCCCTATGGCCCGCAGAAAATGGGCCGCGCGATCTTCAACGCCGATGGCCGCATGATGGCGGTGCTGGTCGATGGCCGCAAAAACCTGCCCGATGGCACGCCGCGCGATTACGCCTCCTATTGCGGCAATTACCGTTTCGACGGCAAAACACTTACCACCCGCGTCGACGCCGCCTCCGACCCGGCGCGGATGGGCAGCGACCAAATTCGCGAGGTACGTTTTGAGGGCAACCGCATGGTACTCCGCCCGCCGCCGCGCCAGCAGGGCGACGTGACGCATCACCGGGAGCTTTACTGGGAGAAGATCAGTCCGGTTTGATAACGGCAGCTACGCACCCATTCTAAATTAGATTGGCCGCGCCCGGTCGATCATTGCCAGCATCTGCACCAGCAAGCGGTCCCGCTCGGCCGACAGCTCGGTGATCCCGCGCCCGGCGGCCTCCCGATCCACCCCCGCTATCAGCTGTCGGCGCAGATCCTCGGTGATTTCCGGCGTCCGCATCGTCTTCCACCAGTCTTCGAACACCGGGGCGAACTGATCCAGCATATGCGCGTAGCCACCCTCGCCGCCGCCCAGATGCAGGGTCATGTGCGGCCCCATGATCGCCCAGCGCAGGCCGGGGCCGGCGGTGATCGCGGTGTCCACGTCCTCCACGCTGGCCAGGCCCGAGGCCACCGCGTGCATCGCTTCGCGCACCAGCGCCGCCTGCAGCCGGTTGGCCAGATGGCCCGGCGCCTCGCGGCGGATATGGATGGCCCGCTTGCCGATGGCGTTATAAAAATCCAGGCACCAGGCGATGGTTTCCGCCGTGGTCTGCGCCCCGCCAACCACCTCCACCAGCGGGATCAGATGCGGCGGGTTGAACGGGTGGCCGATGACGAACCGGCCGGGCGTGCGCAGACCGGCCTGCAGGTCGCTCATCATCAGGCCCGACGACGAACTGGCCAGGATCGCGTCGGGCTCCAGCACATCCTCGAGGGCGGCATACAGCGCCCGTTTCACCTCGGCACGTTCCGGCGCGTTCTCCTGCACGAACTGCGCGCCGCGCACCGCTTCCTGCGCCGTTGCGTGAAAGCTCCAGGCATCGGGGGAGGTGCGCGCTGCCATGCCGAGCTGGCGCAGCGTTGGCCAGGCATCGGCGATGAACCGGCGCAGATAGGCCTCTGCCGCCGGATCGGGGTCGCTGACCGCCACCCGCATGCCATGCGCCAGAAAATGGGCGGTCCAGCTGGCGCCGATCGTGCCGGCGCCGATCACCGCAACCTGGGTGACCTGATCGGGTTGCGTCATGGCGTTCTCCTGTTGCGGGTCGGATGGTGCTTTTCCGGCGCCGATTTTCCCGGTATTGACGGCGCCGGGCAAGCTCCGCACCTTCCCGCCGCTGAACCCAATGCCGGGAGGCCCCGTGTCCGAACATTCCATCGCCGATTTGCGTGCGCCTGAGGCGGGGGTTCAGCTCGACTGGCCAGCGATCCGGGCGCATCTGGCGCTGCACGGACTGATCCTGGATGAAACCCCGCCGCCGCGCCAATTCTCCGGCGGGCTGGCCAATCTGAACTATCTGATCCATCTCGACGGCCAACCGGCGGTGCTGCGCCGCCCGCCCTTCGGCGATCTGCCGCCCGGTGCCTATGACATGACGCGCGAGCACCGCATCCTGTCGCGCTTGTCGGCGGTGCTGGCCTTCGTCCCCAACAGCCTGTTTCTGTGCGACGACAAATCCGTGGTCGGCGCGCAGTTCCAGATCCTGGAATATCGCCCCGGCCTGGTGGTGCGCGAGACGCTGCCAGCGGAACTCGTCGCCCGCCCGCAAGCCGGCGCCCGGCTGGCGCAGGTGGCGCTGGAGACGCTGGCCGCGATCCACGCGGTGGATGCCGAGGCGGTCGGCCTCGGCGATCTCGGGCGCCCCGAGGGGTTTCTCGGCCGCGCCGTGTCCGGCTGGTGCAAGCGGGCGGCGCTGGTGCTGGAGGACGGCACCGACGCCCTGCACCGCGACATCGCCGTCTGGCTGGAGGCAAACCAGGTGCCCGACGGCAAGCCGGCGCTGCTGCATAATGATTTCAAACTCAACAACATGATCCTGGACCCCGACACCCTGGCGGTGCGCGCGGTGCTGGACTGGGACCAGGGCACCCGCGGCGATCCGCTGTTCGATCTGGCGACGCTGCTCAGCTACTGGACCCGCCCCGGCGATCCGCAGCCGCTGTTCGACATGGAGCAGGGACCGTTCCACGCGCCGGGCTTTCCCGAACGCCGCGACGCGGTGGCGACCTATGCGAGCCTCACCGGGCGGGACGTTTCCAACTTCGTGTTCCACCGGGTGCTGGCGATGTACAAGCTGAGCGTCATCTTCCTCCAGCTTGGCCACCGCTACCGCACCGGTGTGACCACCGAGCCGCGCTATGCCCAGCTGACCGCGATCGGCACCGGGATCGCCGAATTCTCCCTCGACATCGCCCGCGGGCGCGCCTTCTGAAGGATCTGACCCATGGATTTCTCCCTCTCGCCGGAACATGCCGAGTTGCAGGAGCGCACACGGGCGTTCATCCGCGAAAAGATCGTGCCGCTGGAGGGCGACAAGCGCCAGACGCGCCACGGCCCGACCGACGCCTTCCGCCGCGAGCTGAACGCGCTCGCCGCCGCCGAGGGACTGATCGCGCCGCATGTCGGCGTCGAATATGGCGGCCTGGGTCTGTCGCATGTCGGCAAGGCGATCGTGTTCGAGGAGGCCGGGTATTCGCTGCTCGGCGGCCTGGCGCTGAACATCTCCGCCCCCGACGAGGGCAACATGCATCTGCTGGAACAGGTGGCGACCGAGGACCAGAAGGAGCGCTATCTGCGTCCGCTGGCTTCCGGCGAGGTGCGGTCGTGCTTTTGCATGACCGAGCCGCCGCCGGGTGCGGGCTCCGATCCCGCCGCGATGAAATCCACCGCGGTAAAGGACGGCGACCACTACATCATCAACGGCGACAAATGGTTCATCACCGGCGCCGAGGGTGCGGCCTTCGCGATCATCATGGTGAAGGGCGAGGACGGCGCCGCCACCATGTTCCTGTCGCCGATGGATGCGCCGGGGATCGAGATCGTCCGCACCATGGACAGCCTGGACCAGGGGTTTCCGGGCGGCCATTGCGTGATGAAGTTCACCAATCTGCGGGTGCCCGCCAGCGCCATCCTGGGCGAGCTGGGCAAGGGATTTCGCTACGCCCAGATACGGCTGGCGCCGGCCCGGCTGACCCATTGCATGCGCTGGCTGGGCGCTGCCCGCCGCGCGCACGAGATCGCTACCGAATATGCCCGCAACCGGGAGGCGTTCGGCCAGAAACTCGGCCATCACGAGGGCGTGGGCTTCATGCTGGCCGATAACGAGATGGACATCCGCATCTCCCGGCTGATGATCTGGCAGACCGCCTGGGTGCTGGACCAGGGCGAGCGCGGCGGCACGGAATCCTCGATGGCCAAAGTGGTCTGTTCGGAGGCGATCTGGCGCGTGGCCGATCGCTGCGTGCAGATCATGGGCGGCCAGGGCGTGACCGGCGAGACGCTGGTCGAGCGCATTTTCCGCGAGGTTCGCGGGTTCCGGATCTATGATGGGCCGTCCGAGGTGCATCGGTGGAGCCTGGCGCAGAAGATCATGCGCCAGGGGGCGAACTGGTAGTCGCGAGGGCAGGGCAATCGGGGGAAGGGAAAGTAGGCCAGGGGCGCTGCCCCTGGACCCCGCTAAGGGCAAGCCCTTAGAACCCCATACTTTTGTTTGAGGGAGCAAGGGCCCACTCAGACCCGGCAAGGTCCTGGACGGCCCCCGTGCTCCCTCAAATAATGGAAGGTTTCCAAAGGCTCGCCTTTGGCGGGGGTCCATGGGGGCAGCGCCCCCTGGCCTTAACTTCCTTCACCCGATTGCCCTGGTTGCAAGGGTCGTCGGGATTGCATGCAATGCATACAATGCATACGATGCTTGCATGAGCACTTTGATGGTCCGGAATGTCGATCCTACGCTGAAGGAAAAGCTGCGGGTGCGCGCGGCCCAGCATGGCCGCTCCATGGAGAGCGAACTGCGCCATATCCTCAGCGACGTATTGGCGGACGACAAAGGCCAGGAAATCAACCTCGCGGAGGCGATCCGCCGGCGGTTTGCGCCGTTTGGCGGTGTCGAGTTGGAGCCCCATCCCCCGGTGCCCATTCGTGAGCCGCCGACCTTCGATTGATATCGCTCACGGCGATGATCGTCCTCGATACCAATGTTCTTTCGGAACTTATGCGACCCGACCCGCATCCGTCCGTGCGCGACTGGGTAGCGGCGCAGCCCCGGACGACCCTCTACACCGCCAGTATCTGCGAGGCTGAAACGCTTTACGGGATTGCCGCACTGGCAGAGGGGCGTCGGCGCATGGCTTTGACCACGGCCGCGCAAGCGATGTTCATCGAGGAACTGGCCGGCAAGGTTCTTCCCTTCACCCGTGCCGCCGCCGCGCATTTTGCCGATATCGTCACGGCGCGCAATCGGGCAGGCCGACCCATTGAGGGCTTCGACGCCCTGATCGCTGCCACCGCCCGGGCTGCCGGGGCGGGCGTTGCCACCCGCGATATCGGTGGGTTTCAAGGCTGTGGCCTGCATTCCCTGATCGATCCGTGGATCGCGGGGCCCTGAAACGCCGCCCGCCGCGACCCTATCGGGCGCCTCCTGACGCCACCCGGACCGATGCCGGCCAGAGTCTCGGTGCCGTCTCAGGACGCGTGAGCAGGGAATTCAGCCCGTTATCCGCGTTCCGTCTGAATTTTCCGACGTCCCTGATTGTCTCGGGGACCGGCGCGACCGTCGCCTCGGGCTCGGCGAGATCGAGGCCCAGCGCCTCGCCCATCGCAGCTCCGGCGCTGTGTTCGGCCCAGGCGGCACGGTCCACTTCCGCCGCATCTTTCTCGGTCCGGCGGCGCGCCGCCTGTAGCCGCAGCAGCAGGCTGATCGCCCGGTTGCTCTCCCGCATCAGGCTCATCGCCTGCGCCGTGCATTTTTGCGCGACATCCGGCTCGTGCCGGCGTTCCCGGGCCAGACGCAGGCAGTCCAGCGACCAGGCATCGGCCACCACGAACCGCGCCGCCAACCGCCCCTCGGCGGCATTCTCCGGCAGCAAGGCCGCCACCGCCGCCATCGCCGCCCGATCCCGCCGCGCCCAATCCTGCCACGCCATCGCGTCCGGATCGTCCAACCCCGGCGGCGGCAACGCTCCGCGCAGCACCAAAATGATCTCGGCAAACGCATCCCCGGGCAGCAGGCGCGCCCAGCTGGGCTCGGCGGCGGTTTCCGGGGCAGCCTGGGTGTTCGGGAAATTGTCCATATTGTTAGTATGCAGGTAAATATTATAACAGGCAAGCTGGGAAATTCCCGAGAGTAAAGACGACGCTGTAGGGTGGGTAAGCTCTTGCGCAATCCACCGCCTTTCTCCCCAACGCCGGCCTCGTGCCGCGAACGGTGGGTTACGCAAGAGCTTACCCATCCTACGCTGGCTGATCGAGGTTTCTTGGTTCGATTGGAAACGACCGGTTTCTTCGTCCCGACCTGCCGCTCGCCAGCCACCGAGCGCAGCGGCGGTAAAGGATGGCCGAAGGCCACCGCGCAGCGGCGCGAAGCGTCCTTTACCGCCCCTGCGCTCGGGGGCACGCTCGCGCAGAACGAGGACTAACCAATAGCGCAACGTTCTTAATGGTTGCACGCTTGCTCGCGCCTGCTTCCCGGGGCGCTTAGACCGAGACAGGCACCGACTAAGTTTTTATGCTACCACAGGATCATGGACCGGCAGGACATCATCGCCCGATTGCGGGAGAATGAGGCCGCGCTGCGCTCGCGCGGCGTGGCACATGCGGCGCTGTTTGGCTCACGCGCGCGCGGTGACGCGCGCCCTGACAGCGATACCCGGCCAAGCCGGCGGTCACGCAGGCCATCCACGCCCTCGTCGTCATAGCGGACGCATAACCGGCGGAAATGCCGACCCGATACCCCAAGCAGTTCGCCCGCCTCCTCAGCCGTCAGGCCGCGCCGCCGGTAGCGGGCCTGTGCGTCCACAAACCGGGTCATGAACGCACCCCATAGCATCGTCGCTCGTCGCATCCGCCGCCTCCAGAACAGGAAGCGAACATCCCGGACAACTCACGCGCTACAAACCGCGGACAACTCACGTGCTCCGAACAGTAATATGCAGTGCCCCTTGACTTAAACGTGGTTTTGGCCTTCCGCTACTCGTCCGCGGGGCTTTCTTGGGCGCGACCCAAACGGATAGGAAGCAATGTCAGACGACCCCAAGGGGAACACCTCGATGACAGGGGCGATCGTCATCGGAGTGCTTATAGCAGTCATCCCCGCCACTCTTGGATACTTTGCGCAGTTTCTCGACGGGATAAGAAAAGACAGACTTGCATTCACAAATGATCAGCTTGAAAAGCTTTATGGGCCCCT
>JAYTXR010000079.1:0-6993 GCA_043742865.1 Acetobacteraceae bacterium
TAGGCATCACCGCCGACCTCCATTCGGCCGGTAGCTTGAATCAGATTTCCAACGCTTTGGGAATCCCTACCGATTCAAGCCAAAACCATCCCGCTCTAATCTCGACTCAGCCCTTGTCGCTGTCCTTCGCGCTCAGGTCGATCGCCACAAAGGCCGATTTGCCGTCGCGCAATATACGCAACGCCATGGATGGGTCGTGGCTCGCGCCACGGATCGCGTTAACGGCGTCCTCTGGCGAGGTGACTTTGCGCGATCCGACACCAACGATCACGTCACCGGGACGGATCCCCGCCTCCTGCGCCGGAGAACCAGGCCGGACCTCCCGGACGACCGCTCCCTGGGTGCCTTTCGGCAAATCGAGCTCACCCCGCAACTCCGGCGACAGTGTTGCCAGTGCCAGACCGATCTTGCCGTGGCCTTCGTCCCCATTGCCGGCATCGGCGGTTTTCGGATCCGCGGGCATCTGCGCGAGCGTGAACGAGACCGTACGCGAAGCGCCGTCGTGGAAGACCTCCATTTTCACGCTGTCGCCCGGCTTGGCCGAACCGACACTCGTCGCCAGCTCGTGCGGATTCTTCACCGCTCGGCCGTTGACCGCGCGGATCACGTCGCCGGCCTCTATCCCAGCCTTCGCCGCGGGGCCATCCGGCTGTACGGCTGCCACCAGCGCCCCCTCGGCGGCCGGCAACTTCAGCGCGCGCGCCATGGCGGGCGCGATCGGCTGGGTTTCAACCCCGGCATAGCCACGCGCCACGTGGCCGTTCTTCTGCAGCTCCGCGACCACGATCTTCACGACATCGGCGGGAATGGCGAAACCGATCCCTATCGACCCGCCGGAGGGCGAGATAATGGCGCTGTTCACGCCGACCACCTTGCCATCCTGGTTGAACAGCGGCCCACCGGAATTGCCCTGATTGATCGGCGCGTCGATCTGGATGAACTGGTCGTAGGGGCCGGCGCCGATATCGCGCCCCTTGGCCGACACGATGCCCGCGGTCACGGTGCCGCCGAGGCCGAACGGGTTGCCCATCGCGACAACCCACTCGCCCGGTCGTACAGCCGCGGAATCGCCGAGCTGTATGTACGGCAGCGCCCGGCCGCCGGCATCCACCTTCAATACCGCCAGATCGGTGCGTTCGTCGCGGCCGACGACCTTCGCAGCCAGCTCGGTGCCGTCATCGAGCAGGATGGTGACGGATTTGGCATCCTTGACCACATGGTTATTAGTGATGACCGTGCCGGCGGGATCGACAATGAAGCCGGAACCGCGCGCCTCGACCATGCGGTGGCGTTCGGGCTGCATCGGCATGAACGGCATCGCGCCCTCGGGGCCTTCCGCGCTGGCCTGCATCCGCACTGTGATGGAGACAACGGCCGGCTTCACCTGGGCGACCAGATCGGCAAAATCAGGGATATGCGCGGTCGCAGCCCGCGGGTTCACCGGGGCGGGGGCGGTGTTGGCCGCCTGGGCGGTCAGGATGGCGGCGCCGGATAGCGTGCTGCCGGCGAGCAGGAGGGCCATGAAACGCAGTCGCAGACGGGACGAGAATCGAAACGAGTTCACCATAATATCCTCACATGCACGAGGACGCCGGAATGGCGCCGCTGACCAGAGGGATTTAAGGCCGGGCAGATAACGGTTAAGCCTGCGTAACGCTTAAACCGGCTCCATCGGCGGTTACATGGTGCTGTTACAACTTACCAGCGGGTAAACCCGGGCCTGGATTCCGAGAAACGGCAAATCCAGGCATTGAAATCGGGGCCGGAAGCTGAGACACCGTTCCAACCGGCGCCGGGTTAGCACAGTGGTAGTGCAGCGGTTTTGTAAACCGAAGGTCGGGGGTTCAAATCCCTCACCCGGCATTCACCGGGACAAAACCCGGGGGCGTTTGCCACGGTCCGGATATCTAGGCAAACGGCCGGAACGGCGGCTGGCAGGGAGGCATTCATTGCGATTCCAGACTTTGTTGCCCACATGACCGAGAATGCATTCGATGTGCTGGTCATCGGCGGTGGACCCGCCGGCTCGACCATCAGCGCCCTGCTCGCCGAGCGGGGTGAAAAAATTCTGCTGGTGGAAAAGGACACGCATCCCCGGTTTCATATCGGCGAATCGCTGCTGCCAATGAATGTGCCGTTGCTCGAAGCCCTCGGGGTGAAGCAGCAGGTCGACCGCATCGGCCTGCCCAAATTCGGGGTGGAGTTTGTCTCGCCCTATCATGAAAACGTCACGAGCCTCGATTTCTCCCAGTCCTGGGACAAGACCTTGTCCTATTCATACGAAGTGCGCCGATCCGAGTTCGACCAGATCCTGTTTAACAACGCCGCCGCCAAGGGCGCCCAGGTCATCGACGGCTGTCGTATAATCGGCGTGGAATTTCCGCCTTTAGGCGGGGTAATTGCGACTGGTCAGGACCTTCATGGCCAGACCCGGCGCTTCGAGGCAAAGTTTCTGGTGGATGCATCGGGACGCGACACGCTTCTGGCCGGCAAGTTGGGCTTCAAGCAACGCAACCGTCGCCACGCCAGCGCTGCCGTGTTCGCGCATTTCACCGGCGCGCGGCGGCTGGCCGGCAAGGCCGCCGGCAATATCAGCATATTCTGGTTCGAGCATGGTTGGTTCTGGTTCATCCCACTTGCCGATGGCAGCACCAGCGTCGGTGCGGTCTGTCCGCCGGCATTAATGAAGACCCGCAAAACTGACGTGACCGGCTTTTTAGAAAACCTGATCGCGCAGTGCCCGGCGCTGGCCGAAAGGCTTGCCGATGCACGAATGGCAGGTCCGGCCACGGCGACCGGAAACTACTCTTACCGATCGGCGCGGATGACCGGCAGCAATTTCTTACTGCTCGGCGATGCCTATGGGTTCATCGACCCGGTGTTCTCGACCGGCGTCTACCTGGCGATGAAAAGCGCCTTTCTCGGCGCCGACGTCGTGACTACCTGCCTGCATCGGCCGCGCGCGGAGGCGGACCGTGCGCTGCGCCGGTTTGAGGCGCAGGTGCGGGAAGCACTCGCGCGATTCTCCTGGTACATCTATCGGATGAACACCCCGGCGATGCGGGAGCTGTTCATGAAACCTCGCAATTACCTGCGCATGCAGGAAGCGATGCTGTCGCTGCTGTCGGGGGACGTGTTCGCCCATTCGCCGATCCACAGTCGACTTTTGTTGTTCAAAAGCTTGTTTTATATTAAACGTCTCTTTCAACGCTCGGCGGCTCGCTCCAGTTCGGCATGAATTTTTTGCCTTTCAACGGCTCCGCACGACCGGCGCTCCCAGAGCAACCCCGGCTTGCCAGCCCGGCCGGGCTCGCGCCGGGCCATGTCGTGCTGATCCCCAGCTACAATACCGGCGCCAGGCTGTTCACCACCGTCGCCGCGATCCGCCGGCAGGGATGGCCGATGCAGGTGGTCATCGACGGAAGCACGGACGGAACCGGCGATGAACTCGCGCGCATCGCCGCCGATGATTCGGACTTGCACGTCCACGTGCTCGCGTCCAACGAAGGCAAGGGAGCGGCCATCCTGCACGGGCTGCGCCTGGCCGAGGCACGCGGATTCACCCATGCCGTCACTGTGGATGCGGACGGGCAGCATTCAACAGCGCATCTCGATCGGCTGATCGCACTGTCACGGGCACATCCCGATTCCATGGTGCTCGGCGTGCCGGTGTTCGACGCCAGTGCGCCCGCCATCCGTGTCGCCGGCCACCGGCTCGCCAATTTCTGGACGCATCTAGTCACCCTATGGGCCGGCATCGACGATTCGCTTTTCGGCTTCCGTATCTACCCCATCAAGCCCCTGCTGCGGGAATTCGAGGCAACGCGATGGATGCGGCGTTTTGACTTTGATTCAGAAGCGGTCATCCGGCTGTCTTGGCAGGGCGTGTCGGCGATCAATCTGCGAACGCCGGTGCGCTACTTCCGCCAAGAGCAGGGCGGCGTGTCGCATTTCCGCTACCTGCGCGACAATCTGCTGCTAATATTCATGTATCTGCGCCTGTTCGCAGAATTGCCGGCACGTTTACCCATCATATTGGCACAGCGGATCAGATCATTCCGCCGTTAATCGACAGCAGTTGGGCGGATATGTAGCCGGCCGCCTCCGATGCCAGGAACTGGACAAGTTCGGCGACCTCCTCCGGCGTGCCGGCGCGCTTCATCGGCACCAACCGGGCGATCTGCTCCTGGTCGAACGCCTTGTTCGCCATCGGCGAGGCGATGATGCCCGGCGCGACGGTATTGACGGTAATGCCGCGGCTGGCGAGTTCCAGCGCCAACGCCCGGGTCGCGCCGTGCAGCCCGGCCTTGGCTGCCGCGTAGTTCGCCTGGCCGCGATTGCCCGCCAGTGCCGCGACCGAGGAGATATTGACAATCCGGCCCCAGCGTTGCCGGATCATCGGCATCAACAGCGGCTGCGTGACGTTGAAGAACCCGTTCAGTGACACGTCGATCACGCGGGTCCATTGCTCGCGGCGCATACCCGGCAAGACCGCGTCATCATGGATGCCGGCATTATTGACCAGAATTTCGATCGGACCCTGCGCCAGCACGCCGGCCAGCACCACCTCGGTTGCCGGCGCGTCGGTAATGTCGAACACCACGACCGAGGCAGAGCCGCCCGCGGCGGCGATTTCCGCGGCAATCGCCGCCGCGCGTCCGGCGCCAGTGTTGGCGTGGACGTAGACATGCCGGCCGGCTTGCGCAAGCCGACGGCAGATAGCCGCGCCCAAGGCGCCGCTGCCGCCGGTAACCAAAGCGCGCTTCATATCGACCCGGCGTTGATCACCACGGCGGCACGACCGGACATCACCGGCTGGGCACCGGCGGTCAGATGGAAGCGATAAATCACCCGGCCAGCCTCCGCGATCAGCAATTCGGCGCTGACCAGCAGATCACCGTCCAGCAGATCCAACCGCTCCACGCTGCACACCACATCGCGCACGCTGGCCAGGTAGCCGGCCGCCGGGCGGGGGCGATTGCCGGTCAGAGTGGCGTGCAGTGCCATCGCCTGGGAGGCATACTCAATGCCGCACACCACATCGAGACGACCATCGGCCGCCAGCGGATTATCCCGCGCACGATGGCTGGAGGCGACACAGGTGATGGTTGTCTGGCCCCAGTCCCGCACTCCGTCGAGCAGACACATCGGACCGGCATGCGGAATAAGGGCGGAGATCCGAGCCTTGTCGATCAGCGGGGTCATAATGGCCTCACCGCAACTTCCATTCCATGCAGGTGGATCGTGGCCGCTTCTGCTCGCGCGATCGCGGCCAGCAGAGGCAAAGCCCGGGCGGCCGGATTGCCAAGCCGCAACCGTTCGAGGCCCGGCTCCGCCATGCCGGTCGCCGGCGATCCGCCATTCGCCATCGCGATTGACACCGCCACGATGGCCTTTCCGGCCGGTCGCGGTGACAGCACCAGGGCCATGCCGAACATTGCTAAAATCGGCCGCACCCGGTGCAGCGGGTCCGGATACGGCACGTCGTAGGCGATCAGGGTAACCCGGCGGTCTTCCACCACCGCCTGGACCGCGGCCTCGAGCAGACCGGCGGCGAAACTGTCATCATAGGCGCTCAGGCTGGTGCTCGGCGCGCGCGAGCCGGTCGCCACTGCCCAATAGCCGGAAGGCGCGTTATGCACCGAGTTGTGAAACCGTGTCGGCGAAACCTCGCGCTGCGCGGTGGCAAGCACCGCCAGCGTCTCGTGGATCGTCTCGCCGTCGCCGCCGGAGGCGGCGAACACCATCGCCATGCCGGCCGGGTCGCGACCAGAATGCGCCAGTGCCTCAAGGCCGGGCGCGATCGCCAGCCGGACCGTCAATCCCGACCGGCGCCGTTCTGCGGGCGCCAGCAGGCTGGCCGGCGGCGGCAGCACCGGCCTCGGCTCGTACCGTTCCAAACCTGCCAGCGCGCTGCGGGCGGCAAGCCATCCGTCGAGACCGGGCCCGAGCAGGCCAATGCCCTCGACAAACACCCGCATCAGCGTCTTCGCCCGAAGATCAGGCTGCAATTGCTGCCGCCAAAACCGAAGGAGTTGCTGAGCACTGTATTGACCTCAGCAACTTCGCTGGCCAGCTGATAGCGGCTGCGAAAGCCCGGATCGACCATCCTGGTGGTCGGACTGCCCGGAAGCAATCCATGGCGGATCACCAACGCGCAGATAATGCTCTCGACAATCCCCGCCGCGCCCAACGTGTGGCCGGTTTGGCCCTTGGTGGAACTGCAGGGCGTGCGCTCGCCGAACAATCCCGCTACCGCGAAATCCTCCGCGGCATCTCCGACCCGGGTCGCGGTGCCATGCAGGTTGATATAATCGATGTCCGCCGGGACTAGGCCGGCGGCGTCCAGCGCCCGCTCCATCGCCAGCCGAGCGCCGAGACCCTCGGGATGCGGCGACGACATGTGATGCGCATCGTTGCTCTCGCCGACACCCAGCAGAAGCGTCTCATCGCCCCCATTATCCGCGTCCAGCCTTTCCAGCAGCGCGAAACCGGCAGCCTCCCCGATCGAGATACCGTCGCGCGCCGCATCGAACGGGCGGCACGGGCCCGGAGCGTTCAGACCGAGTGCATGAAAGCCGTACAGCGTAGTGCGGCACAAACTGTCCGCGCCGCCGACAATGGCGGCATCGCATAATCCGGCCGCGATGCTACGCGCCGCCGTGGCGAACACCTTCGCGGTCGATGCGCAGGCGCAGGACACGACGAAAGACGGTCCGGCGATACCCAGCCGCTCGCGCAGGTAGAACGCCAGGGAGGCAGTGTTGTGCGTGCGCTCATAGTCGAACGCGGCCGGCAGCGCCCCGGAGGCGTCGCGCCGGTCATAGGCCAGTTCCGCCTGCTGGATGCCGGAGGTGCTGGTGCCCAGAAACAGGCCGATCCGCCGCGCTCCATGGTGTTCCACGGCGCGGGCGACCGCGGCGGCAAAACCATCCTGACCCAGCGCCATCTCCGCCAGACGGTTATTGCGGCAATCGAAGGCGGCAAACGCTA
>JAYTXR010000080.1:0-5531 GCA_043742865.1 Acetobacteraceae bacterium
AAGAAATTGGTGCGCTGAAGACCCGGTCGCCGTAACCGCGAGAGGCAGTCTATGAAAATCAAGGATCGGCCCGAATTCAAGTCCAAGCCTAAACCGTTCACCATGCGCGGCGAGGAGATGATCTCCGGCGCGATCAAGGTCATGGCCGAAAAGAATATTGGCTCTGTCGTGATCGTGGACGACGCGCAGCACATCAAGGGCATCGTGACCGAGCGTGACTTCCTGCGCCGGCTGCTCGACACCGCGCTCGACCCTCAGATCACCCCGCTGTCCTCGATCATGACGACTGAAGTGAAGACGGCGCAGGTCGACGACAAGGTGGTCGACTGGATCCGCCAGATGTCGAATGAGCGATTTCGCCACCTGCCGGTGGTCGATGACGACGGACGGCTGATCAACGTGTTCTCGCAAGGCGATTTCGTTTCCTATACGTGGCCCGAGTTGCTGACACAGTTCACGGCGAAGACCAAAGAAACGTTCTCGATGGGCCGCTTCCAGCTGCCGATGATGATCTTCGGCATCCTGCTCTATACAGTGGTGATCCTGATCGTGGTCCGAGGGGCGTAGGATCGGCCGCTAACCTGGCCAGCGTCTGATCACCTTTAATCGCATCAAGTGCCACCGTCGCATTGAAATCGGCCCCGTAGCGTTTCCGTGTCAAACCACTCCAAGGGGTTAAGGAGACGAATATCCCCTTACAGGTACAGAGCGGACCCCTGCCGGGGGTCTGAGGCGCAACTCTAGCCGTTTACCGCCGGCCGCCGGCCGCGCGGCGGGCCAGGGTCAGGACCGCGTTGCGGCAGAGGGCGTCGTCGGGCGCGCCGGTCCGCTTGCAAGCGCGTTCGGCATCCGACAGGAACGCCAGCGCGCCGGATAGCGCCGGGGATGGCCACAGCCCGAGCGCGCGAGCGAAGGCTGCGCTACGCTTGAAGAACACTGGGGGACGCGCCGTCCTGGCCGCCTCTCCGGCGGGGCTTCCTGTTTCGTCCATCGCCAGGCGCACCCGGTGCAGGCGCTGCAGATGCAGCATCGCCGCGCGCAGCACGCCGACCGGGGCGGCACCCTCGGCCATCGCCACTTCCAGCGCCCGGTCCGCGGTCGCCACATCGCCCTCGGTCGCGGCGAACATCGCGTCGTCCAGCGACAGCCCCGCCAGATCGCCGACGCAGGCCATCGCCGCGTCCAGATCCACCTGCCCGCCGGGCCCGGCATGCAGTGCCAGCTTCTCAATTTCCCGCCTCGTGGAGGCACGGTCGGCGCCGAGCTGGCCGGAAAGCCACGCCAGCGCCTCGGTATCGGCAGTGACGCCACCTTCCGCCAGGGTGGCGCGGATGGTCTGATCGAGGTCGCGGCCCTCCTCCGGGTAGCAGGCAATTGCCGCCCCGTCGGCCGCCGCTTCCACCGCCGTGCGCAGGCGCGAGCGCGAGGCCAGACCGGGCGCTTCCAGCACCACCAGCGCCGGTGCGTTGGCGGCCAGCAATGCCTTGATCCGGTCGGTGGCCGTATCGGTGACATCACGCACCCGCACCACCCGGCGCCCGCCGGTCAGCGACAGCGATGCCGCTTCCTCGGCCAGACGGTCGGCGGTCTCGCGCGTCAGATCGGCGACCCGGAACGGATCGTCGAGGCCGCCGGCAACCTGGCGCACCAGCGCCTCGGCGCGGTCCCGGATCAGTCCGGCATCCTCGCCGTGCAGCAGCACGACTCGGCAGGAACCGGGGTCCTTCAGGAACGCCGCGACCCGGCGGGCATCCAGCTTCATGGTCTCAGCCGGCGGTGGCTGCGTGGCTGCGGAACCAGGTTGCGACCTGGATGGCGATCTGGTCGGCCAACGCCTCCGCCAGTCGCTTCTGCGAGGCGTCGTTGCTCAGATCGCCGAAAAAATATTGTTGGTTGAGGATGTTGTAGCCGTCGATGGCGCGGGCCTGGCCGGCAGCGAGGCGGGTTTTTCCGGGGTCCTGGGCGACTAGGTACCAGCTCGCGTTACCGATCACGCGAACCCGCGTCACCGAGGTATTCGGCTGAACCGCGATCCCCTCCCCGCCGATGCCGTAGGCGACGGTCAGGCTGTAGCGCCGCTGGACCCCCGGGCCGGCCCGTTCGAACCGTTCCTGCAGCGCCTGGCGCAGCACCTGGCCGCTGCGCTCGCCGATATTGTCCACGAAAACGGCGGCCATCTCGCGCTGCGCGACGCCGGCTTCGTCGGAGGCGGTCGGCATATAGGCAGGCTGAAAGCCGCAGCCGCCCAGCAACGCCAGCGCAACCAATCCTCCGAGCCATGGGAAACGAAGCATCTTTAAGCCGCCACGACGAAATTCACTATGCGGCCCGGCACGTGGATGCGCTTGACGACGCGCTTGCCGGCGAGCAGGCGAGCCACGTTCGGCTCGCTCTCGGCCGCCGAGATCACTGCCTCCGCGGTGGCGTCGGGCGACACCACGATGGCGCCGCGCAGCTTGCCCATCACCTGCACCGCGATGGTCACGCTGTCGGCGATGAGCAGCGCCGGATCGGCTTGCGGCCAGGGCAGTTCCGCCACCGGCTCGGCGCCGGGCTGCAGCATCGCGTGCATTTCCTCGGCCAGGTGCGGCATCATCGGGCCGGCCAGCCGCGCCAGCATCGACAGCGCCTCCAGCCGCGCCCAGCCCAGCCCCTCGCCGTCGGGCGCGCGCTCAGCTTCCGTGACGGCGTTGGCGAGTTCGTACAGCCGCGCCACGGCGACGTTGAAGGCGAAGGTTTCCAGCGCCTCGGTCAGCGCTGCGATCGCGCGATGCGTTGCCCGGCGCAGGGTGGTCGCGGCCGGACCGAAGTTCTCCGGAACGGGGAACGTGCCGCAAGCCGCCTCAGCCAGCCGGAAAACCCGCTGAGTGAAACGATACGCGCCGGCGACCCCGGATTCCGTCCATTCGATGTCGCGGTCCGGCGGATTATCCGACAGGATGAACCACCGCGCGGTATCGGCGCCGTAGCGGAAAATGATGTCGCCGGGATCGACCGTGTTGCGCCGGGATTTCGACATCGCCTCCACCCGCCCGACCGTGACCGGCTCGCCGGTCTGCCGATGGGCGGCGGTGCCGTCGGGGCGGAATTCCACCTCCTCGGGATACAGCCAGGCTCCGTCGGCGGCGCGAAAGCTGGCATGGGTGACCATGCCCTGGGTGAACAGCCCGGCGAACGGCTCGTCCACCTCCAGATGGCCGGTGGCGGTCATCGCGCGGGTGAAAAACCGGGAATACAGCAGGTGCAGAATGGCGTGCTCGATGCCGCCGATATACTGATCGACCGGCAGCCAATGATCGGCGGCTGCACGGTTCACCGGCCCGGTAGCGTGCGGGCTGCAGAAGCGGGCAAAATACCAGGAGCTGTCGACGAAGGTATCGCAGGTATCGGTCTCGCGTCGCGCCGGTTGGCCGCAGGCCGGGCAGGCGACATGCTTCCAGGTGGGATGGTGATCGAGCGGGTTGCCTGGCCGGTCGAAGCGGACATCCTCCGGCAGAATGACGGGAAGCTGCTCGGCCGGCACCGGCACCACGCCGCAGGTTGGGCAATGGATCACCGGGATCGGGCAGCCCCAATAGCGCTGCCGGCTGACCCCCCAGTCGCGCAGCCGCCAGTTGGTGACGCCCCTTCCGGCGCCGAGACGTTCCAGCTCGGCAATGGCGCGGGGCTTGGCCTGAAGCACTTCCAGCCCGTCCAGGAAGCCGGAATGATAGATCGTGCCGGGGCCGACATAGGCTTGCGTTTGGATGGCGAAGGTTGCCGGATCGGCACCTGGCGGCAGCACCACGGGCATCACGTCCAGGCCATATTTGCGGGCGAACTCGATGTCGCGCTGGTCATGCGCCGGGCAGCCGAAGATTGCGCCGGTGCCGTATTCCATCAGCACGAAATTGGCGATCCAGACCGGATAGGTTTTTCCCGGCAGGAACGGGTGCGCGACAGACAGGCCGGTGTCGAAACCCTGTTTTTCGGCGGTTTCGATCACCGCCTCGCTGGTGCCGAGCTGGCGGCATTCGGCGATAAATTTTTCCGCGCCCGGATTTCTCGCGGCGATGGCGGCAGACAGCGGATGCTCCGGCGCCAGGGCCACGAACGACATTCCGAACAGCGTGTCCGGCCGGGTGGTGTAGACCTCGATTTCGGCAATGTCCGCCTCCGGCCGGGTCAGCGAAAAGCGCAGTTGCGCCCCGGTGCTGTGGCCGATCCAGTTTTTCTGCATCGTGCGCACCCGCTCCGGCCAGCGGTCCATCCGGTCCAGCGAGGCGAGCAGCTCGGGCGCGTACTGGGTGATGCTGAAGAACCATTGCGACAGCAGCTTTTTTTCGACCAGCGCGCCGGAGCGCCAGCCGCGGCCGTCGATCACCTGCTCGTTGGCCAGCACGGTGCCGTCGGCGGGGTCCCAGTTGACCCAGCTTTCCTTACGCTCCACCAGGCCGGCGGCGAGGAAATCGAGGAACAGCTTCTGCTGTTGGCCGTAATAGCTGGGATCACAGGTGGCGAATTCGCGCGCCCAGTCCAGCGACAGCCCCATGCGCTGCAACTCGGTGCGCATCGCGGCGATGTTCTCGTAGGTCCATTTGGCCGGATGCACCCCACGCTCGCGCGCCGCGTTCTCGGCCGGCAGGCCGAACGCGTCCCAGCCCATCGGATGCAACACCGAATAGCCGCGGGCACGCTTGTAGCGCGCCACCACGTCGCCGAGGGTATAATTGCGGACATGCCCCATATGGATCTTGCCGCTAGGGTAGGGGAACATCTCCAGCACGTAGTATTTGGGTTTGCCGTCGGTCGGCAGATCCTCGACCTTGAAGCAGCCGCGCTGATCCCATTCGCGCTGCCAGCGGGGTTCGGCGTCGCGAAAATTATAGCGTGGTGCGTCCGGTGCGGTCTCGTTCTGGATCTCAGGCATCAGCTTTCCGTGGCCTTCATCTGGCAAAAAACAAGTCTGCCTGTATCGGCCAGTTCAACTGCCCCGGCAAGATTGTTCCGCGAAGGGACGATCTGCGTGCGAGGCGCTTCTGGAGCCGGTTACCATCACCAAGAATGGCCGGGATCGCCTGGTGGTCGTGTCGGCCGAGGAGTATGGCCGGCTGGCCCGTCGAGATCGCCGCGTCGTCCAGCCGGATGGGGTTGACCGAAACCGAAATCGCGCTGATTGCCCGTGCCGAGGTTCCGGCCGAACACGCTCATCTGGACGCCGAGGTCGCTGACTGGCCGCCGTGGCCTGGCCGGCGCCGCAGCCCGGCCTCGTCATTCGGTTTTCCTACCTTTGGAAGCGGGAGGCTGACGCCGGGCGCGAAGCATGAAGGACCGGTCCTGCGCCATTGTCATCGCGATGACAGGCAATCAGGGTTTCCCGCGCGTGATCGTGCTTCCCGTCACCCATTCCCCGCCTCAACCCCCGGACGAGGGGGTTGAGCTGCCGCAGCCGACGAAGTCGCGCCTTGGCCTTGATCGTGAACGCTCATGGGTGATCGTGAGCGAGGGCAATGATTTCGCCTGGCCGGGTCCCGATCTTGGTTTCCTGCCAG
>JAYTXR010000081.1:0-24716 GCA_043742865.1 Acetobacteraceae bacterium
AGAAATTGTTTTTCAATCGCCAGTATGGTTTTAAATTAAGTACTTCTGAGACGGCCTTCAGGCCGGTTGCCGGTCTCGGCGTGCGATCGTAGGTTTCCCTTCCGGATGCCGTGCGTTCGCCTCTCGCGGATACGCCGTTTGTGAAGATGGATCGGGTCAGACAGCCTTGCCGCTCCCAGCAAACCACCCATTTCCCCGCGCCCAACCTGTTCTGTCGGCGTGGCGGCGCCGGCGGGCGCGGCCTGTCCGGGCCGCCGGAATTTGAAAGCGCCGACCTCGCTGACCTATGGGCTGGAGGATCGCCCCCCTTTGCTGGTGGCGCTGGCCGCGGCGCTGCAACTGATCGCCTTGGTCGCGCTGCTGGCACTGAACGTCCTGCTGGTCGGGCGCGAGGCAGGGCTCGGTCAGGCCGCCCTGGGCGATCTGGTGCGCGCCAGCTTTCTGGCAATCGGCATCGGCACGGTATTGCAGGCACAACGCTGGGGCGGCAGGCGGTTTTCGTTCGGTTCGGGGTTTCTCTGCGCGTCGTCGATCTCCTCGGTGTTCGTGCCGCCGGCGATTTTGGCGGCCCGGGCCGGTGGCATGGCGCTGGTCTGCGGCATGGTGGTGCTGTCGGGCGTGCTTCAGATGGCGCTGTCGCGCGTGCTGCATCGCTTGCGGGCGGTGCTGCCGGCCGAACTTGGCGGCGTGGTCGTCACCCTGCTCGGGCTCAGTGTCGGTTTCGTCGGCCTGCGCCTGTGCATCATCCCGACCGCACAGGGGGAGATGGATGTGGGCCGGCTGGACATCGCCGGGCTGACCCTGGCTGTCATGGTCGGGCTGAAGGTTTGGACCCGCGGCGCCGGGGCATTGCTGTGCGCGTTCATCGGCGTTGCCGTCGGCTATGCCGCGGCGTGGGGGTTGGGCGCGCTGCCGCCGGGTCTGGCCGACCAGATGGGCGCCGCAAAATGGTTGGACTTTCCAACGATCGGCCAGACCGGCTGGCAGTTCGACCGCGGGCTGATCCTGCCGTTCGCCGTCGCCACGGTTGCCAATCTGGTGACCACGATGGCTTGCATGCTGACCGCGCAGAAGGTCAACGACCCCGAATGGCTGCGCCCGGACCGGCGTTCGATCGAGGGTGGGGTGCTGGCCGACGGGTTGGCCACGGTGGTCAGCGGGCTGCTGGGTTCGCTGCCGGTCGTGGCATCCGGCAGCGCCGTCAGCCTTTCGGCGGCCACCGGTGTCACCAGCCGCCTTGTGGCTTATTGGGTGGCCGGGATCCTGCTGGTGCTGGCCTGCTCGCCGAAATTCACCGTGGTGTTTGAAAACGCGCCCTCGCCGGTGGTGGGGGCGATGCTGCTGTTCGCCGCCACCTTCATCCTGGTCAACGGCATCCAGATCATCGCCGCCCGGCTGCTGGATGCGCGGCGCAGCCTGACCGTCGGCTTCGCCTGCTGCGTCGGGCTCGCCACCGCGGTCTATCCGGAGCTGTTCCTGCAGCTGCCGGCGCTGTGGCGCCCGCTGGCCTCCTCGCCGTTGATGCTTGGCACGCTGATCGCGCTGGCGCTCAGTGCGGTGTTCCGCATCGGCATTCACCGCACCGAGACGTTTCAAATTGCCAATGATGCCGGGTTGGAGGGGGTGGAGAATTTTCTGCTGAACCTCGGCGCCGCCTGGGGCGCCCGGCGGGAAGTGATGCAGCGCGCGGTGTTCGCGATCAGCCAGGCGGTGGAAACCGTGCGCGATATCGCCGCCCCGGGCACACCGATCGGGCTCAAGGTCGGGTTCGATGAACTCGCCCTGACCGCCGAGCTCGCCTATCGCGGCCCCGCCCCGATCCTGACCAACACGCGCCCGAGCGAGGCCGATATCCTGGACGATGACGGCCACATCAAGCTGGCCGGCTTCATGCTGCGCCGGTCGGCGGACCGGATGCGATCGAGCGAACGCAACGGCGAGACGCTGCTGCGCTTCGAATATGATCACTGACAGGCGGACCCGAACGGAGGAGCCAGATGATCCCCAGCCCGAGGGCATTGAGTGCCGGCCTTCAAGGGCGTCAGGGCCGCCGCGCCGGCGATGGCGAAATAGCCCTCAGTCGCCGCCGCAGATCCGGTCATAGGCGATAATTACGGTGCCGGAGGCGGCCCAGCGCCAGCAGGGCTGGTGGGCGAAGGCGGCTCGCAGGGACTGGACCGTGGCGCGGCTGGCATCGTCCTGGGCGAGCAGCGCCAGCACCACCCGGCGATACGCCCCCGCCCGGATGCGGGTCGAGCTGGCGCTGTCCTCGCGGCCGACCACCAGCATCGGCAGCCAGTCCGGCGCCTCCGAGGCAAAAGCCGACACGATGCCGACGCCGTCATTGCCGTGCGCCACCAGCACCACGCCGTTCGGCCAGGCCAGGGTGGCCGCCGCCTGAGCGGTAGCGCGGGCGGGCTGCATGGTTTCGGGCCGGGTCAGCAGGCCAGCCAGGGAGGCCGCCTGGACCAACAGCACGACGCCGCCGATCGGCCAGGCCAGACGGCGGGGCAGGCTCGCCAGGCTGCCGGCCAGCAGCAGGGCGGCGAACGGGACCGCGAAGGCCAGATAGCGAAGCTCGATCGGCGTGGCATCGAATACCAGCCCGAGCCCGATCAGCCCCAGCGGCGGCGCCAGCGCGGCCATGGCCAGCAGCCCCCGCGCGCCCGGCCGCGCCAGGCCGCGCCAGCGCCAAAGGATCAGCACCGACAGCGCCGCCAGCAGCCCGCCGATCGCGCAGCTGGCGATCAGCCGGGCGGTGCCGCTTACATACAGCGGCAGGCCGCCGAACACCGCGCCGGCGCCGAAGCGGGCCAGCAGGGCGATGCTGTGGGTCAGCTCGAACGGCGGGAACTGGCCGATCCGGCTGGCGCGCTGGGCCAGAAAGAACCAGAGATCGGCCGGCAGGAACAGCGCGAAGCCGATGCCGGCGGTCAGCCAGAGCCGGGGCGCGCGGGGCCGGTGCACCAGGAGCCACAGCAACGCCGCGCCGGCGACGAACACGGCCAGGTAATTGGTCAAGGTCGCGGCACCCATTGCCAGCCCCCCGGCCAGCGCGGCCAGGGGAAGGCGCCGGTGCCCGGCATGCAGCAGCAGCGCCACGCCGGCCAAACTCAGGCACTGCGCCAGGGCGAACCCGCGCGCGATCCCCCCGGTATAGGCGAAACCATAACAGCCCAAGGTAAAGACCATCGCCCAGGCCGGCGGAATGCGGGCGGCCCGGGCGATCCAGCCGACCAGCGCCAACGCGCCCAGGCTGAAGATCACCGACAGCACGCGCAGCCGCGCAAGGCCCGGACCAACCCAATCATGCCATGCCAGCGCGGTCCAGAAATACAGCGGCGGATGCACATCGGTCCGGCGCAGGTCGCGCGCGATCTGTGCGGCGCCGGCGTTACCGGCCTGAATTTGGCGCAGATCGGCGCCGGTGAAGGCAGCTTCAGGCCAGATAGGCCGCGGCGTGCCGGCCACCAGCAGCAGCGTATACTGCTCGTCATACTCCGCGCCGCGCCAGGAAACCGTGCCGAACAGCAGCAGCGCCGCGAGGGTCAGAACGGCCAACTCAGGGAAATAGGATCCCACGCGAAATTTTGGTTGATATACAATCATAGGTAGATTAAGAAGCTGGTAATCATGTTGAAATTTGCCTCGGATCCAAAATTCGACAATTCATCCGATCCCGCGATGCCCATTCTCGCGAATCTGACCCTATGCGCGCCGGACCAGGTTCCGGAGTTTTCGATCGTGGTGCCGGTGTTCAACGAGGCCGCCGGTTTGGCCGAATTCCACCGCCGTCTGACTCAGGTGATGCAAGATATCAGCCACCCACTGGGAACGTGGGAGGTGGTCTATGTCAATGACGGTAGCCGCGACGAGTCGCTGGCGGTGATGCGGGCGTTGCGGGCTGAGGCCCCGCAGGTGGCAATCGTCAATCTGTCGCGCAATTTCGGCAAGGAAATCGCCACCACGGCCGGACTCGATCATGCCAGCGGCGCGGCCGTGATCGTCATCGACGCCGATTTGCAGGACCCGCCAGAGCTGATCCCCGAACTGGTCGCGGCCTGGCGGGAGGGGATCGACATCGTCTACGCCGAACGCCGCGCCCGCGCCGGGGAGGGTTGGCTGAAGCGCGCCACCGCTGCCGGTTTCTATCGGCTGATGCAGCATGTCGGGCGGGTCCAGCTGCCCCGCGACACCGGCGATTTCCGCCTGATGAGCCGGCGCGTGGTGGATGCGGTGCTGCGGATGCGCGAACAGCACCGCTTCATGAAAGGGCTGTTCGCCTGGGTCGGCTATCCCAGCCGCGCGGTGCCATACGACCGCGCGCCGCGCCATCACGGCGACAGCAAATGGTCGTACTGGAAGCTGTGGAACCTGGCGTTGGAGGGGATCACCGGCTTCACCGTCATGCCGCTGAGGGTGGCGACCTATTTGGGGTTTCTGGTCGCCCTTTGCGCCGCGCTGTATGCGGCCAAGGTGGTGGTCAAGACGCTGATCCTGGGCGATCCCGTCGCCGGCTATCCCAGTCTGATGACCGTGACGCTGTTTCTGGGCGGGGCGCAGCTAATGACGCTGGGCGTGATCGGGGAATATCTGGGACGGGTATTCAACGAAACCAAAGGGCGACCGCTCTATCTGGTGGAGCGTTTCGACCCGCCGCTGAAAAGATGAGGTCCAGGGCTCGGCCCTGGCGGGTGCGGCCAGAGCCCGCCCTTTGTCTTGCTTTGCTGCTGCTAGGCTATTTGACGACCGCCCAGGCGAACCCCCCACCGGAAAGGCTGGCCGCGCTGCAACACGGGATAAATCTGACCAACTGGTTCCGGTTTCCCGCCAGCCTCGATCCCGCCAAGTTGCGCGCCTATCTGTCCGATGCCCAGATCGGCGATCTGCGCCGGGCTGGCTTCGGTTTCGTGCGCCTGGCGGTGCAGCCGGAATTCCTGAGCGACGGAAACCGGGCGGACCCGCTGCGCGTAAGCCTGCTGCTGGAGGCGATCCGCCGGTTGCAGCGCGAGGGGCTGGCTGTGGCGATCGCGCCGCATTTTTCGGATCGAGCGGCGGATCGCGCCGGACTGCTAAGGTTCTGGCGGGTGCTGGCCCCGGCGCTGGCGGGGTCCGATCCCAGGTGGATTTTCCCCGAAATCCTCAACGAACCGGTGTTTGCCCAGGACGAAGCCGGCTGGGCGGCGTTGCAGGCCCTGGCGCTCGCGGAGATCCGGCAAATCCTGCCCGGGCATACCCTCATTGTCACCGGGCAGGATTGGGGCAGCATCGCCGGATTGCTGGCGTTGCGCCCGGTTGACGACGCCAATGTGATCTACAGCGTGCATTTTTACGACCCGCCGGAGTTAACCTCCCTGGCGGCCTACCGGCCGGGGTTGGACAGGTCGGCGCTGGCACGGCTACCGTTTCCGATGGCGGAGGGCTGCGCCCCCACGGGTGCCCCAACTGGGGCAAAGATCGACCGGGCGACTGCTGAACTGGTCGGCTTCGTCTGCGCGATGCACTGGGATGCGGCTGCGGTGGGCCGGCGCATCGGCGAGGCCGGCGCCTGGGCAAGGCGCCACCAGGCGGCGGTGCTGCTGGGAGAGTTCGGCGCCAGCGTCCGGCTGAATTCCCCGGCGCGGCTGGCCTGGCTGACCGCGGTGCGCGCGGCCGCCGAACAGGCCGGGATCGGATGGGCGCTATGGGGCTATGACGACGGCATGGGTCTGAATGTCCCGCATTCACCAGGACTACGCCCGGTGCTGGACGAAGCGGTGCTGCGAGCCCTCGGGATCGGCGACCACGCGGTCAGTGACGCACCAGCGCCAGCACGATCTCCCCGGCGATCAGCGCGGTGATCAGCAACTCCATCAATTCGGCCCGGCGTGAGGATGCCTCGTCGTACAGCGCAATGTAGGTGTCGCGGATGATCGCGAGCTTGCGTTCCACCGCGGCACTGACCAGCCGGACACGGAACAGTTCGAGGGCCGCGGTATAGATCCGGGCCAGATACACGTCCTCGGTCACCTGCAGCGCGTTATCGACCTTTTCGGTCAGCTCGGTGACCTCGGCGACCAGCGTGTAGAAACGCCGGGCAAGATTGGCGAAGCGGCGCGCGGCGAACAGCGCGCGGGTGCGTCGGGCGGCCTCCACCTGGTCGTACATGCGCGGCAACTCGGCGTCGAGCAGTTCGTCGTAGTAGCGCATTTCCAGCAGCTGGGCGTTGGCGACCTCGATCACGTCCATCACGTCCGAATCGCCGCGCGGCTCATAGATGAAGGCGCGATCCCAGGTCACCACCACCAGATCGTCGGTGTAGTAGGAGAAGCGCTGGCGCGTCAGATCGGCGCGCGCGCCGTCCGACAGCGCGCGGGTCTCGCCCGACAGCAGCGGCGCCAGATCGATGCTCTGTTGCAGTTCGGCCGCGGTCGGGTGGCCGGCGAAGGCGGTGACCAACCCGATCAAATAATCCTCGTCGAGGGCGTATTCCTTGTCGAGCGCAGCGGCTTCGGGGCGGTTCATGGCGCCGGCCAGCGCGGCGCGAACCTGCGCCAGCAGCTGTTCCCAGATGCCGGTCGTGGTGCCGGAGCCGACCAGGCGGTCGAGCGCGTTGGTTTGCGTGACGAAATCGTCCCACGCCAAGTCGGAAGCCGGCACCCGCAGCGCGAACGACACCACGCCGAAATCATACAGCCGCGCGGTGGCGCCGGCCTGAACGCAGATCCCGTTCAGCTCGAGGGGGATGGGGTCGAGGGTCAGCACCAGCGGCGGCACGCCGAAGGCGACGGCTTTTGGCGGGGTGGCCGACAGATGCGAGCGGCTGGCGCTGCGCGCCCGGCCTGATCGCGCCGAGGCGGCCCACAGCGCCTCGGCGCGCGCGAGATCGATGGCGTAGGCGAGTTCGAATAGCCGGTAGGCGATGATCGCTCCGGCGGCGACCCTCGGGGCCGCGCTCATTTTGGCCCGATCATGGTGGCGGGATGGCGTGCGCGGTCGGATCCGATCGTTGGCTGGCGAGGAAAAGTTGCGCCGCGGCGGGATCGATCAGCGCATGAACCGTGAAATGGGCCGGAATGATATCGGCCAATTCATTCAGGTAGCGATGGAGGGTCTCATTAGAATCGACATCGAACAGCACCACGGCGCCGCGTCCGACCTTGGCGTGCACCGATCGGACCTGCCCGCTGCGGGTCAGCGGATCGATCCAGCGCCAGTACAGCTGCCGTTGTTCGGCGATCAGCCCAGGTGGTTCGGGGCGCGGGTCGCTGATGATCAGAAATAGCATGCAAAAAATCTCCCGGTTCCAAAAAGCATGGCTTCCTGCTGTGCCGAGTGCCTATACAGCACCACGCTGCGCCAGAGCCGTATAGGCTGCCGGATCCGCCGAGGCCGCAGAAAAAAAGCCCCCGGCATTGGCCGGGGGCAAGGATACAGGGAGGCTTTACGTCTGGGAGACGCAGGGACCAGAGGCCCCTTCCCAGCCAAGGGGGCTGGAAGACTGACGAAACGATCGCCGTATTCGATGACTAAAGGCTACTCCCGCGTGCTGCGATGCAACCATCGCCAAAAACCGGATGCGGCCATGCTTGGGCGGCATGTCCTGCTTGTGACAGCCAGCAGAGACGCATCTGTAGCGGAGCTGGGTGGATCGATCGGTCGCAGCGGTGGCCGAGAAGAGTTCGCCGCGGGTTTTTTGTCCGATCCTCAACGTACCGATACCGATGCCCGTTAGCGGACCGGCGGGAACCTTCGGCTGACCGGGGCGTTGGCAGGCCGCGTACACGCAGTGCGCATAAAATCATGGAGCGACCAATGCCCAGCACCAGTCACACCAAAGCTGCCGAAGCTCACGAAACCGCCGCCAAATCCCATCGCACGGCGGCCGAGCATCATGGGAAGAATGCCCAGCCCGCCGCCGCGGAGCATTCCAAGAAAGCCCATGAGCAGTCGGAAGCGGCCCATAAGCACTCCACCGAGGCGCACGGCAAAAGCAGCCAGCACGCGAAGAAGTAGATTGGCGAATCGGGACAGTCTGGCTTGGCGTCTGGTCGTTTAACGCGAAGGTTCACTTCCGATTTCGGCTGAATTCAAGCCAACACCAGCTAATGCTTTGATTACCTAATGCTCTGATCAGGCGACATCATCCGACTGCGTCAGAGTACTAGAGCATGATCGCTTCCGGTAGGCGCAGCGATCATGCTCTAGCTCTTTGTCTCGGCAGCCCTTAGTGCATCTCCGCGAGACGGGTCAGCAGGAAGTCACGAAAAACCGCGACGCGCTTGGAATTGCGCAATTCCTCGGGGTAGACGAAATACACGTCCACCTTCGGCGGTTTCAAGTCCGGCAACAGCGCCACCAGATCCTGGTTTTCCGTCATCGAATAATCCGGCAGCGCGCCGACCCCAAGACCCGATCGGATCGCCAGCACCATGGCATGCAGGGAGTTCACCTCCAGCAGCGCCCGGCGCGGATTGCCGGGGCGGCGGCCGGCCTCGGCGAGCCAGTTCACGTCGGCGACCGGTGGATGGTAGTCGCCGAACAGGATCAGCTTATGGGCGTCCAGATCTTCCGGGCGTTGCGGCACGCCGTGTTTTTTCAGATATTCCGGTGAGGCGCAGACGATCCACTGCATCGCCAGCAGATGCCGCTGCACCAGATCGGGCTGCTTGGGCGCATGCATGCGGATGGCGACATCTGCTTCCCGCATCGCCAGATCCAGGTCGTTGTCGTCCAGCAGCAGCGACATGGTGATATCGGGATAGGCTTCCAGAAACGCGGCCAGCCGCGGCGCCAACCAGGAGGCGCCGAAACCGACCGTGGTGGTGACCTTCAGTCGGCCGGCCGGTTTTTCCTTGCTCTCGGTCAGCAGAGCCTCGGTCATCGCCAGTTTGGCGAACACCTCTCGCACGGTGCGGTTCAGCGCCTCGCCCTGCTCGGTCAGGATCAATCCGCGGGCATGGCGGTGAAACAGCGGCACCTGCAGGGCTTCCTCCAGCGCCGAGATCTGCCGCGAGACAGCCGATTGGCTTAAATTCAGGGTATCTCCGGCATGCGTGAAGCTTCCGGCCCCGGCCACCGCGTGGAATACGCGCAGCTTGTCCCAGTCCATCGTTCAGCCTCTCCCTTGCCAGCCCGTCCGCGCCCGAGGGCATTGGACCGGAGGCGCCAGTTGGCGCGATATCGCGCAACGATTCGCGGACGCGAATCGGACGCGGATCAAGCGGACCACATTAGCCGGAATTATCCCAGTCTTATGCCGGGATTCGACGATTTTTGCGCTATTCGGCGGCGATGGCGGATATATCCGCCTGCGCCGCCAGAAATTTCTCCGCTTCCAGCGCCGCCATGCAGCCGGTCCCGGCGGCGGTGACCGCCTGTCGGAAGATCTTGTCCTGCACATCTCCGGCCGCGAAGACGCCGGGAACCGAGGTCCGTGTGCTGCCGGGGATGGTGCTGATGTAGCCCTCGCGGTCCATCGTCAACTGGCCCGCGAATATTTCGGTGGTCGGCGTGTGGCCGATGGCGATGAACACGCCGTCCACCGCGATTTCGCTGAGCGCGCCGCTATGCGTGCCGCGCAGCCTCACCCCGGTCACCCCCGGGGGCGTTCCCGAACCGAGGATCTCCTCGACTTCGCTGTCCCAGATCACCGATATGCGGGGATGGGAGAATAGTCGGTTCTGCAGGATCTTTTCCGCCCGCAGCGCATCGCGGCGGTGGATCAGGGTCACGTGCTCGGCGTGGTGGGTGAGGAACAGCGCCTCCTCCACGGCGGTGTTGCCGCCGCCGACCACGGCGACGCGCTTTCCTCGGTAGAAGAACCCGTCGCAGGTTGCGCAGGCGGAAACCCCGGCGCCGGATAGCCGCTTCTCCGATTCCAGCCCCAGCCAGCGCGCCTGCGCGCCGGTGGCGACGACCACAGTCTCCGCCAGGTAGATATCGCCGGAATCGGCGGTGCAGCGGAACGGCCGGGCGGAAAAATCCACCGAGGTCACGATGTCATAGACTACCCTTGTGCCGACATGCTCGGCCTGCTTGGTCATCTGTTCCATCAGCCACGGCCCCTGGATCACCTCCGCGAAGCCGGGATAGTTCTCCACATCCGTGGTGATCGTCATCTGTCCACCCGGTTGCAATCCGGCCAGCAGGATCGGCTCGAGGCTGGCGCGCGCGGCGTAGATCGCGGTGGTGTAACCGGCCGGGCCGGCGCCTATGATCAGAAGGCGAGTGCGATGCGTGACGGGCATGGGAGGGGGTCCGGATTTGCTGCGCGCGATCCTATCGGTGCGCCGGCATCCGAGGCAAGCTAGCCTGGTCCGAAAGGCCAAATTGGTTTTGCGATCAATTCGCTTGCCTGGCCGGATAAGTGGAATAATATTTCAAGCTGCCCTCAAGAAACGCCCGCCCAAGCTGCACATCCATCCCCCCTCGACAAGAAATCATTGCCATGAAATTGCAGCCTGCCGCACCGCCCATTCTGGATGCGATCGACCGCCGCATCCTCGCCGAATTGCAGGTTGACGGCCGGATGACCAATGTCGAACTGGCGCGGCGGGCCGGCATTTCCGCGCCGCCCTGCCTGCGCCGGGTGCGCCGGCTGGAGGAGGCCGGGCTGATCCGAGGCTATCACGCCGATAGCGACCCGCAAAAGCTGGGCTGGGAGATCGTTTTCTTCGCCATCGTCGGGCTGGACAGCCAACGCGAGGGGGTGCTCGCCGCCTTCGAGCAACTGGTCGCCGGATGGCAGGAAGTGCGCGAGTGCCACATGATCCGCGGTGGCGGGGATTTCCTGCTGCGACTGGTCGCGCGCGACACCGCGCACGAGAACCAACTGACCCAAAGGCTGACCGGAGCGCCGACCGTCAGCAAGGTCCAGACCCTGCAGACCATCCGTACCAGCCGCAACCTAGCCGGCGTGCCGCTGTAAGCGGGGCGCCGACCTGATCGCCGGTTTTACCTTAATGCCGGGGTTCAGTGGACGCGAACCGCCAGCATCTCGTGCTGCAGGACCGCGGCGATCGCTACGTCCAGGCCGGGCGCCAGGCCCATAGGCGAGCCGTCGGCGCCATGGATGGCAAAAGCGTTGCCGCCATTGACCACCACCGGCTTCACATAGGCGATCATCGGCATGCCGAGCTGGGCAAACTGGCTTGGGCTCATGTGGCGAACATCGATGTTGATGGTGTTGGCGGCGATCTGGCCGTCATTGTCGTCTGGATGGGTCATGGTCGGTACTCCTGTTGCGCGTCGGCCCTAGAGCGGCGCCGGCGCAAGCCGCAGACTGTTGCCTCAACCCCGTTCGGGGTCTCCGTCGACCACGCGGACGCGGCCATTCTTCGATATGTCCCCATTCTGGGGTAGCTCCCCGTTCTGGGGTAAGTTCCTGGATCGGGTTATCGCGATCGTCTTGACCCGCGTTTCGGGTTGCGGGCGCAGCAGATCGATATGCAGCAGGCCGTTATCCAGCCAGGCCCCCTTCACCTCGATCCCCTCGGCCATCACGAAGGCGCGCTGGAACTGCCGTGCGGCGATGCCGCGATGCAGAAACACCCGCCCCTGGCTGTCATCGGTCTGACGGCCGCGGATCACCAGCTGATTGTCTTCCTGGGTGATCTGCAGATCGTCCATTGTAAACCCGGCGACCGCGAGAGAAATGCGCAGCGCCGTCGGTGCGGTTTGCTCGATATTGTAGGGCGGATAGCCGTCAGACGTAGTTTTCGAGGCGCGTTCGAGCATCTGTTCCAGATGGTCGAAGCCGAGGAACAACGGAGACGTGAACAGGCGAGCGGACGACATAAGGCCTCCTCAAAAGAGCGAAGCGGATACCGGGTCCCGTAGAGGCAACCCGTCCTCCTCTAGTTTGGCAGCAGCGTCTCCGCTTGCAAGGGGTATTTGGTAGCCAGAGGTGATCCTGGACATGCAAGCGGCATGCCGGGAGAATAGTATTGAGGCATGAAGGGGGCATGACGTTGATCGTCGGCATCGGGATCGCTACATCGTTTCGTCATGACCGATGTCGCCAACATCCTCTCCATCCTGATCGCCCCCGATGCGCTGCTGAAGGCGCGCGCCCGGCCGGTGGCCGAGGCGCATTCCAGCCTGGTGCGCGAGCTGGTGCCGCGTCTGTTCGCGACCATGTATGCCGCGCCCGGCATCGGCCTGGCCGCGCCGCAGGTCGGGCATGGCCTGCGGCTGGCGGTGATCGACCTGATGGCGGACGGCAAGCCATCGCCGATCGTGCTGATCAATCCGGAGATCGCCGTCGCCAGCCCGGAAACGGCGACGCGTGAGGAGGGATGCCTGTCGCTGCCGAACCAGTATGCCGATGTCACCCGCCCGGCACGGGTGCGGGTGCGGTTCCTGGATCAGGCCGGCATCCGCCAGGAGATCGAGGCCGAAGGTCTGCTGTCGGCCTGCCTGCAGCACGAGATCGATCATCTGAACGGGGTGCTGTTCGTCGACCATGTCTCGGCGCTGAAGCGCAACATGATTCTGCGCCGGCTGGCCAAGGAACAACGCATCCGGCGTGACGAAGCGTAGGCCGGAACTATGCGTCTGGCGTTCATGGGTAGCCCGGATTTCGCGGTGCCGACATTGCAGGCGCTGCATCGGGCGGGGCACGAGATCGCCGCCGTCTACTGCCAGCCTCCCCGTCCGGCCGGGCGGGGCCAGGGGTTGCGTCTCTGCCCGGTGCAGCTTGCGGCGCAAGCCCTGGGGCTGGCGGTGCGCACACCGACGCGCCTGCGCACGGATCTGGCCGAGCAGCTGGCTTTCGCCGCCCTGGAGCTCGATGCGGCGGTGGTCGCCGCCTATGGCCTGATCCTGCCGCAGGCGATGCTGGACGCGCCGGCTCGCGGCTGTCTGAACATCCATGCCAGCCTGCTGCCGCGCTGGCGCGGCGCCGGCCCGATCCAGGCCAGCGTGCTGGCCGGGGACGGCGAAACCGGCATCACTATAATGCAGATGCAGGCCGGGCTGGACACCGGCCCGATGCTGCTGGCCGAGGCGTTACCGATCGGCCCCACCGACACCGCCGCCACCCTGCACGACCGACTTGCCGAAATCGGTGCGCGGCTGATCCTGCGCGCGCTGGACGAAAACCCGACCCCGATCCCGCAGCCCGAGGCGGGGGTCACCTATGCCCCGAAACGGACCCGCGAGGATGGCCGGATCGACTGGACGCGCTCCGCCGCGGAAATCGACCGGCAGATCCGCGCCTTCGATCCCTGGCCGGGCACATTTTCGCTGCTTGGGGGCGAAACGCTGAAAATCCTGTCCGCGCGGTTGGTGGATATGGTGGGAACTCCCGGCGTGGTGCTGGATGATCGGCTGACCATCGGCTGCGGCGCCGGCGCGATCCGCCCCACCCGCGTGCAGCTTCCCGGCCGTCAGGCGATGGCGGCGAATGCGATGCTGCGGGGCCGCCCGATACCGGCCGGCACGATCCTGCGATGACCCCTGATCTGACCGGCGATCCGACCGCGAGTTGGGCGCTGCTGATCGAATATGACGGCGCCCCGTTCGTCGGCTGGCAGCGCCAGCGGATCGGCATCTCGGTCCAGGGCGTGCTCGAAGCCGCCAGCGCCAAGCTGAACCGCGGCGAGCCGGTTGCCTGCGTCGCCGCCGGGCGCACCGATGCCGGGGTGCACGCGCAAGGCCAGGTCGTGCGGCTCACGCTGCCGGCGAAGCACGGCGCGGACCGGATCCGCGACGCGCTGAACTACCACATGCAGCCACATCTTGTGGCGGTGCTGTCCGTGGTGCCGGCCCCCGAGGGCTGGAGCCCGCGATTCTCGGCCATCGAACGCGCCTACCGCTACCGGATCCTGAACCGGTCCGCCCGCCCCACGCTCGCCCTCGGCAAGGTCTGGCATGTCCATCGCCCGCTCGATGCGGTGGCGATGCACGCGGCCGGCCAAATGCTGCTGGGACGCCACGACTTCACCAGCTTTCGCGCCACCGCCTGCCAGGCCAAAAGCCCGATCCGGTCCATCGACCGCCTGAGCGTTACCGCAACGGGTGACCTCATCGACATCCGGATCGAGGCCAGGAGCTTTCTGCACCACCAGGTTCGCAACATCGTCGGCACCCTGGCCCTGGTCGGCGAACGCCTATGGTCCGCAGATGACGTTGCCGCCGCCCTCGCCGCCCGCCGGCGCAGCGCCGCCGGCCCCACCGCGCCTGCCGCAGGGCTGACCTTGACCCGGGTGACCTACCCGCCTGGGTTGGGGCCAGTCTTCGAGTAACGGGTCTTCGAGTAACGGGTCTTCGAGTAGAGACGGTAACCGCGCGGCGAATTCAGCGGACCGGGATGGACCGGTTCTGCGCCAGCTCATCTGGCGTCAGTTGAAATCCGGCGGTCAGCGTATAGGCCGCGCCGGATTTCTCCCGCGAGATCGGCAGCACCATCGCAATGGCGTCGGTGGTCAGCCGGATTGTGTCGATATTGGATGGAAAAACCACGTGCACCGGGAACAGCTTCTTGTCCAGGATCTGATCACCATCGCTGACCGCCACAAAGATCGATAAATCCGCATCTCGCCGCGTCATCGCCGGGCCGCGCGTCAGCTGGAAATTCACCAGCAGGCTGGACGCCAGCTGGCGCGGCGTGTCGCCCGGCTGGCATTCCCCCGACAGGCCCAGCACCCGCCCGGCCAGCACCAGATCGGTCAGATCGCGCCCACCGCCATCGCGGTAGCGGGTCAGATCGGCGGCATCCCCGAGGATTGCGGCGCGCGGACAGGCCGGCGCGAAGCTGTCCTTGGTCGAACCGCCGCATCCGGCCAGCAGGGTTGCCAGCAGGATCCACAGAAGCGGGGGCGATGTCAGGCGGAATTGCATCGATGACTCCAGGGCGGGGCGTTGTCGGCAGGGCAGGGCGGCGGCATACTGCGCGCGCCCCTGTTTCGGGACAAATCACGCAACCCCCAACCGACGCAAGGCCGGATCGACCCGATCCCGGCGGGCGTACCGCGAGGACTTCTTGCCCAGCGTTTTCGATTTGACCAGCGCCTTCCTCCTTCGCGCGGACTGAGCCGCATGGCCGTCTACACCGAGGTTACCGACGACGCGCTGGCCGCGTTCCTGGCAGAGTACGATATCGGCGGCGCGGTCGCCTTCCGCGGCATCGCCGAGGGCGTCGAGAACAGCAATTTTTCCCTGCGCACCACCCAGGCCGACTTCATCCTGACCTTGTACGAAAGGCGGGTGAACCCGGACGATTTGCCGTGGTTTCTCGGTCTGATGGAACATCTGGCGGCCGGCGGCATCGTCTGCCCGCAGCCGGTGCGCGCGCGCGACGGCCAGGCGCTGCGCCGGCTCAGCGGACGCCATGCCGCGATCACCACGTTCCTGCCCGGCGTCTGGCCTCGCCGGGCGCGGGTGGAGCATTGCGGGCCGGTCGGCGCGGCGTTGGCCGCGCTGCATCTGGCGGGAGCCGATTTTGCGCCGCGCCGGGTCAACGCGCTCGGCCCGGCCGGCTGGCCGGCGCTGTTCGAGCGCTCGCGCGACGCCGCCGACGACATCGCACCCGGTTTGGCCCAGGAGCTGGATCGCGCGCTGGCCGCCATTCTTGCCGGCTGGCCGCGCGATCTGCCAGTGGGCCATATCCACGCCGATCTGTTCCCCGACAATGTCTTTTTCCTCGACGGCAAGCTGTCCGGCCTGATCGATTTTTACTTCGCCGCCACCGACATCCTGGCCTATGATTTGGCGATCTGCCTGAACGCCTGGTGTTTTGAGCCGGATTTTTCGTTCAATGTCACCAAGGCTCGCGCGTTGATCGCCGCCTATGTCGGTATCCGGCGCCTGTCGGACGCCGAGCGTGCCGCCCTGCCGGTGCTGTGCCAGGGGGCCGCGCTGCGGTTCCTGCTGACCCGGCTTTTTGACTGGCTGAATACCCCGGACGGCGCGCTGGTCACCCGCAAAGACCCGTTGGAGTATCTGCGCCGGCTGCGATTCCACCAAACCGCCGGGAACGAGCACGCTTATGGCATCTGATCCGATCGTCGAGCGGGTGGAGATCTGGACCGATGGCGGCTGCAAGCCCAATCCCGGTCCCGGCGGCTGGGGGGCGATCCTGCGCTACAAGGGCAGCGAGCGGGAGCTGTCGGGCGCGGAGCCGGCCACGACTAACAACCGCATGGAGCTGACCGCGGCCGCCAGCGCGCTGGAGACCTTGAAGCGCCCTTGCCGAGCCGTCGTCTATACCGACAGCGAATACGTCAAGAACGGCATCACCCGCTGGCATACCGGCTGGGTCCGGCGCAACTGGCGCAACGCCTCCGGCGACCCGGTGGCCAACATGGATCTCTGGCGCCGCCTGCTGGACGCCGCCAAGCCGCACGAGGTCGAATGGCTGTGGATCCGCGGCCATTCCGGCGATCCGATGAACGAACGCGCCGATTTGCTGGCGACCCAGGCGAGGGACGGGGCGTAGCGCTTCAGGGTCGCGCGCCGGGGCTATGCCGCCACCCGCTCCGCCTTGATGTCCTTGATGTCGCGAAAAATCAGCGTCGGGGCCAGTTCGGCGGTGCGGCGCATCATGAACGCTGAGCTGGCCAGATACACCGGGTCGCCATCCACGTCGTCGGCCATGTTGGCGCGGTTTTCGGCGATGAACCGGGCGAGTTGGACCTTGTCGTCGCCCGACACCCAACGCGCCAGCGAGAACGGCACCGCATCGAAACCGATCTTCACGCCGTATTCGCCCATCAGCCTGGCCTGCAGCACGTCCAGCTGCAACGTGCCGACCACTCCGACCAGCGGTTGGGCGCCGTCCTGGGGACGGAACAGCTGCACCACGCCCTCCTCGGCGAGTTCCTGCAGCGCCTGCCGCAGCTTCTTGGCCTTCATCGCATCCTCCAGCCGGATACGGCGCAGGATTTCCGGCGCGAAATAGGGCACGCCGACGAAATTGATTTCCTCGCCCTCCGACAGCGTGTCGCCGATCCGCAGCGTGCCGTGGTTGGGGATGCCCACCACGTCGCCGGCGAAAGCCTCGTCGGCGATCTCACGCTCGCGGGCGAAGAAGAACTGCGGCGCATGCAACGGGATGGTCTTGCCGGTGCGCACCTGCTTGAGCTTCATCCCCCGCACCAGCCGCCCGGAGCAGACCCGCGCGAAGGCGATCCGGTCGCGGTGGTTGGGGTCCATATTGGCCTGGATCTTGAACACCAGCGCGGTCAGCCCCGATTCGTTGGCGTCCACCAGCCTGGTATCGGCCGGCTGGCTGCGGGGCCTTGGGCCGTATTCGGCCAGCCCGTTCAGCAGGTCGGCGACGCCGATTTCGCGGATGGCGCTGCCGAAATACACCGGCGTCAGATGCCCGGCGGCAAAAGACTCTTCATCGAATTCCGGCAGCGCGGAGCGCACCAGGTCGATCTCCTCGCCCATCGTCATCAGCCGCCTGTCGCCCTGCGCCAGTTCCTGGGTCAAGTTCAGCGCGCGTTTGCGCAAATCATAGGTGCCGACGAACTCGCTGGCCCGGCCGACCGGCCAGGTGACCGGGGCGGTGTCCAGCGCCAGGGTGCCGGCGACCTCGTCCAGCAATTCAAAGGCGTCGCGCGCCTCGCGGTCGAATTTGTTGATGAAGGTGATGATGGGGATGTCGCGCAGGCGGCAGATTTCGAACAGTTTGCGGGTTCGCGCCTCGATGCCCTTTGCCGCGTCGATCACCATTACCGCGGAGTCGACCGCGGTCAGGGTGCGGTAGGTGTCCTCGGAGAAATCCTCATGGCCCGGTGTGTCGAGCAGGTTGAACACGCAATCGGCGTATTCGAACGTCATCACCGAGGTGACCACGGAAATGCCGCGTTCGCGCTCGATGCCCATCCAGTCCGATCTAGTGCGGCGGCGCTCGCCTTTGGCGCGGACGTTGCCGGCGAGCTGGATGGCGCCGCCGGCGCGCAGCAGGCGTTCGGTCAGCGTGGTTTTGCCGGCGTCGGGGTGGGAGATGATGGCGAAGGTGCGGCGGCGGGCGATTTCGGCTGCGGGGGTCATGGACTTCCTAAGGAAGGCCAGGGCTCTGCCCTGGACCCGCTAAGGGCGGAGCCCTTAGAACCCCGGACCGAAGTATAGGGTTCTAAGGGCTTGCCCTTAGCGGGGTCGAGGGGCGGAGCCCCCGCCTTGCTACCTAATCAGCGCGAGTAGAACTCAACCACCAGATTAGGCTCCATTTGCACCGGATACGGCACATCGCTGAGCTTCGGCGCGCGGCCAAAGCGGCCCTTCATGGCGCGATGATCGACCTCGACGTAATCGGGCACTTCCCGCTCGGCGGTCTGCGAGGCGTCCAGCACCATGGCGAGCTGCTTGGATTTCTCCTTCACCTCGATGATGTCGTTGTCGCGCACCTGATAGGACGAGATGTTGACCCGCTTGCCGTTCACCGTGACGTGGCCGTGGTTGACGAACTGGCGCGAGGCGAACGGGGTGATGGCGAACTTCATGCGGTAGATCACCGCATCGAGCCGGCGCTCCAGCAGCTCGATCAGGTTCTCCGAGGTGTCGCCCTTGCGGCGCACGGCCTCCTCGTAATATTTGCGGAACTGCTTCTCGCCGATATTGCCGTAATAGCCCTTCAGCTTCTGCTTCGCCATCAGCTGCACGCCGAAATCGCTCGGCTTCTTGCGGCGCTGGCCGTGCTGGCCGGGCCCGTATTCGCGCTTGTTGACGGGGGATTTCGGCCGGCCCCAGAGATTGACGCCCAACCGGCGGTTGATCTTGTACTTGCTTTCGGCGCGCTTGGTCATGCGCGTGTCCTTTTCGGTCTGTGCCGCCCCGGTAAAGCGCCAGGTTGTCGGCTTGTTGCACCGGTAGGCCTCGCCAAGCGGGAAATCCCGTGTGGCGTGGCGGGCGCGCGCCCCCCGGGAATTTTCCCGCTGGCACGTCCACGTTCCCGGCAAGGGATCTGACCCGGAGCGCCTTGGGCACGCCGGGAGAAGCGCGGTCGTATAGGTGGCAGGCCCCGGCTTGTCAAACCGGAGACGCGGGTTTACCTCGCGTGCTCACCAATGAGAGCCCGCCAAGCGATGCACCTCACAGGGGAATCCGAGAGATGATCAACCGAGGTGATATCCTGTGGCTAGGGATTGCCGCCGGCGTCGGTGGATGCCTGCTTGGGGGGCTTATGCTCGGCATCGGCATGAACCTGATCATCGGCGGGCAGCATCTGGGCTGGCTGCTGCTGCTGCCAAGCGCCCCGGCCGGCGCGCTGCCCGGCTGGCTGATGGGCCGCCGGCTGGCGAGCGAACTGCACTGATCCAATAAGGCGCCGCGCGACGGCGCCGCATCGGGAGGACCCAATGAACCCATCGATCACCCGCCGCGCCGCCATGGCCGGGCTGCTGGCCGCGCCCGCCATCACCGGCTTTTCCCGCCGCGGCCGCGCCGAGGCGCGCACGCTGAACATCTCGCACCAGTTTCCCGGCAGCAACGGCGAAACCGGCGATTTCCGCGACCAGCTCTGCCGGCGCTTCGCCGCCGAGGTTACCAAACGCAGCAACGGCGGGCTGGCGTTCAATGTTTATCCGAACTCCTCGCTGATGAAGACCTTCGCCCAGTTCAGCGCCATCCGCAAAGGCGCGCTGGATATCGGCCTGGTGCCGACCGCCTATGCCGGGGGCGACATCCACGAGCTGAACCTGACCTTCATGCCGGCCATGGTGACCAGCTACGCGCAGGCTACGGCCTGGAAGACCGCCGAAATAGGCCGCGAGATTACCCGGCTGCTGGACGAAAAGGGGGTCAAGATCCTGACCTGGGCTTGGCAGTCCGGCGGCATCGCCTCGCGCACCGCGCCGATCCTGCTGCCGTCGGACGTGAACGGGCTGAAGGTCCGCGGCGGCTCGCGGGAGATGGACACGATGTTCAAGGCCGCCGGCGCCACGGTGTCCACCATGCCGTCCAACGAGCTGTATATCGCCATGCAGACCGGCACGGTGGATGTCGGCGTCACCAGTTCCACCTCGTTGATCTCGTTCCGGCTGGAGGAGACCTGCAAGAACCTGACCGGCGCCACCGGCGGCAGCTTCTTCTTTATCCTGGAGCCGATCCTGATGTCCAAGCTGGTGTTCGACAGCCTGCCCGCAGCGCAACAGAAGATCCTGCTGGCGGTGGGCGAGGAGTTGGAGCCCTGGGCGCTGAAAAAAGCCCAGGAGGACGACGCGGAGCTGAACCGGATCTACCAGAAGGCCGGCGTAGCCGTGCATCAGTTCAATGCCGAGCAGCTGGGCAAATGGCGGGAATTGGCCGCCCGCAGTTCCTGGAAAGAATTCGCCGACAAATCCGACCAGGCCGCCCGGTTCCTGAAACTGGCCGAGGCGGTCACCGGGTAAGGGCCGAAATCCGCCGACGCCAACCCGCAGCCGGCTCGCACTCGCCCCTACCAATTTCGTGACGTTGTTGGCTTCCGCGCGCCGCCCGCAGCGTATTCGCGGCTCGCCGTGCTTAGCAAAATGCAAGATTTTCTCGACCGGAGGGCAGGGGGATGGTGGTGGGTGCAGTAGGATTCGAACCTACGGCCCGCTGATTAAGAGTCAGCTGCTCTACCAACTGAGCTATGCACCCATCCATCCCCGCGCCAGGCCCGAAGGCGCCGCGCGAGGCGGGGTCATAGCAAGGCTTTCGGCACTATGGAAGGGGTGGCGCCGCTGGCGGCGGGAACATCGCTTGCGTACGACGCGGGGCATGTGGCTTGTTGGTTGCTAAGCGCCGCCTCGCGGCCTAACCGGAGGACCACCTGTGGCCTATGCGCTGCAGCAACTGATCAACGGCATCACCCTTGGCATGATCTACGGCCTGATCGCGGTCGGCTACACCATGGTCTACGGCATCATCGGCATGATCAATTTCGCCCATGGCGACATCTTCATGGTTGGCGCGTTCTTGTCGCTGATCGCGCTGACCGGCCTGTCCGGTCTGGGTATCACCTCGGTGCCGATCGCGCTGGCGCTGACGCTGGTGTTCGCCGCTGCCATCGCCGCGCTGTATGGCTGGACCGTGGAGCGGGTGGCCTATCGGCCGCTGCGCGGATCGTTCCGGCTGGCGCCGCTGATCAGCGCGATCGGCATGTCCATCGTGCTACAGAACTTCGTCCAGGTCAGCCAGGGCGCGCGGGTCAAGCCGATGCCGGCGCTGCTGCCCGGCGGGCTCACCTTGCTGGAGCGCGACGGCTTCGCGGTGCAGCTGTCCTGGATGCAGATCGCCATCGTGGTCACCACGCTGTCGGTGCTGGCGGTGTTCACCTGGCTGGTGACCAAAACCCCGCTCGGGCGATCCATGCGCGCCTGCGAGCAGGATCTGAAGATGGCCGGGCTGCTGGGGATCGACACCGACCGGACCATCAGCCTGACCTTCGTGATCGGCGCCGCGCTGGCCGCGGTCGCGGGGCTGATGTTCCTGCTGTATTACGGCGTGATCGACTTCTTCATCGGCTTCATCGCCGGGGTGAAGGCGTTTACCGCCGCGGTGCTGGGCGGCATCGGCAGCCTGCCGGGGGCGGTGCTGGGCGGGCTGCTGATCGGATTGATCGAGACATTCTGGTCGGCGTATTTCTCCATCGAATACAAAGATGTGGCAGCTTTTGCCATCCTGATCATCGCGCTGATTTTTCTGCCGACCGGCATTCTGGGCCGGGTGGACGTGGAAAAAGTATGAAGCCGGCTTTGCGCGACGCCGGCCTGTCCGCGCTGGTCGCGCTGGGGTTGTTCGGGCCGATGATCGGGCTGGTCACTGAAACCGGCGCCGGGGTGATGACATTGCGCTCCCGCCCCTGGGCAGTGGCGATCGCGGTGGCGCTGGTGTTCTTCGGCCGGCTGGCCTGGGTGGGCTGGAAGGGATCGCGCCGCGCCGCGCCGGCCGTACCCAGTGCCGCCCGGCTGGCACGGCTGGCGGCATTCGGCAGGATACTGGCCCCGATGCTGCTGATTTTCGCCGCCACCCTGCCGCTGTATGGCGCGCGATATTTTCTCGATCTCGGCATATTGGTGATGACCTATGTGATGCTCGGCTGGGGGCTGAACATCGTCGTCGGGCTGGCCGGGCTGCTGGACCTCGGCTACGTCGCGTTCTATGCGGTCGGCGCCTATTCCTACGCGATCCTGTCGACCACCTATGGCCTCGGGTTCTGGACCTGCCTGCCGTTCGCCGGCGCCGTGGCCGCGCTCTGGGGGGTGATGCTGGGGTTTCCGGTGCTGCGGCTGCGCGGCGATTACCTGGCCATCGTGACCTTGGCGTTCGGCGAGATCATCCGGGTGGTCATCACCAACTGGGTCAGCCTGACCGGCGGGCCGAACGGCATCGCCGGCATCCCCCGGCCGACGCTGTTCGGGTTGGATTTCAACATGAACGGCGGCCCCGGCAGTTTTGCCGGCTTCTTCGGGCTGGAGCCGAACCTGACCCAGCGGGTGGCGTTCCTGTACTACGTCATCTTCGGCCTGGCCCTGCTGACCAACTGGGTGGCGCTGCGGCTGCGCCGGCTGCCGCTGGGCCGCGCCTGGGAGGCGCTGCGCGAGGACGAGGTTGCCTGCCGCTCCCTGGGCATCAACGTCACCACCACCAAGCTGACCGCGTTCGCCATCGGGGCGATGTTCGGCGGTTTTGCCGGGGCGTTCTTCGCGACACGGCAGGCTTTCGTCAGTCCCGAAAGCTTCACGTTCATCGAAAGTGCGATCGTGCTGGCGATCGTGGTGCTGGGGGGCCTGGGCAGCCAGCTCGGCGTCGCGCTGGCCGCCCTGGTGATGATCGGCGGCTTCGAGGTTTTCCGTGATTTGCAGGATTACCGGATGCTGGTGTTCGGCCTGGCGCTGGTGGCGATCATGGTGTTGCGCCCGCGCGGGCTGATATCGGGGCGCATGGCTTCGGTGGTGCTTCGTTGACGGAATTGCTGACGGTCACCGATCTGACGATGCGCTTCGGCGGGCTGAAGGCGGTGGACGCGCTGTCGTTCATCGCCCGGCGGGGCGATATCACCGCGGTGATCGGCCCGAACGGGGCGGGCAAGACCACGGTGTTCAACTGCATCACCGGATTCTACCGCCCGACCTCCGGCGCCCTGGCGCTGACCCATTCAGGTGGGGATCGCTTTGCGCTGGAAAAACTGCCGGGCCACCGGATCGCCGCCAGGGCCAAGGTGGCACGCACGTTCCAGAACATCCGCCTGTTCGCCGGCATGAGCGTGCTGGAGAACCTGCTGGTGGCGCAGCATAATGTGCTGATGGCGGCGACCGGCCTCGGCGTGCTGGCGGTGCTGGGCCTGGGCCGCTACCGGGCGGCGGAGCGGCAGGGCGTGGACAAGGCGCGGTTCTGGCTGAACGCCATCGGGCTCACCGGGCGCGCCAACGATCCGGCCGGGGCGCTGCCCTACGGCGCGCAAAGGCGGCTGGAGATCGCGCGCGCCATGTGCATCGATCCGGTGCTGCTGTGCCTGGACGAGCCGGCGGCCGGGCTGAACCCGCGCGAGAGCGAGGAGTTGAACCAGCTGCTGCTGGCGATCCGCGCCGGCGGCTGCTCGCTGCTGCTGATCGAGCACGACATGGGCGTGGTGATGCGCATCTCCGACCACATCGTGGTGCTGGACCACGGCCGCAAAATAAGCGACGGCACGCCGGCCGAAGTGCGCGCCGACCCCGCGGTGATCGCCGCCTATCTGGGCGAGGGCGACGAGGATGAGCCGCCGGCCGAGGCCAGTGCATGAGCGGTTCAGCCCCGTTGCTGAGCCTGTCCGGGGTCACCGCCTATTACGGCGCCATCCAGGCGCTGAAGGGCGTTGATCTGCACGTGAATGAAGGCGAGATCGTCACCCTGATAGGCGCCAACGGGGCCGGCAAATCGACGCTGATGATGACGATCTGCGGCAATCCGCGGGCGCGGGACGGCAGCATCGTCTATGACGGCCTCGATATCACAGGCTGGCCGACGCACGCGATCATGCAGCGCCGGATTGCCCAGTCGCCGGAGGGGCGGCGCATCTTCGCGCGCATGTCGGTCTATGAAAACCTGCTGATGGGGGCGGAGGTCGCCGGCAACCGGGACAGTGCCGCAACGTTGGAAACCATCTTCACGCTGTTTCCCCGCTTGCGCGAACGCATCGCCCAGCGCGGCGGCACGCTGTCGGGCGGCGAGCAGCAGATGCTGGCAATCGGGCGCGCGCTGATGGCGCGCCCGCGGCTGCTGCTGCTGGACGAACCCTCGCTCGGCCTGGCGCCGCTGGTGGTGCGGCAGATTTTCGGCGCCATCCGCGAGCTGAACCGCAGCACCGGCCTGACCGTGCTGCTGGTCGAACAGAACGCCTACCAGGCGCTGCGCCTGGCCCATCGCGGCTACGTGCTGGTCAACGGCGCCATCACCATGGCCGGCACCGGGGCCGAATTGCTGGCCCGCCCGGAAATCCGCGCCGCCTATCTGGAAGGCGGCTGAGCGGGCACTGCAATGGGCGAGCAGACGGGTCCGCCCGGCCCGGAATAGTTGGCAACGAATTGCAGCCGTTGCCTCGTCTCCGCATCCAGAGTGATGTGGCCCTTCTTCGCCCCGGCCAGCAGTCGTCCGGCGAGGTCGAGGTAAAGGCATCGCTTCTCATTGAATAAGGATTGAACTCGTCCTGCGATCCCGGAGGCCGCCGCCGGGGAGGAGGAGGCGATCTCCGCCAGAACCGGCGCGAGCTTTGCATCGAAGTCCGCTTCCGCCTCGACGCGCTGCGCCGCGATCGCGGTTGCCAAACCAGGGCGAAGTCGGGT
>JAYTXR010000082.1:0-2522 GCA_043742865.1 Acetobacteraceae bacterium
TGGATGGATGGTCTCGACACCCAATCCCTAAACAAGATCAAAAACTTAGGCGACACCCGCCACAGAATCCCTGACATGCGATGAATAAGATGGGCTAGGCTCAGTCGCCTACCCTTCGGCCGCTTCCACCGCCGCAACGTCCAGCAATCGCTCGATCACCTCCGGCTCCTGCGCGCCGGCGATGGCGTGGCGGCCGGAGATCACGAAGCACGGCACGCCGTTGATGCCTAACCGGTGCGCCCGCAGATTATCGGCGTGAATGCAGTCCAGATCCTCATCGCTTTCGAGGAAATCCAGAGCCTCCAGCGGGTCCAGCCCACAGCCCTGCGTCACCGCGGCCAGCACGCCGGCATCACCGATGTCGTCGCCGTCGGTGAAATGGGCTGAGAACAATGCCGCCACCATCTGGTCGGCCCGGCCATAGCGCGCGGCGAACCGCACCAGCCGGTGGGCGTCCACGCTGGACGGGGTGCGGCGGATGCGGTCGAAGCGGAACAGCACCCCCTCGGCCCGGCCGATTTCGCTGATCGAGGCATAGAGCCGCCGGGCGCGATCCTCGCCGCCGAACTTGCGCACCACGTAATCGCCGCGCGCCATACCCGCGCGCGGCATGTCGGGGTTCAGCAGGAACGGCCGCCAGGTTAGCTCGAACAGCAAATCCGGCCGCCGGCGCAGCGTGCGCAGCAACCGGCGCACGCCGAGGAAGCACCAGGGGCAGATCAGATCATGCACGATCTCGATCGACAGCCGGGCTTTTGGGGGGGCGAGAATGTTCACGTCCCCATCATCCTGTTCCGCCGCAGCGAGGGCAAGCAAATCTGCGTCAGGGCAGCCTTATTTGACCCGCACGAACCGCAGCGGAAAGTAATTATCCGCCAGCTGCACCAGCTCTATGTTGGATTTGGCCGCCCAGGCGATCACCTGCTGGTGCAGCGGGATGTAGCCGAAATCCTTCTGCACGATCTCCACCGCCTGGTGGATCATCGCGGCGCGCTTGTCCGGATCGGTCTCGACCGCGATCTGGTCGGTCAGCCGGTCGATCTCGGGGTTCGAATAATCGCCGTCATTGACCTCGCCGCGCGGGCTGCTGCGGGTAATCATCAGGTTGTAGAACACGTTATGGGCGTCGTAGGTGTTCGGCGTCCATCCGAGCATGTAGAAATCCGTGCTGTAGTCGGGCGGGCCGATCTTGTTAAAATAGCGCACCTTGGTCTGTGCGTTCAGGTCGATCTTGACGTTGATTCTGGCCAGCATCGCCGCGACCGCGGTGCAGATCGCCTCGTCGTTCTCGTAGCGGTCGTTCGGGCAGTCCATGGCCAGCGAAAACCCCTCGCCATAGCCGGCCTCGGTCATCAGCGCCTTGGCCCGCGCCACATCGCTTTTCGGCCGCTTGTCCTGCGCCGGGTCGTAGCCGTTGACGCCGGGGCCGAACATCACCCAGGTCACGTGCGCCTGGCCGCGCATCACCCGGGATGCGATCGCGTCCTCGTCGATCGCCAGCACGAACGCCTCTCGCACCCGGACATCCTTGAACGGGTTGCGGCCCTTGACCGAGGATTGCAGCAATTCGGCCCGCGACTGATCCATGCCGAGGAAGATCGTGCGCAGCTCCGGCCCGACGATCAGGTTCAGTCCCGGGGCCGCCTTGATCCGCGCCTCGTCCTGGGGGGGGACCGAATAGATCATATCCACATCGCCCGACAGCAACGCCGCCACGCGGGTAGCGGCGTTGGAGATGACGCTGAGCTCCACCCGGGTCAGGTTGTGCTGCGGTTTATCCCACCAATCGGGGTTCGGCTCCAGGATCGTACGCCGGTCCGGCTCGCGAAGCACCAGCTTGAACGGTCCGGTGCCCATGGCGTTGCGGACGGCGTAGTTCTCGGTATTTGACGACAGGTTGACCGGCTCGACCGTGTTGTTCTTTTCGCACCAGGCGCGGCTCATCATCGACCAGGTGGTGATTTCCTGGGGGAAGATCGGATCGACCTTGTTGGTCTCGATCTCCACGGTCAGATCATCGATTTTCCGCACCTCCCGGACTGGCGCCAGCACCGAACGCATCACCGAATTGGCCGAGCGGATGCGGGCGGCGGAGAACACCACGTCATCGGCGGTGAACGCGGTGCCGTCCTGCCATTTCACACCGGGGCGCAAGGTGAAGCGCCAGACGGTCGGGCTGGTCTGCTCCCATTTGGTTGCCAGCGCTGGCTCCAGGCCCAGATTGCGGTCCCGCCGGATCAGCGGCTCGTAGATGTTGAGCAGGAACGAAAGCTGGAACGTCTCGTTGCGGGTGTACGGGTCCATGGCGTTGACGTCGCCGTTGTTGGCCCATTTGAACAAAGCCGCCGATGCCCATGGCGGCGCGGCAAGCGTCAGCGCCAGTGCCGCGACCGCCAAAAATTTCGTCCATGTCATGCCCGAAGCCCCGTTTTTATGCATTTGTTGACGCTACGTTAACCGCCCTTCGGGGCCTTGCAAGATATTTGCGCGTCATGCGCCAAACGCAGACCGGAACTGGGGCC
>JAYTXR010000083.1:0-12236 GCA_043742865.1 Acetobacteraceae bacterium
AAATGCTGCACCGCACCATTTTGGGTTCCGGAAGAGATAAGTCAAGGTTCCTGTCTGATATCCCGCCCGACACCGCCCGGCGGGCCGGCGCAGAAATTACCGGCTTTCGGCCAGATGGTCGAACCTGGCAATGTAGGTTCCCAGGCCCATGGTCTGGGAACGAAGCTCGATGATCAGCTCGTGCAGTTCCGCCTGCGGCAACAACGCCTGGACATCGTCCCAGCCCTCCCAGCCCGGCTTGCCGGCATAGCCCAGGATCTGGCCGCGATGGCCGGACAAAAGACGCTGCGCGCGTGCCGTGTGATCGTTCGGCACACTGACGGTCACCTGCGTGATCGGCTCCAGCAGCACCGGATCGGCTTTGGCCAGGCCCTCGGTCATCGCCATCCGCGTGGCGGTCCGGAACGCCATGTCGGAGCTGTCGACGCTGTGGAAACCGCCATCGACCAGCGTGACGGAGATATCGACAACGGGATAGCCGAACGGCCCCTTGCGCGCCGCTTCCGCAGCCGCCTCGCCGACCGCCGGGATATATTGTCGGGGCACCGCGCCGCCGACGATCCGGTCGATGAACAGAAACCCCGCCCCGCGCGCGCGGGGCGCGATCTCCAGCTTCACATCGGCGAACTGCCCATGCCCGCCGGTCTGGCGCCTCAACCTGGCGTGCTGGCTGACCGTCTGGCGGATGGTTTCCTTGTACGGCACGGCCGGCGCCGCCGCCGTCAACCGCAATCCGTAACCGCGGAAAATCCGTTCGATCGCGGTCTGCAGATGGATCTCGCCCTGGCCGCGCAGCACCGTCTCGCCGGTTTCGGGGTCTTGCGCGACCGTCAGCGCGGGGTCCTCCTCAACGAGTTTCTGCAGCGCGCCCGACAGCTTCACATCGTCCTTGCGGTCGACCGTGGCGATCGCCCTGGCATAGACCGGTGCCGGAGCGGCGGGAAACGGCAGGGGAGGCACAATGCCGGCCGTGGTCCCCGAAAGGATCAGGGTCGTGCCGGTCTGCACGCCATCGAGCCGGCCGATTGCCACCAGATCGCCCTCCTCCGCCTGCGGGATTTTGGTCGTCTCCTCGCCTTGCACCCGATGGATGCCGCCGACCCGCGACCCATTCAGCATCGCTCCGTCGGCGACGGTCCCGCGCCAGATGCGGGCATAGGAAAGCTTGCCGGAATGTCCGGCATGCACGGTCCGGAACACCTGCGCCATGGCCGGTCCGGCCGGGTCGATGCCGTGGCGCGCGGCAGTCTCGCGCGGGCCAGGCGTCTCGTGGCGCAGCGCCTTCCACAGCCGGCGCACGCCGCTCGCGTTCTCGGCCGCGCCGAGCAGCACGTCATTGACCGCGCCCGCCGCCAGATCCTTGCGCAGATCCTGGTAGATCTCCGCCTGGGTGGGGGCGATTTCCTCCAGGATCTTTTCGAGCAACGCATCGTCATGATCCGCCAACACCTCCAGCAGCGCCGAGCGTGCCGCCGCCTCCGGCTCGCGCAGCCGCGCCGGCAGCTCCATTTGCTCGGATGCCTGCCCGGGGCGATAGCGATAGGCGCGTTCGGAAACCAGATCGACATAGCCGGTGATCCGTTCGGCCTCGTGGATCGGCACCTGGCGCAACACCAGCGGGGCGTGCGCATAGCCCTGCAGCGCATACAGCGTGTCGCGGACCTGCACGTTCGGGGTATCGATCTTGTTGACGAACACCATGAACGGCATGACGAGATCGTGCAGCAGGCGGAAGATCGGCGCCGCGATCGGCGCGCGCGCCGGGTTCGGTTCGCAGACCAGAACCGCCAGATCCGCCACCGCCAGCGCCGCGGCCGCCTCGTGCAGGAACTCGATCGAGCCGGGGCAGTCGAGGATCGCCCACGCATCCCCCAGATAGCTGCAATGGCCGAGCTGCAGCTCGGTGCCCATCCGGGTGCGGCCATCACCAGCGCGGCCATCACCGGTGCGGCGCAGCTTGGTGCCGGCGGCGTTCATCAAAGCGGCGAACAGAGTCGATTTGCCGCTGCCGTAGGGACCAACCAGGGCAACCGAACGGGTCCTGCTGGCCGCGAGGATTTCCGGCATCGCTCTTCCTCCAAAAAATCGGCCGACTTCCGGGTTAGCCTAGCCGCGTTCACGCACCGGACGGAACCCCTGCCCTACCCGACCTCGCCGCCCGCGCAGGCGCGGCTTGGGGCTGGGAGCGGGAGCGGCTAGGGTGACGCGATGCAGCAACATCCGGTTCCGGCTACCCTCGTCTACCCGCACGCCGAGCCCCCCGGGCCGGGCTTGCTGACCGACATCGCGCCCGGCGTGATGTGGCTGCGTCTGCCGCTCCCCTATCGGCTCGACCACGTCAACATCTACCTGATCCGGGATGGCGATGGCTGGGTGGCGCTGGACACCGGCCTCGGCACCGATGATTGCCGCGCCGCCTGGGAGGCGGTGCTGGCCGGTCCGCTGGCCGGGCAGCAACTGACGTCGATGATCGTCACTCATTTCCACCCGGATCATGTCGGGCTGGCCGGCTGGCTGGCCGAGAAGTTCGGGCTGGAGCTGTCGATGCCCCGTCCGGAATATCTGTACAGCCTGGCGCTGCAATACGCGCCCGGCGACCTCGGCGCCGACATGCACCGGCCGTTCTATCGCCGCCACGGCCTGGCGCCGGAGATCACCGAGCTGGTGTTGAGCCGCGGCCACGAATACCTGAGCCGCACCACCGGGGTGCCGACCACCTATCGCCGGATCAAGCATGGCGATGCGCTGACCATCGGGACCCGGCGGTTCAATGTGTTCACCGGCGGCGGCCACGCGCTGGAGCAGGCGATGCTGTATCAGCCGGAAGGGAAGCTGTTCTTCGCCGCCGATCAGGTGATCGCCCGGATTTCCCCGAATGTCAGCGTGTATGCGATGGAGCCCGATCTGGACGCGCTCGGGCTGTATCTGACCTCGCTGCGCGCGCTGCGCGAAACCGTGCCGGCCGACGTTCTGGTGCTGCCCGGCCACGGGCTGCCGTTCTACGGCCTGCATGTCCGCATCGACGAACTGATCCATCATCACGGGCTGCGCTGCGGCGAGATCGCCGCCGCCTGCCGCGACCGAAGCCTGTCGGTCGCCGAGATCCTGCCCTATGTGTTCCAGCGCGCGCTGGACGAGCACCAGACCAGCTTCGCGTTCGGCGAGGTGCTGGCGCATGTGAACCACATGCTGGCCCGCGGCGAACTGAGCGGGCAAACCGATGCCGGCGGCACGGACCGCTACCGCACGACCTGACATATTTAGCGAAGGGCCGGACGATGAAACCGCTTTTTCAGATGTTCGCCGGCTACAACGCCTGGGCCAATGCGCGGCTGTATGCCGCTGCCGCTTCATTGACCGACCGGCAATACCGCGAGGATCGCGGCGCGTTCTTCAAATCGGTGCATGGCACGCTGAACCATCTGCTGACCACCGACCGCGTCTGGATGCAGCGGATCACCGGTCAGGGCAGCGCCCCGGATCGGCTCGACACGATCCTGTTCGACGATCTCGCCGAATTGCGCGCGGCCCGTCAGACCGAGGACCGCCGGTTCATCGATCATATTGACGGCCTCGAGGAGGCGGCGTTCGCCGGTGTGATCCGCTACCGCCGGGTCTCGACGCCGGAGATGTTCGAGCAGCCGTTAAGCCCGGCGCTGGCGCATCTGTTCAATCACCAGACCCATCACCGCGGCCAGGCGCATGCGCTGCTGACCGGCTTGACCGGGCAGGGCCCGGAACTGGATCTGCTGTTCTACCAGCGGCTGGTGGAAGCTGGCCGCGCCTGAACCCCTGACCGGCGAGCGGAGATGCACTCCACAATGATGGCTCGGTCGGTCTATCGCCATCTCCCTCGCATTCAGCCCACAATGCGGCAAGCCTAATAACTGCACCGCAGGGAAGTTCCGCCCATGATCGAACGGGAAATCACCGTCACCACGAAACACGGCAACATGCCGAGCTTCACCGTGCATCCGGAGGGGCCCGGACCCTATCCCGGCATTATCTTCTACATGGATGCGCCCGGCATCCGCGAGGAACTGCGCAACATGGCGCGGCGGGTCGCCAAGGCCGGATATTTCGTCATCCTGCCGGACATGTATTACCGCATGGGCAGCCTGCGCTTCGATATTCCGCACCGGACCGATGCGATGTCGGTGGTCATCCGCGGGGCGATGAACCATTTGACCAACGCACTGGTTACCGACGACACGGCCGGGATGCTGGGATATCTGGACGCCCAGGCGACGGTGAAACCGGGTCCGGTCGGCTGTGTGGGTTATTGCATGAGCGGGCGCTACATCACCACCGCCGCCGCCCGCTTTCCCCATCGCATCCTCGCCGCCGCGTCGCTGTACGGCGTGGGCATCGTGACCGACCAGCCGGATAGCCCGCATCTGCTGCTGGAGAAGGTGCGGGGCGAGCTGTACTACGCCTTCGCCGAGCACGACCAGACGGTGCCCGACCATGTGATCCCGGACCTGAAGGCCGCCCTGGCGAAGACCGGTGCGACCAGTGCCGTGGATGTCTATCCCGGCACCCATCATGGCTTCGCTTTCCCGGAACGCGCCGTCTACGACACGCTGGCGGCCGAGGATTCGTGGGACAAGATTTTCGCCATGTGGGCGCGCAAGCTGAAATAGGGGTAGCTTTCATGAGCAACGATATCTTCGAGATCCTGCACACGATGCGCGCCATGCGCCGGCTGAAGCCGGACCCGGTGCCGGATGCGCTGATCCACAAGATCCTGCAGGCCGGCGTATCGGCGCCGAACGGCGGCAACACGCAGGTCTGGCGCTTCCTGGTGATCAAGGATCGGACCGTGAAGCAAGCAGTGCAGGTGCTGTACAAGCGCGCCTTCGACGAATGGATCGGGCCGCGCTATCTGACCAGCGAGCCGCCGCCGGGCATCACCAAGGAAAAATATCTGCGCCAGCACGCCGCGGTGGAATACCTGACCGATCACTACCACGAAGCCCCGGTCTGGATCGTCGCTTGCCTGGAGGATGGCGCGAATCCGGGGCGCGCTTCCGGCGCGTCGATCTATCCGGCGGTGCAGAACATGCTGCTCGCCGCCCGCGCGCTGGGCCTGGGTTCCACCCTGACCACGCGCCACATGCGCCACGCCGCCGAGGCCGATGCCGCGATGGGGCTGCCGGAGGGGGTGCATTCCTACGCGATCCTGCCGATCGGCTACCCGATGGGGAAGTTCGGGCCGGTCGGGCGCACTAAGCTGTCGGACGTGGTTTTCCACGAAAAATGGGGCGTGCCTTACGTGGGGGCCGAGGAGTAGGGTCGAGGGGCGCGCGGATGGGGTATGACGCGTGAAACCGAGGAGGTGCCGATGATGCAGAACATGGAGGGAATGGGCTGGATGATGGGCGGCATAGGCCTGGTCTGGCTCCTGCTCGTTGTTTTGCTCGGTCTCGGGATCGCGGCGCTGATCAAATATCTCCGCTAGGGCGGCTAGATTATTTTGCGCCGGGCCGCCGCTCGGGCGTGCTGCCCGACCATCGGGTCAGCAGGAGAGCCCCGCCCTTGACGCAAACAGCGTTCGCCGCTGAGCCGTTGATCCGGCTGGGCTGCTTTCTCGGTGCACTGATCGCGATGGCGTTTTGGGAAGGGCTGGCACCCCGCCGACCCCAGGCGATCGGCCGCCGCTTCCGCTGGCCGGGCAATTTCGGCGTGGTGGTTCTGGACACGCTGGCCGTGCGTCTGCTGTTTCCGTTCGCCGGCGTCGGCATGGGCTTTCTCGCCCAAAGCAAAGGCTGGGGTCTATTCAACGCCGTATCGGTGCCGGCCTGGCTGGCGGTGCCGGCCGCCATGATCCTGCTCGATCTGGCGATCTATGCCCAGCATGTGGCGTTCCATGCGGTGCCCTGGCTGTGGCGGCTGCATCGTATGCACCACGCGGATCTGGAATTCGACACGACCACCGGCATTCGCTTCCATCCGGGCGAAATTCTGCTGTCGATGGCCATCAAACTCGCCGTCGTCGCGGCGCTCGGGGCATCGCCGCTCGCGGTGCTGACGTTCGAGATCGTGCTGAACGCGACGTCGCTGTTCAACCATGGCAATGTCCGCGTGCCACTGGGTCTCGATCGCTGGCTGCGCTGCATCGTCGTGACGCCGGACATGCATCGCGTGCATCATTCGATCCTCCGGCGGGAGACGGACAGCAATTTCGGCTTCAACCTACCCTGGTGGGATCGCCTGTTCGGCACCTACCGGGCGCAGCCCGCCGCCGGGCATGCGGCTATGGTGCTGGGGATCGATCGGTTCCGCGATCCGCGGGAGCTTCGGCTGGACCGCATGCTGTGGCAGCCGCTGCGCCGCGATCCGCCAAAAACTGGATAACGGGCAACTCGACAACGCGACAACGGGTAACTGGGCAACCGGCGAAAATGCCCTGACGTTAAACCGTCGTCACGCTCTCCTCCGTCGCATCCAGATCCTCGCCCCACATCTTCTCCAGCGCATACAGGCTCCGTGATTCCGGCTTGAACAGATGGATCACGATATCCCCGGCATCGATCAGCACCCAGTCCGACCCGCCCGCTCCCTCGGTCTGAATGCGCTTGACGCCGGCTTCGTGCAGCTTGTCCTCCAGATGCGTGGCCATGGCGGTGATCTGGCGGTCGGCGATGCCGGTGGCGATTACCATCCGGTCGCAGAACGAGGCCTTGCCGGTAAGGTCCAGCGCCACCACGGCCTCGGCCTTGTCGTCCTCCAGACTGGCGATGATCATCGCCTGCAACCGGTCCAGCTCCGACGGCTCCGGCCGGACCTGCCGCTTCACAACTCGTGTTCCAGCCGCGCGTGGGCCGGCCGCGGTGGCCTTTTTACGCGGCGTGCCCGGCGATTTCGCCGCCTCCGCCAGATCGGGTTTGACGGTTTTGCGCGCCGGCAGGCGTTTGCGCGGCGCGCCCGGCGGGGCGGGTGCGACGGTCGGGGGGGATGGCGGCTTGCGGGCTATGGCACGACTCCTGAGCCGGCGGCGCGAATGGCGGTGGCCGAGGCGGCATGTTGTTGAGTAGGCAAAAAAATCCAGGCGGGCGGTTTCTGCAGCGCCAGCACCGGTGCCGCGGCCACGCCGAGCCGGGCGCAGCGCAGCCGATGCGCGGCCCGTCCGGCCAGCGCCCGGTGATTATAGGACGGACGGGGGAAAACCGCGACCGGCATCCGCCGCAGGATGCCCATCCAGTCCCGCCAGCGCGGCAACTGGTTCAGATTATCCGCCCCCATCAGCCAGACGAACCGCGCCCGGGGAAACCGTCGGCTGAGCTGGCGCAGTGTATCGGCGGTATATCGGGTGCCCAAAGCGGCCTCGATCGCGGTGGCGACCACCCGCCGCCCGTCGGCCAGCTTTGCCGCACTCGCCAGCCGCGCCCCCAGCTTCGCCATGCCGCGCGCCGGCTTCAACGGATTGCCGGGCGATACCATCAGCCAGACCTGATGCAGCCGCAGCCGCCGCAACGCCAGCTGAGCCACGTGCAGATGGCCGGCATGGGCCGGATTGAACGAGCCGCCAAGCAGCCCGATCCGGATCCGGCGAGGATCGCCAAACCGGGGCAACGCGTCCGCGAGACCAGTCAGCGGCGCACCTGGCCGTTGCCGATGACCAAATAGCGGTAGGTCGTCAGCTGCTCCAGCCCGACCGGGCCGCGGGCGTGGATGCGCCCGGTGGCGATGCCGATCTCCGCCCCGAAACCGAACTCGCCGCCGTCGCAGAACTGGGTGGAGGCGTTCCACAGCGCCACCGCGCTGTCCACGCCACGCAGAAATTGTTCCGCGATCGCCGCATCCTCGGTGACGATGGCGTCGGTGTGCTCGCTGCCATGCCGGGCGATATGCGCCAGCGCCTGGTCGATCCCGTCGACCACCCGCACCGAGAGCACCGCGTCCAGCCATTCGGTGTCGTAATCGGCCGCCCCGGCGGCCGGCAGGTCGGCCACGATCGCGCGTGCGGCCTCATCGGCGCGGAAATCGCAGCCCAGCGCCCGCAAATCGGCGATCAGCAATGCGAGCAGCGACGGCGCGATGGCGCGGTCGATCAGCAGCGTCTCGGTCGCCCCACAGACGCTGGTCCGGCGCATCTTCGCATTGGCCAGGATGGCGCGCGCCATCGCCGGATCAGCGGCGGCGTGGACATAGGTGTGGTTCAGCCCTTCGGCATGCGCCAGCACAGGGACCCTGGCCTCGCGCTGCACCCGCTCCACCAGCGACTTGCCGCCGCGGGGGATGATCAGGTCGAGCAGCCCGGCCCCGCCCAGCATCGCCGCGACATAGGCGCGGTCGGTGCTCGGCGCGATCTGCACGCAGCCCGCCGGCAGACCGGCCACCGCCAGCCCCTCGCTCAGCGCGGCGTGGATCGCGCGCGCCGAATAGTGGCTTTCGGAGCCGCCGCGCAGGATCACCGCATTGCCGGATTTAAGGCACAGACCGGCGGCGTCCGCGCCGACATTCGGGCGGCTTTCGTAGATCATGCCGATCACCCCGATTGGCTGGGCGATGCGCTGGAATCGCAGGCCATTCGGGCGCGTCCATTCGCCGAGCGTGCGGGAAAGCGGGTCGGGCAGTTCGCCGATGTCGTCCAGACCCTGCGCCATCGCCTCCAGCCGCGCCGGATTCAGCGCCAGCCGGTCGCGGAACGAGGCGCTGCCGATGAACGCCGCGAGGTCGGCCGCGTTGGCCGCCAGGATCTTTTCCCCCTGCGCCCGCATCGCGACGGCCATCGCATGCAGCGCCGCATCGCGGGTTTGCCGCGGTGCCCGCCCCAGAACGCGCGATGCCTCCCGCGCAGCGATCGCGGCGCGGTGAAGATGCTGGCTGGCCTCGGTTTCGATTTGCATCTCGGCGATTTTTCCTCAGGCTGTAGTCTGACCGGGTAGAAGCGATGTTTCCAGAGGCTAAACCAGCACCAAATCGTCGCGATGAATGAGTTCGTCGCGGCCGCGCCAGCCCAGGATCGGCTCGATCTGGTCGGACCGGTGGCCGGCGATCTTGCGCGCATCGGCGCTGGCATAGGCCGACAGCCCACGTGCCAGCAATTCGCCGTCCGGCCCCAGCACGATCACCGGGTCGCCGCGCTCGAAATTTCCCTCGATGGCGCGCACCCCGGCCGGCAGCAGCGACCGCCCGGCCGATAAGGCGCGGGCCGCCCCGGCATCGACCCGCAGCGTGCCGAGCGGAGCCAGCGTCCCGGCGATCCAGCGTTTTCGCGCCGAACGGCCCTCCGGGGCGGCCAGAAACCAGGTGCAGCGTCCCCCCTGCTCCAACGCCGCCAGCGGGTGCGCGACATCGCCGATGGCGATTGCCATCGCACAGCCCGCCTGGGTCGCGATCTGGGCGGCAACCAGCTTGGTACGCATGCCACCGGACGAATAGCCGGGCGGCGGTTCGCCACCCATCGCCTCGATCTCCGGGGTGATCCCCGCCACCAGCGGGATATGCCTGGCGGACGGGTTTACGCGGGGATCGGCGGTGTAGAGCCCGTCGATGTCCGACAGCAGGATCAACTGGTCGGCCTGTACCATCTCCGCGACACGCGCGGCCAGCCGGTCGTTGTCGCCGAAGCGGATTTCCGCGGTGGCGACCGAATCGTTTTCGTTGATGACCGGGATGCAGCCCAGGCCGAGCAGCGTGGTCAGTGTGGAGCGCGCATTCAGATAGCGGCGGCGGTCTTCGGTATCGTCGGGCGTCAGCAGCAATTGCGCCGCGGTCAGGCCGTGCGCCGACAGCGCCACGCTCCAGGCCTGCGCCAGCCTGATCTGCCCGACCGCGGCGGCGGCCTGCTTCTCCTCCAGCCGCAGCCGTTTGCGCGCCAGGCCCAGCGTGCGCCGCGCCAGCGCGATGGCGCCCGACGACACCACGATCACGTCGACGCCGCGCGCGCGCAGGGCGGCGATATCGCCGGCCACGCCATCCAGCCAGGCCGCGCGCGGCTCGGTCCGATCCACCACCAGCGCGCTGCCGATCTTCACCACCACCCGCCGCGCGGTGCTCAGCTGGGGCACCGGCGGCAGCGCGGTCATGCCGCTTTGCCTTGCCGCTCCCGGGTCACTGCGTTCTGCAGCGCGCGCAGCACTTCCGGCACGCCCTCGCCGGTGACGCCTGACAGCACCATAACCGGCCGGCCGGAGGCTTTCGCCAAGGCGGCCCGACGGGCGGAGGTTTCGCGGGGGGTCATGGAGTCGGATTTGTTCAGCCCGATCAGCTCCGGCTTGTCGGCCAGCCCGCCGCCATAGGCGGCCAGTTCCTCGCGCACCATCCGCCAGGCTTTGACCACATCGCCGGCGGCGCCGTCGATCAGATGCAGCAAAATGGCGCAGCGCTCGACATGGCCCAAAAACCGGTCACCCAGACCGGCTCCCTCATGCGCGCCCTCGATCAGGCCGGGAATATCGGCAATAACGAATTCCTCGGTCGCGTTCAGCCTTACCACGCCGAGCTGCGGGTGCAGGGTGGTGAACGGGTAGTCGGCGATCTTCGGCCGGGCGGCCGAGCTGGCGGCCAGCAGCGTGGATTTGCCGGCATTCGGCAGCCCGACCAGCCCGACATCGGCGATCAGCTTCAGCCGCAGCCATACCCAGCGCTCGCCGCCCGGCCAGCCCTTGTCGGCGCGCCGTGGCGCGCGATTGGTGGAGCTTTTGAACGTCGCGTTGCCATGCCCGCCATCGCCGCCGCGCAGCAGCGTGATGCGCTTGCCGGGAATATCGAGGTCCGCGAGAAGCGTCTCCTGGTCGTCGGCCAGAATCTGGGTGCCGATCGGCACGTTGATCACGACATCGTCCGCACCGGCGCCGGTGCGGTCCGAACCCGCACCGTTGCCGCCTTTACGGCCGCGGAAATGCTGGGTGTAGCGGAAGTCGATAAGCGTGTTGAGGTTCTGCACGGCCTCGAAAATGATGTCGCCGCCCTTGCCGCCATTGCCGCCATCGGGGCCGCCGAACTCGATGAATCGCTCGCGGCGGAACGCGACGACGCCATCGCCGCCATCGCCGGAGCGCAGGTATATTTTCGCCTGATCGAGGAATTTCATCTTTTTTCTACAAAGCAAAACGGGGGCCGGCTACTGCCGACCCCCGTCGATTCTGCGTGGCGGTGCGGCGGGTTATTCAGCAGCAATCGCAAGCGGCTTGACGGAGATATATACCCGACCTTCGGCCTTGGTCTGGAATTCCACATTGCCGTCGACCAGCGCGAAGATGGTGTGGTCCTTGCCCAGGCCGACATTGTTGCCCGGCTTCCAGCGCGTGCCGCGCTGGCGGATCAGGATATTGCCGGCAACGACCTTCTCGCCGCCATATTTCTTGACACCGAGGCGACGGCCTTCGGTATCGCGGCCGTTACGTGACGAGCCGCCGGCTTTCTTATGTGCCATGCTGGGATCTCCTGCTCAGGCGGCCGAAATGGTGGAAACGCGCAGCACAGTGACGTGCTGGCGGTGGCCGTTGCGGCGGCGGCTGTTCTGCCGGCGGCGCTTTTTGAAGATGATGACCTTGTCCAACCGGTCCTGCGCGATGACGGTCGCGGTCACGCTGGCGCCGGCAACTGCCGGGGAACCGAGCGTGAGGCTGCCCTCGCCGCCGACCGCGAGCACATCGGTGAAGGTGATGGTCGAGCCCGGCTCGGCCTCCAGCTTCTCCACCTTCAGCACGGCGTTCTCGGTAACGCGGTACTGTTTTCCGCCGGTGCGGATGACTGCGAACATTTTTTCGAATTCCTGAAGCTTGGCCGGACGCGGCCGGTCGTCGGGGTCGTGGCGCCATAGCAAACAAGGCCCCCGGGAACGACCCGATGGCCAGAGAGGGGCGGTTATAGCGCCGGCCCGTTTCGTGTCAATGCAAACGCAGGAGTTTTCCGCGGCCGGCCAGGCTTTGGTGTTGGTCAGGCTTTGGTGTTGGTCAGACTTCGGAGTTGGTCAGGCTTTGGTTGCAGAGCCGGGAACCGCCGCCTATAACCCGCTGCCTGCGGAGAGGTGCCAGAGTGGTCGATCGGGGCGGTCTCGAAAACCGTTGTACCTTCACCGGTACCGTGGGTTCGAATCCCACCCTCTCCGCCAATCTGCTGTTCAGCGATGTGCATCCACGCCCGCTTACCCCGTAGAAATTTTAATCAAATCAGCCAGATAGGCCGATTTACCCCTCGTGACCGGCCATTGCTGTTCGCTTGCGTTCGGATCAAACCGCGATTATTACTAGGGGACACGCTAGGGGATGCGTCCTTTTGTCCCT
>JAYTXR010000084.1:0-2391 GCA_043742865.1 Acetobacteraceae bacterium
GCACTGGCCTGCGTGCTGCGCAACGACATCACCATCCTGTCCGGCGGCTTCGGCCTCTGCGGCATTCCCGGGGTGCTGATCGAGGCGATCCGGGCCTCGGGCGTCACCGGCCTCACCGTCGTCTCCAACAACGCCGGCATCGACGGCGCCGGCCTCGGCGTGCTGCTGGAGACCCGTCAGATCCGCCGCATGATCAGCTCATATGTCGGCGAGAACGCCACCTTCGCCCGCCAATATCTCGCCGGCGAGCTCGAGATCGAATTCAACCCCCAGGGCACGCTGGCCGAGCGCATCCGCGCCGGCGGCGCCGGGATCCCCGGCTTCTACACCGCCACCGGCTTCGGCACCGCGGTCGCCGAGGGCAAGGAAACCAAGATATTCAACGGCCGCACCTATATCCTGGAGACCGGGCTGGTGGCCGATCTTGCCATCGTGCACGCCTGGAAGGCCGATCCCGAGGGCAATCTGGTCTACAACAAGACCGCGCGGAACTTTAACCCGATGATGGCCTCGGCGGCGAAGATGACGGTGGCGGAGGTGGAGGAGCTAGTGCCGATGGGCGCGCTCGACGGCGACCACATCATCACGCCGGGCATTTTCGTCAAGCGCATCGTCAAGCTGGACAAAGTGGACAAGCGCATCGAGCAGCGCACCGTGCGCAAGCGTGAAGCGGCCTAACAAGCGGCAGCGAAGCGCGAGCGTTCTTACACCTTTCAGGAGATATACCATGCCCTGGACACGCGATCAGATGGCCGCTCGTGCGGCCCTGGAAATTCAAGACGGTTTTTACGTCAATCTCGGCATCGGCATTCCGACGCTGGTGGCCAACCACATCCCGGCGGGTATCGACGTGCAGCTGCACAGCGAGAACGGCATGCTCGGTATCGGGCCGTTCCCGTTCGAGGGCGAGGAAGATGCCGACCTGATTAATGCCGGCAAGCAGACTGTGACCGCGCTGCCCTCTACCAGCTTCATGGACAGTGCGGCCAGCTTCGCGATGGTGCGCGGCGGCCATATCGACATCTCCATCCTCGGCGCGCTGCAGGTGGCGGAGAATGGCGATCTGGCGAACTGGATGATCCCCGGCAAGATGGTCAAGGGGATGGGCGGCGCGATGGATCTGGTTGCCGGCGTGCCACGCGTGGTGGTGCTGATGGAACACACCGCCGGCGGCAAGCCCAAGCTGCTGAAGCATTGCACGCTGCCGCTGACCGGCCTGGGCGTGGTCAGCATGGTGGTCACGGAACTCGGCGTGTTCGACATCCGGCCGGGCGGCATCGTGCTGGTGGATATCGCCCCCGGCGTCAGCGTGGACGAGCTGCGCGAGAAGACCGAGGCTCCGTTCACGGTGGATCCGGCGCTGAAGCTGGCGGCCTGACCGGCGCGAACAAAGCCGGCCCGCCCAGGGGCCGGACCCGCACGGGCTCCAGCGGGTTGCCCCAGATCGTGTCCCCGGCCCGGGCCAGCAGCAGCAGATCGGGCTTGATCCAGGTGGCGACGCGAAGCCGCGCCTCCGGCGCCAGTGGGCCGCCGGTAAGCACGATGCTGCGCAGCGCGCGCAAATCGGGGCGCGGCCCGCGGCGCTGAAACGACAGATCCGCCAGCCAGGCGGCGGGTGCCAGCAGGATGCTCGCCTGCTCCTCGGCCACCGTCGCCAGCAGCCGGTCTGGCCGGCCGGCGTAAAAGATCAGCGTGGCACCCTCCAGCAGCGCCGCCAGGGCCGGCCAGGCGGGGCTGGCGGCCAGCAGCACCCGATCATCGGGCCGGATATCCTGATGCAGCAGCAGCTCCGCCAGCGCGCGGGCCAGCGTCGCGCGCGGCCAGAGCCGGGTGAGGGCAATGGCGATTTCCGCCGGCAACCCGAAAGCCGGCAACTCCGCCGCCAACGCATCGCGGCTGAACGCCAGGCGGGCGCCGTCCGCCTCCCGCAGCACCAGCGCCTCGCGCTCGCCGAAGTGGCGAATGATCCGGCAAGGCGTCTCCGCCAGGCCGGCGAATTCGGCCAGCGCCGCGCGGAAACCGACGGGATCGGCGGCGGAGAAGCCGTGCAGCCCGGCCCAGCCTTCCAGCACCACCCCGCGCGTGGCCTCCAGCCAATGCAGGAACGCCCAGGCATTGGTGCAAAGGACCTGTTCGCGCGAGGGGGACCAAAGCGTTTCGGCCTGGTTCATTGGATATTCCCCATGGGGCGATGATGGACGCAGGGTCGGGATGCGCAAGTCAGCGCCGCCAAAAAGGAACCCCAAATTTACCCCAGGGGGCGCCCCTTGCTCCCGCATGGAGACCGGGGCTATAAGCCGCCTCCCACCGGTCGGGGCCATAGCTCAGCTGGGAGAGCGCCTGAATGGCATTCAGGAGGTCAGCGGTTCGATCCCGCTTGGCTCCACCAAT
>JAYTXR010000085.1:0-12630 GCA_043742865.1 Acetobacteraceae bacterium
GGCCACGATCGAGCTGAAGCCGCAGGGTGCGGGAACCCGGCTTGTGGTTACTGAACAGGGCGTCTTCCTCGACGGCTACGACGACGCCGGCTCCCGCGATCATGGCACCGGCTTCCTGTTGGATCGAATGGGTGCTTCGCTCGAAAGTAAAATGTAGGCGGGAAAGGCATCGCTAACCGGCGACGAAGCAGGATGGAGCGTGGCGGGGCGACTCTCTCTGATCGGCGATCCCGGTGGAAACACCGGCCTACACTTCTCCAGATGCGACGCCAGCCGTCCCTAGCGGGTTATGCTCCGGCCGGAATCAGACCGGGGACGAAGGTGGAAACGCCGGCTTGCGCTTCTCCATATGCGATGCCAGCCCCTCCCTCACTTCCGGCCCGGTGAACCCCAGAAACTCCAGTGCCAGCGAGGCATCGAAACTTGGGCCCGCCTGACGCAGCCAGTTGTTCAGCGTGTATTTGGTCCAGCGGATCGCACTTTGTGCCCCATCGGCCAGTTTTGCCGCGACCTGCAACGCCTTCGCATCGAGATCGGCATCCTCCACCACCAGCGAAATCAGCCCGATCCGCTCCGCCTCCTCGCCCAAAAGCTGGTCGCAGGTCAGCAGGTAGTATTTCGCCTTGGCCATGCCGCACAGCAGCGGCCAGATGATCGCCGCGTGATCGCCGGCGGCCACCCCGAGCCTGGTATGCCCATCGACGATGCGGCAATCCTTGGTTGCGATGGAAACATCCGCCAGCAGCCCGCAGACCAGCCCGGCGCCGACCGCCACGCCACGCATGGCGCTGACCACGGGCTTGGAGCAGTTGATCATGTTATAGACGATATCCCGCGCTTCCTTCCAAATCCGGGCGCGATGGTCGAAATCGTCGATGATGTCCTGGATCATGGCGAAATCGCCGCCCGCCGAAAAAACTTTCCCGGCACCGGTCAGAATCGCCACGTTGGTATCGGGATCGGCATCGACATCGCGCCAGATCCGGCCGAGCTCGTCGTGCATCGCGCGATCGGCGGCGTTCATCTTGCCGTTATCCATGGTGATGCGCAGCACCTTCGCCTGCGGGCGGTCGAATTTCAGGCGCGTGTAGCTGGCATAGCGATCGGTCATCGCATCCCTCCCCCCAGGACATGTCTGGCCCCAGGCTGGGACCAGGGCGGTTGGCGGTCAATTGTCCTGAAACGCCTTCCGCTGCTATGCGGAACGTCGGAATGCCCCGGAGGAAACCCCATGCAACGACAAGACGCGCTTCGCCCCTCCCCCACCGACATGCCAGCCACGGCGATGCTGGCCGGGCTGCTGGCCAGCCGGTTCAGTTGCCGCGCCTTCCTGCCGCGCCCGGTGCCGACGGAAACGATCGAGCGCCTGCTGACGCTGGCGCAGCTGTCGCCATCCTGGTGCAACTCGCAACCCTGGCAGACGATCGTGACCGAAGGGGCGGGCACCGAGCGCTTCCGCGCCGCGCTGCAAACCTATGCCCGCGCCACCGGCGAACCTGGCGAGCCGGATTTGCCCTACCCGCTGGGTTATTTCGGCGTCTACCGCGACCGTCGCCGGGAATGCGGCTGGAAACTCTATGAAAGCGTCGGCGTGCTGCCCGGAGACCGCGAAGGCTCCGCCCGTCAGGCCATGGAAAATTTCCGGCTGTTCGGCGCGCCGCACGTCATGATCGTGACCTCCGAACGCGACCTCGGCGTCTATGGCGCGGTTGATTGCGGCCTGTATGTCGGCAGCCTTCTGCTGGCGGCCGAAAGCCTGGGCATCGCCACCATCGCGCAGGCCGCCCTGGCGCGATGCTCGCCGTTCCTCCACGAGTATTTTGCCATCCCGCCCACCCGCTCCGTGGTCTGCGGCATTTCGTTCGGCTACGCTGACGACCCGCACCAGGCCAACGCGTTCCGCACCCAGCGCGCCGATCTGACCGAGGCGGTAACCTGGGTCCGGGACTAGCGCCGCCCGATCGATCCGGCCTTATATGACGGCAAGCGCAACACGGGATCCGAACGGGATGGCCCAACTGGTTTATCGTCCGAAACCCAATGCCATCCAGGCGCTGTTCGGCCGGCAGCAGGTGGTGATCGGGGTAATCCATCTGCCGGCCCTGCCGGGGTCGGCGCAATACGATGGCCAGAAGATGGACGATATCATCGCCGTCGCCGTCGCCGAGGCCGGCCGCTACCGGGCGGGCGGGCTGGACGGCCTGATCGTGGAAAACCATGGCGACATCCCGTTCGCCAAACCCGACCGCCTGGGCCCGGAAACCTCTGCAGCGATGGCGGTGATCGCGCGCGCGGTGCGACTGTCGGCCGGCTGTCCCGTAGGGGTGAACGTGCTAGCCAACGGCGCCATCCAGGCATTGGCGGTGGCCAAAGCCTCGGGGGCGGCGTTCGTGCGCGTCAACCAATGGGCCAATGCTTACATTGCCAACGAAGGGTTTATCGAGGGTCCCGCCGGGGAGGCCACCCGCTACCGAAGCTGGCTGCACGCGCGGGGGGTCAAGATCTTCGCCGACGTGCACGTGAAGCATGGCGCCCACGCCATCGTCGCCGACCGCGACATCGGCGAAATGGCCCGCGATGCCGAGTTCTTCGACGCCGATGTGGCCATCGCCACTGGCCAACGCACCGGCGATGCCGCCAGCCTGGACGAACTGCGCCGTATCGCCGCCGGCACTTCGTTGCCGGTGCTGGTGGGCAGCGGCGCCGATCCGGAAAATATCGGCGATATATTCGCCAATGCCGACGGCGTGATCGTGGCCAGTTTTCTGAAGCGCGACGGCGTGTGGTGGAACCAGGTCGATCCGGAACGGGTGGCGGTGTTCATGCGCGCCGCCCGCAATAATAAATAGAACGGGAGCAAAGACCATGGCGACAGAGAACGACATAATCCAGGCCGATTTCATTGTGATCGGCGCGGGCTCGGCAGGATGCGTGGTGGCGGCCAGGCTCAGCGAGGATCCGGCGGTGCGCGTGCTGCTGCTGGAGGCCGGCGGCAAGGACAGCAATCTATGGATCCACATCCCGCTCGGCTTCGGCAAAACCTTCGCCGATCCCAAGGTCAACTGGTGCTACGAAACCGAACCGGACCCCACGCTGGGCGGCCGGCGCGTGTTCTGGCCACGGGGAAAAGTGCTAGGCGGGTCTTCCAGCATCAACGGCATGGTCTATATACGCGGACAGCACGAGGATTTCGACCATTGGCGCCAGCTCGGCAATACCGGCTGGTCCTTCGATGACGTGCTGCCGTATTTCAAGCGCGCCGAGGACCAGACCCGCGGACCCGACGACTACCATGCCAGCGGCGGCCCGTTGGCGGTTTCCAATGTCGCGACCGGGCAACCGATCTGCGAGGCGTTCATTCAGGGCTCGGCGGAATTGGGGTTTCCGATCAACCAGGATTTCAACGGCGCCAGCCAGGAGGGGGTGGGATATCACCAGACCACGACGCGAAACGGCCGGCGCTGCTCCACTGCGGTCGGGTATCTGCATCCGGCGATGAAGCGACCCAATCTGCGCGTGATCACCGGCGCGCTGGCGGAAACGCTGATCTTCGAGGGCAAGCGTGCAGTCGGAATTCGTTTCCGCGAGAACGGCCAGCCCAGAACCGCGCGCTGCACGCGGGAAATGGTGCTATGCGGCGGGGCGATCAACTCGCCGCAGTTGCTGCTGCTGTCGGGGGTCGGGCCGGGCGCGCATCTGGCCGACATGGGCATCCCCGTGCTGCATGATCTGCCGGGGGTGGGACAATGCCTGCAGGATCATTACTCGGCCTCGATCAAGCTCAAATGCCGGTTCCCGGTCACCGTCAACGACGTGATGCAGAGCCCGCTGCGCAAGGTCAGGACCGCGCTGCAATATCTGCTGTTCCGCAACGGACCGATGACGGCGATCGCCGCGGAGGCGGCGCTGTTCGCGCGCACCCGGCCGGAGCTGGCAACGCCGGACGTGAAATTCTCCATCGCCAATTTCAGCGCCGACCGGCCGCAGGACGGGCTGCATCCATGGTCGGGATTCACCTTGCTGGTGTATCAGCTGCGCCCGGACAGCCGCGGCGAGATCAAGCTGAAGACGCAAAACCCCGCCGATGCGCCGGCGATGATCGCGAATTATTTGTCGGCGCAGAACGATCAACGCACCCTGGTCGACGGGTTGCAGCTGGGACGGCGGATCCTGGCGACGCCGCAAATGGCGCATTACGTGGAGTCCGAATTCCAGCCGGGACCGGCTGTGCAGACCGATGCGCAAATGCTGGCGCATGCGCGCGCCACCGGCGGGACCGTGTATCACCCGACCAGCACCTGCAAGATGGGCGTGGACACGATGGCGGTCGTCGACCCGCAATTGCGGGTGTACGGGCTGGCCGGGCTGCGCGTGGTGGACGCCTCGGTGATGCCGACGGTGATTTCAGGCAATACCAATGCCGCCGCGATCATGATCGGGGAAAAGGCGGCCGATTTGTTACGGGCGGCTTAGGGGGTTCGGCAATGGCGCTTATTCATCATGTGGTGACGGGTCAAGCACGGCCCTCCGTCATGCGTCCAATCGTATTCGTGCATGGGTTTGCCTGTGCGCATTCCGACTGGGATGCGCAGGTGGCGCAGCTTTCGCCGCGCCATCAGACCGTCGCGGTCGATCTGCGCGGGCATGGGGCCAGCCCTGGCACGCCGGAGCAATGCTCGATCGAACGCATTGGGGCGGATGTGGCGGAGTTGCTGGGCGCGCTGGATCTGTCGGGAGTCGTGCTGGTCGGGCACAGCATGGGCTGCCGAGTGGTGACCGAAGCGGCGCTGCAGGCGCCGGGGCGCATCGGCGGCGTCATCCTGGTGGATGGCAGCCAGTTCACCCCGGCGATGGAACCCGTGCTGCGCGAACGGTTCGCGACAGCCGAAGGCTATGCGGCGACGATCGAGGGATTGTTCACGGACATGTTCACCGCCAGCAGCGATCCGAAAACCGTGCAAGCCGTGGTCGCCCGCGCCAGGGCTCTGCCGCCGGCAATCGGCGCGAAGCTTCTGACCGATCTGCTGCGCTACGATGTGACCCGCTTCACCGCCTCGCTGGCCTGTCTGCGGATGCCGGTGATGGCGCTGCAAACCACCCACAGCAACGAGAAACGCGAGCGGAGCACGATGCAGACCGGGCAGAGCTCGCCTTTTCTGGATATGGTTCGCGAGTGCCTGCCGGCTGCGCGGATCGAGATCATCGCCGATACCGGGCATTTTCCGCAATTGGATCAGGCGGCACGGACGAATGAGGTGATCGGGGAGTTTCTGGGCAGCCTGCCTTCAAGCCGCGCCGTAGCGTAGCGGGAATTGGTTGCAGATCTATCCTTTTTCCCGGATTTCGCGGCACCCCATCCAGGCTATTTCGCTTTACTTCGTCCCGTAGAGCCGGTCCCCAGCGTCCCCCAGGCCAGGGCGGATATAGCTGTGCTCATCCAACCCGCGGTCGATCGCGGCGGTGAAGATGGCAACATCCGGATGCTCGCCGGTTAGCGCGGCAATGCCCTCGGGGGCTGCCAGCAGGCAAACGAAGCGGATCTGCGTGGCGCCGGCCTGCTTCAGCCGGCCCACCGCGGCCGAGGCGGAATGGCCGGTGGCCAGCATCGGATCCACCAGGACAACCAGGCGTTGGCTGATGTCGTCGGGAAGTTTCACATAATACTCAATCGGGATCAGCGTGTGGGGATCGCGATACAGGCCGATATGACCGACGCGGGCCGAGGGCACCAGATCGAGCATGCCATCCAGAATGCCGTTGCCGGCGCGCAGGATCGGCACGAAGCAGAGTTTTTTGCCGGCCAGCTGCGGCGCCTGCATCGGCTCCATCGGTGTCTCGATCTCCACCGTTTCCATCGGCAATTCGCGCAGCACCTCATAGGCCATCAACAGGCTGATCTCGCGCGCCACCAGACGGAATTTCGTCGTGCTCGTCTCGCGTTTGCGCAACAGGGTCAGCTTGTGACGCACCAGCGGGTGGTCCACCACCGTCACGCTCACGCCTCCAGCCCCCGGCCCTTGACGATGCCGAGTTCGACCGCGTCCGGCACCTCGGCGGAAAAATATCCGGCGGCTTTCTTGGCGTCCATTTCCACGCTGGCATCGGGTGGGATCAGCTCGTCGGGGATCGGCACGCGGGTAACCACCTCGATGCCGCCGGCGACCAGCGGGGCGTATTTCAGATTGCTCATGGAAACCAGCCGGTCGATCCGGGTGATGCCGAGCCAATGCAGCACGTCCGGCATCAGCTCCTGAAAGCGCATGTCGGTGACCCCCGCAACGCACTCGGTGCGCTCGAAATACCGTTCAGCGCGGTCGCCGCCGGCCTGGCGCTTGCGGGCGTTGTAGACCAGGAATTTGGTCACCTCCCCCAGCGCCCGGCCTTCCTTACGGTTGTACACGACCACGCCGATGCCGCCCTGTTGCGCGGTTTCGATGGCCAGCTCGACGCCATGCGCCAGATAGGGCCGGCAGGTGCAGATGTCGGATCCGAACACGTCCGAGCCGTTGCATTCGTCATGCACCCGGCAGGTGATCCGGGTTTCGGCGCGGCCGAGTTTGGCCGCATCGCCGAACAGATACACTGTCATGCCGCCGATCGGGGGCAGGAACACATCCAAATCCGGCCGGGTGACCAGTTCGGGGAACATGCCGCCGGTTTGCTCGAACAGCGCGCGCTTCAGGTCCGTCGCGTGGATGCCGAAGCGGCGGGCAATGCCGGGCAGCCACCAGACCGGCTCGATGGCGATCTTGGTCACCCGCGCATCGCCTTGCGGCCCGAGCACGGCGGCGTCGGCCTGCAATCGCCCGGCCAGCATGGCGGCGACGATCTCGGGCATGTGGATATGCGCGCGGGTGATCGCGATGGTCGGGCGGATGTCCCAGCCGGCGGCGATCCGGTCGGCATAGACGGCGCCGACCATATGGCCCCAGGGGTCAAGCGAAACGATCCGGTCCGCGTCATACCATTGCGAAAATGGACCGATCTGCACGGCCGGGGCGGTATCGGTCAGATCGGCCCGGTGTGCCGGGTCCAACTGTCCGGCGGCGATGGCCAAAGCACGGTACAGCGAATAGGCGCCGGCATGGGTGCCGATGGTGTTGCGCCCCCCGGCGGCGTTGGCCGCGGCGGTCCCCATGGAAGACATCGTCGCCACCAACGGCCCGCGCACCGCCGGGTCCGCCGCCCCCCAGACGATGGCGGGCGCCCGACCCGGCCCCAGCCCGGATGCGGCGGCGGGGTGGGATGACAGCACGATCGGCCTAGGCACCTTGCGGTCGTTGGTTTGCTGGAAAAGGGGGGGGTGCTGGAAAGGGGGGAATGGATCGGACATTTTTTCAGCCGGCTTTCGGCGGATCTTCCAGCGATCGTCCGGTGGGGACCTGACCAAGCCGCAGCCAACGCTGCACCGCGTCGCGGGCGGGGTCCACCCACTCCTGGCGGACCCGATCGGTTCGCACCAAATCCGGCCGCAGCCAGGCGAGCGCACCCGCGGCGGCGATCAGCATCACCGCGAGCAGTAGCAAGGCCGGAGCATGGGAACGCGCGGCTGGCGGCCTTGGCACCGCGTCCGGTGCCGGCACGGCCATTTTCAGCGCCGCGTTCCTTTCGGCCTGCAAATCCTGCAGCCGGTTCAGCCGCGCGTCCAGCCGGGCCGCCAGGCTGTCGATCTTGGCGTCCGCCTTGGCCATTGCCTCGGTCAGCGCGCCGCGCTCTGCGAAGCGGTCGAGCCCGGTCGTCAGCGTGCGGATCTTCTCCTCCACGGCGGCGAGGGCGGCGAGGATCGGCCCGAAATCGCCAGGGGCGCTGACCCGGGCGGCCACCGCGTCGATCCGGTGATGAATTTCCGCCAGCGATACGGCCATCCCCCGCGAGTCGGCCATGGCAGGTCCGGCGTCCGGATCGCGCAGGCGGTCGGCATCGCGGCGCAGCGCCGCCAGCCCTTCCGCCAGACGCTGAAACGCGGACTCGTCCGGATCGGCCGCGCCGCGGGAGGTTTCGTCCATCCGCTATCCCTTCGATACCCAATTTGACGACGACTGCATGGACATTCATTCGTCAAGCCGGAGTATTATAGACCAGGTTGGCTAATTTTCCGACAAGCTGCGGAAAATCGGTCTTCCGGGTGACGCGAGTGGCCGGGACCGGTAAAAGGATGCATCGACTCCAGCGAAGGAAATCGAGTCCATGGATGAAAACGCCGCACGCGCTGCCCTGGAAACCGCGCTGCGGACCTATGCGCCGGGATTTGGCACCTTCTTCCTGGCGCGGTTTCTGGACCTCGATATTTCCTATGACGAGGCTACCTGCCGGGTGAAAATGCCGGTGCGGGACTTTATGTACAATCCACAGGGGTCGTTGCATGGCGGGATCATCGGCATGGTGCTGGATATTTCCATGGGGCATCTGCTGACCCATGCGATCGGCGTTGGCATGACGCTGGAGATGCGGACCCAGTTCCTGCGCCCGGCGCGATCGGGGGTCGTGGTTGCCACCGCTAGTTTTTTAAAGAAAGGCCGCAGCATCAATTTCCTCGAAGCGCGGATGGTGGATGCCGAAGGCAAGGACATGGCGGTGGCCACGTCCACCTGGCAATTGCTTGGCTGATGGTTTGTGGGTTGGACCGATCCCTTGATCTCCCGCCGGATTGCGCTTATCGGCTGTTCATTCTCATGGATGGCTGCCTTCTCGATCGTGCCTGCTTGGCACGCGAAGGCTTACGGTCGCCCATTACGACTCAGATCAGGTTAATCTCCACATGAACGTCGTTTCCGATCCCCGTCCTGTCGCCGGCGCTGATGCGCCGCATTCCACCGATGCGATCCTCCGGAGCCATCCGGCATTCTGCCAGTTGGCCCTGCCGGTCCGGTCTTCGAAAGGGGTGTGGCGGCGCGATGTCGACGGCGCGTCCGTGACGATCGAAGCCGGCGCCTCGCTCGACTCCGATGGCGAGCACCGCGACGCCGGCCTGCCGGTTCCGACCGGCAAATTTGCCCGGCTGCTGCTGATGCATATCTGCGACGCCGCGATCCGCGCCGACAGCGCGGTGGTGGAACTGGGAGCGGACTCGCGCGAATTCGCCGAAGCTTTCGATCCCGATATCAAGGGACCGAAGCTGCGCGAACTGACCGAGCAACTCGATCGCGTGCTCGCGGCCAGAATCGCGGTCTCCCTCGACGGCGGGCTTGCGCTGGCGATGTTCGATGCGCGCGGCCGCGCCCGGGGGGGCGCGCCGGTATGGCGGCCGAGCGTTCGGCTCAACAGTAAATTCTTCGCCGGGCTGTGCGCGCAGCCGGTGCTGCTGGACCGGCTGGTCGTTGACGCGCTGGCAGACGTGCCGATGGCGCTGGACGCCTATACCTGGCTAACCTTCCTGCTGCCACGGATCGAAGCTGGGGCCGCGTCTTTTACCAGCTGGGACGATTTGCTGACGCGCTTCGCGCCGGCTTCCCAGCAACCCGAGGAGTTCCGCGCGGCATTCGAGCAGAGCCTACGGCAGGTGTCCGAACTTTGCCCCCAGCTTTCGCTGGTGATCCGCGAGCAGGGCGTGGAATGCCGGGTATCAGCCCGTCGGATGCCCCCGCCTTCCGCGACACCCATTCCCGCGACACCCTCTTTGACCGCTCCCTCTTTGGCGGCAGCCGCTTTGGCGGCAGCCGCTTTGGCGGCACCCCCTGTGGAGGCACCCCCTGTGGAGGTAATCGCGCCGGCGCCACAGGCGGAAACCCCGCATCCCCCGAGAATGCCGGTTGCCGTCCTGGCAAGCTCGACGCCCCGTGAACCGGCGGAATCGCCGATGCCCGAAGAGGACGACATGGCCCGCGAAATCGCGGCCGAGATCGCCAGTTCTGTCATCAGGCAGGCGCCGGAGCGGGTGGCTATACAGGAAACCCCGCTTCAGGCCGCGCCAAGCCAGATCACGCCCAACTCAATCACACGGTCCATGCCGCGCGACGCCACGCGCCAGACCATGAGCCTGAAATCGCATTTAACCGGGTTGACCCAGGTGATCTGGCTGCAGCGGGCCAACGGGCGGGACAATCTGGTGATCGAGGTCACGCCCGGCGGCCGCTACGACCCCGAGAATGTGACCGTTCTGGCGCTGGAGCCGATGATCCTGCAGATCGCCGGCGGGCTGAATGCGCGCGATTTCGAACGCGTGGCGGCCTGGGCGAACGCCAATCGCGATCTGATCGATGATTTCTGGGATGGCGGACTTGATAGCTTGGAGGAGATCACCAGCCTCGTGAAGAAGGTCCCGCCACCCGGTTGGCGGTAATGGGGCTGGCGGTAATGGGGCTGGCGATAACAAGAGGCGAGCGTCATGGACAAGGATGAGATCACTGCATGGGCGTTGGCCAATGGCTGGCGCCTACGCGATGGCAATCCAAGCCTGTCCAAACCGAACCGGCCGAACGAGGCGATCGTGCGGATCGTTCTGAAAGCAACGGTCGCCAATCTGGAAATCCGCAAGCCGGCGGGTAAATGGGAAAAGATTGCCGGCGCGGCCTATGCAAAGATCACGGCCGACGAGGATAGCGGCGTACCCGGCGGCCTGGGGTTGCTGACCATCCCAGGATTCACCCGGCTGATGCAGGACAACCGGGATCAGACGATGTTCGGCGGCATGCCGGCCGTGAAGACCCCGGTGCTGGATGCCAAATCCGTGTTCGGTCCGCGCAAGCTGTAGACCGTCAGCTTCGCGCAGCCAGGTTACGGTGCCAGGCCTCCGCCAGCAGCCGGATCATCCGGGCCGACCATTCCTGCTGACCGGGCCCGGTCTCGATCAAATCCTGGCGGATCTCGATCTCCAGATATGGCAGGCCCCTCGCCTCGGCATGAACGGGCGCGGTGTAGTCAGACAGGTCCGAAACCCCATAGGGTTGGTTTTCCCCGACGCACAGCCCCGGCTCGGCCCGCAACAGGTTGAGCATGATGCGCGACAGGCCTAAATCCTGATTGAATAACACGCCGGCATGCCAGGGCCGGGCAACACCGCCATAGACCGGAGTGAAACTATGCATGGCCACCAGCGCGGTCGGGCGGGTCCGGCGAAGGTTCAGCGCTTCGGTTATATGGTCATGGTAGGGATGGAATATTTCCGCCGCCCTGGCCGCGCGCTGGCGGTCATCCAGGCCGATATTGCCGGGAATGGCGGTCGCTTCGCTGATTTCGGGGATCGAGGAGGGGCTGGTCGTTGGACGGTTGCAATCGATCACCAGCCGGGAATAGGCCTGCCCGATCAGCGTGGCGTCCAACCCATCGGCGATCCGCCGCGACACCTCCCAGATGCCTATGTCCCAGCCGATATGGCGCGCGAGGTCGAGCTCGGCCACGCCGAGGCGATCCAGGGCGCGGGGAATTTGTCTGGCGGCATGGTCGCAGACCAGCAAGAACGGCGAGGCCCCATCCGGATGCCCGATCATAACAGGGCTCGCCTCGTCGGAGGCGATCAGTCGTTGCGTATCCATAGATATGGGCCGGACCCCCAAAGTTACGAATACAGATTGCCGATACCGGTGGAGTTTTCGGTGGCAATGGAACCTATCCCGTCGCCGCGCATTAAATCATTGTTACCGTTCCTGCCGGCGTTTTGCAGGCAACCCCAGACTGCGCCGGCGGAGCGTCGCGTTTCGTCGGCGGCTTTTTGCGCTCACCCTGGATCAGGCGGCGACGTAGGCTTTCAGGCTTTCCACTTCCTGCGTTTGTTGCATGATCCTAGCCTTCACCACGTCGCCGATGCTAACCATGCCGATCATTTTGTTTTCCTGCACGATCGGCAAATGACGGAACCGGCCATCGGTCATCATCTCCATCGCCTCGGTGACGGTCGTCGCCGGGGTGCCGGTGCGTGGCGACTGGGTCATGAACCGAGTGGCCGGCATCTCGAGCGCGCCAGCCCCATGGGCCGCAAGCGCCACCACCACGTCGCGCTCGCTGACAATGCCGAGCAGTTGTCCGGCGCCGTCCAGCACAGGCACCGCACCGATCCGGCGTTCGGTCAGAACCCGCACAAGGGTGGCCACGCTAGTATCCGCCGTGATCGAGACGACATCACTACCCTTGTGCTTGAGGATCGCGGCAACCGTCATAACAAGTCTCCCGCACCACCGCGCCAAGTCGGCACGACTTCCGGTGACAACGCGACCCTGCGCCCCAGCGGGCAGCTTTTGCAACTGATTAGGTGTGCAGCGCAGCAAGACGTGATGCGGGAGGGCTCAATCGGCGGCGGCCGGCGTCAGCTGGGTGGCGACCAGCGCCGCAAATCGCCCGCCCTGCGACAGCAACTGGGAAAAGCTGCCGCGCTCGGCGATACGGCCGGAATCGAACAGCAGTATTTCATCGGCATCACGCACCGTGGACAGCCGATGGGCGATGATGAAAGTGGTGCGTCCGGCCATCAGCGCCGCCAGGGCACGCCCGACGCGGGCCTCGGTGGCCGCATCCAGCGCGCTGGTGGCTTCGTCCAGGATCAGGATCGGCGGGTCCTTCAGCAGCGCCCGGGCGATTGCCAGGCGCTGGCGCTGACCACCCGACAGCGTGCTGCCGCGCTCACCGATCATCGTGCCATAGCCCTGCGGCTGACGCAGGATGAATTCATGCGCATCCGCCATCTGGCAGGCCTGCTCC
>JAYTXR010000086.1:0-10975 GCA_043742865.1 Acetobacteraceae bacterium
CGTTGATCATCGTCTGGTGCACACCATGCTTGGTGGCCAGTTGCGAGGTCGTCAGTTCGCCGCGGATCGCCTCAAGAGCAACCTTCGACTTAAAGTCCGCGCCGTAGCGCGTCCGTTTGCCCGTCATCGGGTCCGTCCTTTTCACGACGAACCAAGCTTATGCACCTGTCCGATTTGCGGGGACCACCTCATTGCTCCCTATCTAATCGGACCCAAAAAACGAACCAGGCGTTGCCGGTCCCATCAGCACGGACGGGGCATAGGGATCGCTGCCGGTCCGGACCCCCGGAAGAACCGCGATTGCATCCGGGTTCGTCTCGGCCGGCGTGGGCTCGGGCGGCGTCAGGCTTTGGCCGGGCGACGGGCCGGTGATGCCAAAATCAGCCGGCGTGGTGCCGCAGCCGGCGGTAGCGAGGGCCGTCGCGATAAGGAGGCCGGCCGAAATCCTGCGTATTCCATGGCAATTCATGTCGGCTCCGTCCAAGGCGCGGCCATTCCGCGCGGTCTGATCCAAGCTGCCATCGGCGGCTTGCCTCTTGTTAACACGGATAAGCGGGGCTAAGCCCCATCGCCTCTCTCCGCCCGGTAAAGCAACCGGCTATGTCCGACTGGTCCGATGTCCGACTAGCCCGGCGCCCAACCGCCTGTAGCCGGTTCGCGTCGCAAAAAGAAGGTTTTGTCTATGTTCTCCCGGCTGTTCGCCTTCATGTCAGCCGACATGGCTATTGATCTCGGCACCGCCAACACATTGGTTTACGTCAAGGGCCGCGGCATCGTGCTGGACGAGCCGTCCGTCGTCGCCATCGCCGATGTGCGCGGCAAGAAGCAGGTGCTCGCGGTCGGCGAGGAAGCCAAGCAGATGCTGGGCCGCACGCCCGGCAACATCTCCGCCATCCGTCCGCTGCGCGACGGCGTGATCGCCGATTTCGAGGTGGCGGAGGAGATGATCAAGCATTTCATCCGCAAGGTGCATAACCGCCGGGGCTTTGCCTCGCCACTGATTATCGTCTGCGTCCCGTCCGGCTCCACCGCGGTCGAGCGGCGCGCCATCCAGGAAAGTGCGGAGAGCGCCGGCGCGCGGAAGGTGCTGCTGATCGAGGAGCCGATGGCCGCTGCGATCGGCGCCGGCCTGCCGGTGACCGAGCCTTCCGGCTCGATGATCGTCGATATCGGCGGCGGCACCACGGAAGTGGCGGTGATCTCGCTTGGCGGCATCGTCTATGCCCGCAGCGTGCGCACCGGCGGCGACAAGATGGACGAGGCGATCATCAGCTACATCCGCCGCAACTTCAATCTGCTGATCGGCGAGTCCTCGGCCGAGCGGATCAAGATGGAGATCGGCGCCGCGACCGCGCCGGACGACGGCGCGGAAGGCCCGTGCCATGAGCTCAAGGGCCGCGACCTGATGAACGGCGTACCGCGCGAGGTTCTGGTCAGCCAGCGCCAAATTGCGGAAAGTCTGTTCGAGCCGGTGAGCGCCATCGTCGAGGCGGTAAAGGTCGCGCTGGAGAACACCCCGCCCGAGCTCGCCGCCGACATCGTCGACAAGGGCATTGTGCTGACCGGCGGCGGCGCGCTGCTGCACCGTCTCGATCAGGTGCTGCGCGAGGCGACGGGACTGCCGGTGGTGGTGGCCGAAGATCCGCTGCAATGCGTGGCGCTGGGCACCGGGCGTGCCCTGGAAGAGATCAAGCGACTGCGGAATGTGCTGACAAGCATGTATTAAGGCTGGCATGTATGGAGGTTTGGTAAGGATGGGCGCAAACGCCCCATTTTGCCTCCTCATTACAGGAAATTCGCCGTCATGATCCGGCTTTCCATCCCGGCCCGGCAGGCAATAGCGAAACTGACGCTGCCGGTGCTGATCGTCGCCGCTTTCGCGCTGCTGCTGCTCGGCAAGGCCGACGCGTTGCTGGCCGAGCGCGCGCGGATGGCCTTAGCTGACGCATTAGCGCCGATTTATGCGGTGCTATCCGAGCCGGTCGGTCGCGCGCGCTCAGTGGCCACCGAATTCTCCGAATTGCTGACCGTGCGCGGCGAAAATATCCGCCTGCGCGACGAAAACGAGCGGCTGCGGCGTTGGCAGTCGACCGCCCTGGCGTTGGACGCGGAGAACCAGCGGCTGCGGGCCAATCTGCACTGGATCCCCGACCCGGCGGCCGCCTTCGTGACCGCCCGGGTGGTGGCCGATGCGGGCGGTGTCTATGCTCGCGCCGTGCTGCTGGCACTCGGCCCCGGGCACGGCATCGCCAAGGGGCAGATCGCGCTGGATGAGCGCGGGCTGGTCGGACGGGTGACCGAAATCGGCACGCGCACGGCGCGGGTGCTGCTGCTGACCGACCTGAACAGCCGCATTCCGGTGATCCTGGAGACCAGCCGCGCGCGGGCGATCCTGGTCGGGACCAACGGCGCCCGGCCCCGGCTTACCTATTGGTCGGAAGGGGCAGTGCCGGCCGAGGGCGAGCGCGTGGTGACCAGTGCGGAGGCGGGCGCGTTTCCCGCCAACCTGCCGGTCGGCACCGTGCATTACAGCGCGTCGAACGTGCCCGAGGTAGAGCCCAGCGCCAGGCTCGACCGGCTGGAGGTGATTCGTATTTTCGATTATGGCCTGCGGGGTATCGTCTCGCCCGAAACGGGCGGGAAAAGCTTTTCGCCGGAGGCCAAGCGCTGATGGCGAATTTCGATCGCATTCCCGGCATCCGCCCGCGGCCCAGCCTGGGCCGGCGGTTGGACATGGCGGCGCGGGCCAGCTTTCCGGTCAGCTGCACAATGCTGCTGATGCTGCTGGCCGCGGTGCCGTTCGGCTTTGCCGGGCAAGCGGCGCTGATCCCCGCCGTGGCGACGATCTCGGTTTATTTCTGGACGCTGTTCCGCCCTGCCTCGATGCCGCGAATCGTGGTCTTTCCGATCGGGTTGCTGCTCGATCTGCTCGGCTATCTGCCGATCGGCGTCGGCGTGATCTGCCTGCTGGCGGTGCACGGTTTTTCCCTGCGCTGGCAGCGCTTCCTGGCACGGCAGAGTTTCGCCCTGACCTGGACTGCGTTTTCCGGCTTTGCTGCTTTCTGCGCAGCCCTCGGCTGGGGACTGGCCTCGTTGCTCGGCTTGCGCCTGCTGCCGGCCGGTTCTGCGCTATTGCAGGCGGCGGTCACCATCGCGTTGTATCCGGCACTGGCGGTGCTGTTCATCCGCGCCCACCGCTCCATCGCCGCTCCGGAACAGGCTTAGAGCATGATCGCTTCAGATAGACGAAGCGATCATGCTCTAGATCTTTGTTTTGACGAGCAATTTTATCGCTCGGTTAAAGCAACCTCAACGATATTGCTCTAGGTAGGCAGGCCTAAGGCATGAAGCGAGAAACCAGACACACCGGCGTCTTTACCCGTCGCGCCCTGCTGATGATGGGCGGGCAGGTGGCGATCCTCGGCGGGCTTGCCGCGCAGCTGTACAAAGTCCAGGTCATCGACGGCGCCCGCTACGCCACATTGGCGGATGTGAACCGGATCAGTGCCAGGCTGATCGCCCCCCCGCGCGGGCGGGTGTTGGACCGGTTCGGCGAGGTGCTGGGCGGCAATCGGATCAACTGGCGCGCCCTGCTGATCGCTGAGCAGACCACCGACACCACCGATACGTTGGAGAATTTCTCCCGCATCGTGCCGCTGGCGGAGCATGAGCGGGCACGGATCGAGCGCGAGGTGCATCGTCACCGCCGCTTCATCCCGATCATGGTGCGGGAGTTCCTGAGCTGGGAGGACATGGCGCGGATCGAGGTCAATGCGCCTGACCTGCCGGGGATCCTGGTCGATGTCGGCACCTCGCGAACCTATCCATTCCGGGAGGAATTCGCCCACCTGGTGGGCTACGTGGCGCCGCCGAACGAGGCGGATGTGGCTGATGAGCCGATGCTGGCGCTGCCGGGTATCCGCGTCGGGCGCGCGGGGATGGAGAAATTCCACGAAGTGACTTTGCGCGGCCGCGCCGGCGCGGTGCAGCTGGAGGTGAACGCGGTCGGCCGGGTGATCCGTGAACTGGACCGCCAGGAAGGCACTCAGGGCCTGGATATTGGCCTGACCCTGGATGCCGGGTTGCAGCAAATGGTCAGCAAGCGGCTGGGCGAGGAGAGTGCCTCGGCCGTGGTGCTGGATTGCCGCAACGGCGAGGTGCTGGCGATGGTGTCCAACCCGTCCTTCGATCCATCGCTGTTCAATTCCGGCGTCTCCCCGGCGCAATGGACCGATTGGACCCGCAACCGCCGCGCCCCGCTGATCAGCAAGGCCGCCGCCGGGCTATATGCCCCCGGCTCCACCTTCAAGATGTGCGTCGCGCTGGCAGGGCTGAACGCGCGCACCATCAGCCCGGGCGAACGGCTGCCCTGTCCGGGCTATCTCGATCTCGGGGACACCCGCTTTCATTGCTGGCGCAAGGACGGCCACGGAGCGCTCGACCTGCGCGGCGCGCTGAAGAATTCCTGCGATGTGTATTTCTACGAGGTTGCCCGCCGCACCGGCATCGACCGGATCGCCGCCATGGGCCACCGCCTCGGCATGGGCGTGGACCCGACCATCGACCTGCCGGGCGCGCGCGCCGGTATGATCCCGACCCGGGCTTGGCGGCGCGGCCAAGGCAAGGCCTGGAACATCGGCGATGCGATCGTCAGCGGCATTGGCCAGGGCTTCATCCAGCTCAGCCCGCTGCAGCTCGCCACCTACACGTCGCGCCTGGCCACCGGACGGGCGATCGAGCCGCATTTGACCCGCAGCATCGCCGGCGTGTTGCAACCGGGATCCAAACCCGACGACTGGGCGATCCTGGATATACCCGAGCGCGATCTTCATTTGGTGCGGGAGGGCATGTGGCAGGTGGTCAACGAGCCCGGCGGCACCGCCCCGATTGCCCGCCTCGGCGAAGGACACGGGCAGATGGCCGGCAAAACCGGGTCCTCCCAGGTGCGCAGGGTGTCTCGCGAATTGCGCGAACGGGGCGGTTTCAAATCGGAAAACCTGCCCTGGGAATATCGCCCGCACGCGCTGTTCGTCGGGTATGCGCCCTATGACGCGCCGCGCTACGCCGTGGCCGTGGTGGTGGAACACGGCAATGCCGGGGCGGCCACCGCCGGCCCGGTGGCCCGCGACATCATGGCCGAAACCCTGCGCCGCGACCCGGCGAACCGAACCGAGCCGCAAGGTGCCCGCGTGGCGGACCGGAGTTGACACGATAATGCAACGACGGCTGATCCGGGAGGCTTCGTTTGATCTGACCGGAAAACTCTGGCGGGTCAGCTGGGGATATGTGTTGCTGCTCTGCGCCCTGGCGGGAATCGGCTACGTCGCGCTGTACAGCGCCGCCGGCGGCGCGCCCGAGCCCTACGCCACCAAGCACGCGTTGCGCTTTGGCTTCGGCTTGGTGCTGATGATCGGCATCGCCTTGGTGGACATCCGCTTCATCGCCCGGCTGGCCTGGCCCTGCTATGCCGGCGGCTTGGCGCTGCTGGTGCTGGTGATGCAGATGGGCCGCGTCGGCAAGGGCGCGCAGCGCTGGATCGATATCGGCGGTCTGCAATTGCAACCGAGCGAGCTGATGAAGATCGCGCTGGTGCTGGCACTGGCTGCCTGGTTCCACCGGGCGTCGTGGGAGCGGATCGGCAATCCGCTGTTCCTGATCCCGCCGGTAATCGCGGTGCTGATCCCGGTCGGACTGATCCTGAAGGAGCCCAATCTTGGCACCGCCGTGATCACGCTGCTGGTGGGGGGTGCCATGTTCTTCGCCGCCGGGGTGCGCTTATGGAAGTTCCTGCTGATCCTGCTGCCGGTGCCGTTCGTCGCGCAGTTCGTCATCAGCCACCTGCACGACTACCAGCGCGCCCGTATCGATACCTTCCTGAACCCGCAGAGCGATCCGCTGGGTGCGGGCTACAACATCATCCAGTCCAAGATCGCGCTCGGCGCGGGCGGGATGTGGGGCAAGGGTTTTTTGCAGGGCACCCAGGGCCATCTCAACTTCCTGCCGGAGAAGCAGACCGATTTCATCTTCACCATGGTCGGCGAGGAATTCGGCCTGATCGGCGGCCTAGTGACAATGGGGTTGCTGGCGCTGATCGTGCTGGGCGGCATGGCGATCGCGCTGAATTGCCGCCACCAGTTCGGCCGGCTGGTGGCGCTGGGCATCTCGTTCAATTTCTTCATGTACGTGTTTGTCAACATCGCCATGGTAATGGGCGTCATCCCCGTGGGCGGCGTGCCGCTGCCGATGGTGTCGCATGGCGGCTCGGCGATGCTGACGGTGATGGTGGGTTTCGGCATCCTGATGTCGGTGCACGTGCACCGCGACGTAGAATTCGGCAACCGGAACGATGATGTCTGACCACAGTCGGTCAGACCTCATCTGGACTAGTCATACCAACCGACCTGACCGCTGACCGTTCGGAAAAGAAGCTTGGGCTCTGCCCTAACCCGCCACTCAGGGTAGGCGAAACAACAGCCCGACCAGCGTCTTGGTGCGGGCGGAAAACAGGCTGGCGGCGAAGGCACTGCCGGCGGCGCGTTTGCCGATCTCCGCGCGGGTCGGATAGGGCACAATCATGCCGGCGAGCGCGGACAGCTTGATCCCGTGCGAAATCGCCAGCGTCCACTGGCCGATCATCTCCCCCGCATGCGGGGCCAGGATACCGGCACCGAGCACGCGGCCGCGCGCGACGACCAGCTTGATCAGCCCCAGGCTCTCGCCCTCCGTCACCGCCCGGTCGTTCTCCGCCAGCGGCCAGCGCAGCACCGAAACCTTATGGCCCTCGGCGCGTGCCTCGGCTTCGGTGAGCCCGACCTGGGCCAGCTCCGGGCTGGTGAAGGTAACCCGTGGCAGGGCCGCATAGTCGATCCGCGCGGGCAGCCGGAACAGCACGCGGCGGATCAACAGGGCGGCGTGATAGCTGGCGACATGGGTGAAGGCGCGTGGCCCGATCCGCGCGGGATCGGCGATGTCGCCGGCGGCGAAGACGCCCCGGTTGGTCAGGCTGCGCAGGCCGCGATCGGTCGCGATGCCATTTTTGCCGGCCTGCACATGGCCGTTGGCAAGGTCCAGATCCTCGATGTTGGGAGCCCGGCCTACGGCCACCAGCAGATGCGAACCCGCGATCCGACGGCCGTCCTTCAGCACCAGCACGACATTGCCCTGGATGGGATCGGTCTCGACCGCGATGACCCGGCTATTCTCGTGCAGCGCAACGCCGCGCGCCGTCAGGGCGATGCGCAGCCCGGCAACCAGCTCGGGGTCTTCCTTGGCCGCGATGTTGCCGGACTGGATCACGCTGACGCGGCAACCGAGGGCTGCATGCGCCTGCGCCATCTCCAGGCCGATCGGTCCGCCGCCGAGGATCAGCAGATGCGCGGGTTTGTCGCGCATCTCGAACAGGGACTCGTTGGTCAGGTACGGCACGCGATCCAGCCCCGGGATATCCGGGATCGCCGGACGCGAGCCGGCGGCGATGACGATGCGTTTGGCCTCGACGCGCCTTCCATCGACGCTCAGCGCATCCGGGGCCACAAATCGCGCCTCGCCGCGCAGCACGGTCACGCCCATCGCGGAAAAGCGCACCTCGCTGTCCATCGGCGCGAGTGCGTCGATGGCGCCGGACACATGCGCCCGCACGCCGTCCCAGTCGATCTCTGGCTCCGCCAACCGGATGCCGAAGCGCCCGGCATGGCGGGCCGCGTCGGCGGCATGAGCGGCGGCCAGCAGCGCCTTGCTGGGCACGCAGCCGCTGTTCAGGCACTCCCCGCCCATCCGCGCCCGCTCGATCAGCGCCACCCGCAGCCCGAGCTGCGTCGCGACGGCGGCGACCGACAGGCCGGCCGACCCGGCGCCGATCACCGCGACATCAAAACGCGGCGCGTCAGACGCGGCCATGGGCAGTCTTCCATTTGCGCCAGACCACCGGTGCCAAGGACAGCACCCCCAGGCCGGCGAGGGGCAGAAACAGCTCGAGGCTCAGCTTCGGTTGGCCGCCGGCGGCGATCACCCGATCCAGACCGGCGCCGATCGAGGCGAACACCACAGTGCCCGGCACGATGCCGATCGAGGTGGCGGCGGCGAATGGCGCCAGCCGCATGCCGAGCAACGCCGGGGCTAGGTTGACCAGCCAGAACGGGAACACCGGCATCAGCCGCAGCGCCAGCACATAGCTGAAGCCGTCCTTCTCCAAACCGGCGCGGAAGCGGTTCAGCCAGGGGCCGGCAAGGCCGGCAAGCGGGCCGGCAAATGCGTAGCGGGCCGCCAGAAACGCCGTGACGGCGCCAAGCGTGGCCCCGGCGCAAGCCGCCGCAGCGCCCGCCAGCAGCCCGAACAACATGCCGCCGGTCATCGTCAGGATCGCCGCGGCGCCGGGCACGGACAGCGCCACGACCGCGATATAGACGCCTATATATAGCAGCGGCGCGGTGGCCGGATGCGCTGACACAAGAGCGCCGAGCTCGCCGCGCCGGGCGATCAGTCCGTCCCAGGACAGTTCGTGGGTCAACCCGCTGCTCCACGCGATCAACAATAAGACCAGCAGGGCTCCGATCGGCAGCAGGCGCTTCATCCTCGGTCCGATCTGAAATTGGGTTGGAATGATCAGCGATCTCCGCGCTGATATAAGCGATACGGGCGCGATGCGCACCGCTGTCTGCGAAAAAGCGGGTGGCTGCGAAAAAGCGGATGCCTGCAAGAAAGCGGCATGCCCGATTGACGGCCGGGGGCCGCCCCCCTATAAGCCGCCCCCTGCGACGGGCGTCCCTGACGGATTGGGGACCGGTCCCGTCGATGTACGCATTGGAGACGCCTCGTGAAGCGCACGTATCAACCATCCAAGCTGGTCCGCAAGCGCCGCCATGGCTTCCGGGCGCGCATGTCGACCGTCGGCGGCCGCAAGGTGCTGGCCAATCGCCGCGCCAAGGGCCGCTCGAAGCTGTCCGCCTGAGATTACCACATGCGGACCCCGCCGCAGCGCCTTAAGCGCCGCGCGGAGTTTCTGCGTGTTGCCAGCAAAGGACGCAAGGCGCCGATGCCCGGCGTCGTGCTGCAGGCGCTACGGCGCGACGATGACGCGCCGGCTCGGATCGGTTTTACGGTCACCAAGAAAGTGGGCAACGCGGTGGTCCGCAACCGCACTCGCCGCCGGTTGAAGGAAGCCGCCCGGCTGCTACTGGCTGATTTTTCACTCACCGGCGTGGACCTGGTGCTTATCGGGCGCGACGGCACCCGCAAACGGGATTTTTTGTCACTGCGGCGCGATATTGCCCGCGCCATGGAAAAGGCCGGCGTGCTGTGACCCCGGCAGCTAGGCTCGGGATCGGCGCGGTGCGGCTATATCAATACACGCTGCGCGGTTTCATCGGCCCGAATTGCCGGTTCTGCCCCAGTTGCAGCGACTACGCGGTGGACGCCCTGCGGCGGCATGGCGCGCTGCGCGGCGGGGCGAAGGCGGGGTGGCGGATCCTGCGCTGCAACCCCTGGAATGCGGGCGGATATGATCCCGTCGACGCGCCCGACCCGGAATACTCCGAGCCGGAATACGCAAGTCAGACAGCAACACCCGCCCCTCCAGGGCGGGACTGAACGGGGCATCGATGGACCAGAAGCGGCTTTTTCTCGCGATCGCGATTTCGGTCGCCATCCTGCTCGGGTTCCAATTGCTGGTTCGCCCGCAACTGCCCCACTCATTGCCGCCGGAGATTGCCACGCAAGCGACCGCGCCGGCAGGCAAGCCGGATGCCGCCAGGCCCGGACAGCCGGCGGTGCCCGGAAACGTGACACAGAGCCTGGTGCCAAAAGAGGTGCCGCGCGTGAAGATTGCCGCGCCGCGCGTCACCGGCTCGATCAGTCTGCTCGGCGCACGCATCGACGACATCGTGCTGAACGACTATCGCGAGACCTTGGCGCCGAATTCGCCCCTGGTCCGACTGCTGGAGCCGCGCTCCGATGCGCAGCCATACTACGTCCAATACGGTTGGTCCGCTGCCGCCGGGTCGGAGGTAAAGCTGCCCGATGGCGACACGGTCTGGACCGCGTCGGCCGATACGCTGGGCGCGGGCAAGCCGGTGAGCCTGACCTGGAACAACGGCGCCGGCCTTACCTTCGAGATCGGCCTGTCGGTCGATGACGAATACATGTTCTCGGTCCGTCAGGCGGTCCGCAACGCGACCGGCGCGCCGATCGCGTTGTATCCGTGGTCGCGCATCCGGCGCGACTACAAGCCGGTAACCTCCGGCTATTCGGTGCTGTTCGAGGGCCTGCTCGGCGTCGCCGGCGGGACTTTGCAGGAAACCACCTACGATGACGCCAAGAGCAAGGCCGCGAAACACCAGGAAGACCCCGACGCCAACGAACGCGACGTCGCTTTCAAGGCATCGGGCGTCGGCGGATGGGCGGGGATCACCGACAAATACTGGCTGACGGCACTGATCCCGGATCAAGCCGCCACCGGCACCGTCCGCTATCTGTATGTCGGCGGTGGCGACCATTATCAGGTCGACTACAAATCCGACGAGCCGCAGACCGTGGCACCCGGCGGCGAGGCGGTGCTGTCGCAGCACATGTTCGCCGGCGCCAAGGTGGTGCGGCTGCTCGACAGCTACGAGACGCAATACGGCATCCCGCATTTCGACAAGGCGGTGGATTTCGGCTGGTTCTATTTTCTGACCAAGCCAATTTTCTATGCGCTGGACTGGCTGAACAGCCTGATCGGCAATTTCGGCCTGGCGATCCTGGTGTTCACCGTCTTCGTCAAGCTGTTGTTCTTCCCGCTGGCCAACTACTCCTATCGCTCAATGAGCCGGATGAAGCTGCTGGCGCCGAAAATGCAGGTGCTGCGCGAGCAGTTCAAGGACAATCCGCAGGAGCTGCAAAAACGGACCATGGGCCTGTACAAGGAGGAGAAGATCAACCCGGCCAGCGGCTGCCTGCCGATGATCGTGCAGATCCCGGTGTTCTTCTCGCTGTACAAGGT
>JAYTXR010000087.1:0-5602 GCA_043742865.1 Acetobacteraceae bacterium
AGCTCCCAACGCCGCGAATCGGCCGCAACGCTAGGGAATCAAGCCCGGCGCACTTTGGGAACCCCCATGGAGTCAGGAATTAGGACGGGTGGTATAAGATAACGCCAGGTTCTGGGTGTCCTTCAGGCCGATCCCGGTCCGACCCAGCAGCCGCATCTGCCCGATCAGCCAGGCGAGCTTCGCCGCCGCGTCCGCCGGGGTTAGCCCGCCCGGGCGAATGTTGGAAATACAGTTGCGCTCGGCATCGGTCCGGCCGGGCCGCGGTTGCCAGGTCAGATAGACCCCGAGGCTGTCCATGGCGGAAAGTCCCGGCCGCTCGCCGATCAGCACCGCCACCGCGTCGGCCTGCAAACAGGCGCCGATCTCGTCGCCGAGCGCTACCCGCCCCTGTTCAGCCACCACCACCGGCGCGATCTGCCAACCGCCCAGCCTGGGGCGCAGATGGGTCAGCAACCGCACGGCATGGCGCTGCACCGCGACCGCCGACAACCCGTCGCAGATCACCAAAGCCAGACAGAAGGGCATCGGCGCCAGCGCCGCCGCCTGGCCGGGCGCCAGCTTGCGGCCGAAATCGGGGCGCAGCAGATAGGTCCGCCGATCCGCCGCCGCGCTGTGCACGGCGCAGCTATCGAACCCGGACGCGGCGAGGTCGTCGCGCAAAGCCCGCATATCCAAGGCTGTGTGAACGGCATCCCGCGCCGCGGCATGGGCGGCCTGGAAGGCCAGATGCGCCGCGGTCGGCATCCCGTTGCCGGCCCGGCCCAGCGCCACCCGCGCCATCGTATGCCGGCGCAAATCCTGCCAAAGAATCGGCGGATCGGCCATCAGCCCAACCCGATACGCGTCGGCGCCAGGCTGGCGGGAATTCGCCCGGCATTGGCCGGGTCCCCGATCCCCATCCGCTCCAGCCATTGATCGAATTCCGGCGCCGGCTTCAGGCCCAGTGCGGCACGGACATACAACGCGTCGTGAAACGACGTGCTTTGGTAGGACAGCATCACATCATCCGCCCCCGGCACGCCCATCACATAGGTTACGCCGGCCACGCCCAGCAGCGTCAGCAACGCGTCCATGTCGTCCTGATCCGCTTCGGCGTGGTTGGTGTAGCAAACATCCACCCCCATCGGCAGGCCGAGCAGCTTGCCGCAGAAATGGTCCTCCAGCCCGGCCCGGAGGATCTGCTTGCCGTCATACAAATATTCCGGACCGATGAACCCGACGACCGAGTTCACCAGCAGCGGCGCAAATTCCCGCGCCACCGCATAGGCGCGTGCTTCGATCGTCTGCTGGTCCACGCCGTGATGCGCGCCGGCCGACAGCGCGCTGCCCTGTCCGGTCTCGAAATACATCACGTTCTGGCCCATTGTGCCGCGGTTCAGTGACAATGCGGCGTCGCGCGCCTCCGCCAGCAGCGCCAGCGACACGCCAAAACTGCGGTTGACCGCCTCGGTTCCGCCGATCGACTGGAACACCAGGTCGACCGGGGCGCCGCGCTCGATGCAGCGCAGGGTGGTGGTCACATGCGCCAGCACGCAGGTCTGCGTCGGGATTTCGAACCGAGCGCGGATCTGGTCCAGCATTTCGAGCAGCAGGACAGTGTTCTCCACCGAATCGGTCGCTGGATTGACCCCGATCACCGCATCGCCGGCGCCGAGCAGCAGCCCGTCCAGCGTGGCGGCGGCGATGCCGCGCAGATCGTCCACCGGGTGGTTCGGCTGCAGGCGAACCGACAGCCGGCCGGGCAGGCCGATGGTGTTGCGGAACCGCGTGGTCACCTGGCACTTCGCCGCGACCGCGATCAGATCCTGCAGCCGCATGATCTTGCTGACCGCCGCCACCATCTCCGGCGTCAGTCCCGCCCGCATGGCCACCAGCGCCGGCGGGTCGGCCGTCAGAAGGAATTCCCGGAATGCGCCGACCGTCATCGAGGCGACCGGCGCGAAGCTTGCCGCATCGTGCCGGTCCAGGATCAGCCGGGTCACGTCGTCGTCCTCATAGGGGATGACCGGTTGGTTCAGGATCGCCGACAGCGGCAGGTCGGCCAGCGCATACTGTGCCGCGGCGCGCTCGGCGGCCGATGCGGCGGCGATACCGGCCAGCAGGTCGCCGGAGCGGGCGGGGCTGGCGCGGGCCAGCAGGGCGCGGAGATCGGAAAACACGTATCGCGTGCCGGCCAGGCTATGCGAGAAGGGCAGGGCAGGGTCTCCTGTTAGCGGTTTCGTCATAGAAAGCGCTGGACTCGCGCGGACACCTCCTATAAAGGCCCCGTTTCTATCGGAACGCGGGAGATTTCAGGTCGCCATAACCCTATGGCGGCGGTTATCGCATGCACCGCGGTCTCTTGGCATGTTTTTCGGCCGTTTGGCCGGGAATACCGGAAAGGACCAGGGATTATGGCGAAGAAAATCGTCGGCTACATCAAGTTGCAGATACCCGCCGGCAAGGCCAACCCATCGCCGCCGGTGGGTCCCGCACTCGGTCAGCGTGGCCTGAATATCATGTCGTTCGTCAAGGAATTCAACGCGGTCACGCAAGCGATGGAGCCGGGGATGCCGATCCCCGTGGTCATCACCGCGTTCGGTGACCGCACCTTCACGTTCATCATGAAGACCCCGCCGAACACCTACTTCCTGAAGAAGGCGGCCGGGATCACCAAAGGCACGACCACACCCGGCAAGGGAGCGCCCAGCGGCCGTGTTACCATGGAGCAGTTGCGCGAGATCGCCGGGACCAAGATGAAGGACATGAACGCCAACGACGTCGATGGCGCGGTCCGCATGCTGGTCGGCTCGGCCCGATCGATGGGCATCACTGTGGTGGAGGGCTGAACCATGGCAAAGAACAAGCGCCTGGTGGCTGCCTACGCCACGGTCGACAAAAACAAATCCTACCCGCTGGAGGAGGCCATCCAGCTGGTGAAATCCAACGCCCGGGCGAAATTCGACGAGACGATCGAGCTGTCGTTGAACCTGGGTATCGATCCGCGGCACGCCGATCAGATGGTTCGTGGCCTGGTCGGCCTGCCGAACGGCACCGGCAAGGTGCTCCGGATTGGTGTCTTTGCCCGCGGCCCGAAAGCGCAGGAGGCTTTGGATGCCGGCGCCGATGTGGTCGGCGCCGAGGATCTGGCGGAAAAGGTCCAGGCCGGTGACATCCAGTTCGACCGCTGCATCGCCACCCCCGACATGATGGCCCTGGTCGGCCGTCTCGGTAAAATCCTCGGGCCCCGCGGGCTGATGCCGAACCCACGCATCGGTACTGTCACCATGGACGTGAAGGGCGCGGTCAGCGCCGCCAAGGCCGGGCAGGTCGAATTTCGCGCCGAAAAGGCCGGCATCATCCATGCCGGCATTGGCAAGGCGAGTTTCGACGAGGCCAAGCTGTTGGAGAATATCAAGGCTCTGGTCGATGCCGTGCAGCGCGCCAAGCCGACCGGCGCCAAGGGCACCTATTTGCAGAAGGTCGCCCTCAGCTCCTCGATGGGCCCCGGCCTGCGGGTGGATGTGGCGACGGTTTCTGGCTGAACGAGATACGCTGACTAAACGAGATACGCCGGCACCGGGCAACCGGGGCTGGCGGGCAGGGGGTGCGACGCATCCCTGAACCTGTCCAAGACCGCACGTCCGCCAGGTTCCGGCCTGGAGGTTAAGGGATCGCTCAGGTCCGCGCGTGGGAGACGGGGAAGCCAGGTTTTCCGGGGCAGTCGCTGCCCCGAACGGCTTTGGCGGTTCCGGCTGACGAGGCACCGGCGCATGGTTTTGCGCCCCGGTCCTCAGGACAGGCGAACCGGATTGTTTGGGGCAACCCAGACAGTCCTTTGGGCAACCCGGCCCGGCGCGGTCCAAACGCGCCCGGCCAATATGGAGACGGGATTTGGACCGTACGGAAAAGCAGGAGTTCGTCGCCGAGCTCGCATCCGTGTTCGCTGAGACGTCGATGGTCGTGGTCACCCAGAATCAGGGTCTGACCGTGGCCGAAGTGACGGCTCTGCGGGTGAAGATGCGCGCGGCCGGGGTGACCTTCAAGGTCGCTAAGAACCGTCTGGCCAGCCTCGCCCTTGAAGGGACCCGATTCGGCGGCCTCGCACCGATGCTGAAGGGACCGACCGCGCTTGCGTGGTCGATGGACCCGGTGGCAGCGGCCAAGACGGCGGTCGAGTTCGCCAAGACCAACGAGAAGTTCGTGCTGATCGGCGGTGCGCTCGGCGCCCAGACACTCGATGTGTCCGGGCTTCGCGCGCTGGCCGAATTGCCGTCGCTGGATGTGCTGCGTGCCGGATTGGTGGGGATGATCCAGACCCCCGCCACCCGTATCGCCGGCGTGCTCCAGGCGCCGGCCGGACAGCTTGCGCGGGTCTTCGGGGCTTACGCCAACAAGAATGGCGCCAACAAGGACGAGATGGCCGAGGCGGCCTGATCTAACAGATCGGGCCTGATCTAACAGATCGGGATTGCAGGCATGACTATGCGGGCCGGACTGCCGGCTTGCACGGAACCCACCAAAGTCTAAGTAAGAGGATACACGCAATGGCTGATCTACCGAAACTTGTGGACGAACTGTCCGCGCTGACCGTGCTCGAGGCTGCCGAGCTGTCCAAAATGCTCGAAGAGCGTTGGGGCGTCTCTGCTGCCGCCCCGGCGGCCGCCGCCGCGGCTGCCCCGGCCGCTGCCGCCGCCGTGGTCGAGGAACAGACCGAGTTCACGGTCATCCTGGCCTCGATCGGCGACAAGAAGATCAACGTCATCAAGGAAGTGCGCACGATCACCGGTCTCGGGCTGAAGGAAGCCAAGGACCTGGTCGAGGCGGCGCCGAAGGCGGTGAAGGAAGGCGTCAACAAGGAAGAGGCCGCCAAGCTGAAGAAGATGCTGGAGGACCAGGGCGCTGGCGTCGAAATCAAGTAAGCCGAAGGCTATCACCATCGAGGCTTTCCCATCTCCAATTTTTCAGGGGTTGGGTCAGGTTTGGGCTAAAAAGGGCGGGAATCGCATGATTCCCGCCCGCGTACCCGTTGCGGCGGGACGGACGGAAAGTTCGGGAGCCGCGTACCGGCTCCGTTGCACTCACGAGGGTTAGGACAGCTGATGAACGCGATCACCGGGTCGTTTACAGGGCGCAAGCGCATTCGCAAGAGCTTCGGGCGGATCCCCGAAATTGCCCGGATGCCCAACCTGATCGACGTGCAGCGCTCCAGCTACGAAGCGTTTCTGCAAATGGCTACCGCGCATGACAGCCGGACCAATACCGGCCTGCAGGAAGTATTCAAATCGGTCTTTCCGATCGACGATTTCGCTGGCCGCGGCCGGCTCGAATTCGTCTATTACGAACTGGAAGAGCCGAAATACGATGTCGAGGAATGCATCCAGCGCGGCATGACCTATGCCGCCCCGCTGAAGGTCATTCTGCGGCTGATCGTTTGGGATCTGGACGAGGACACCGGCGCGCGGTCGATCCGCGACATCAAGGAGCAGCCGGTGTACATGGGCGACATGCCCCTGATGACCGATAACGGTACGTTCATCATCAACGGGACCGAGCGCGTCATCGTCAGCCAGATGCATCGCAGCCCCGGCGTGTTCTTTGACCACGACAAGGGCAAGACCCA
>JAYTXR010000088.1:0-9411 GCA_043742865.1 Acetobacteraceae bacterium
GTGGTGATCGAGCATAATCTGGAGGTGATCAAAACCGCCGACTGGATCCTCGATCTGGGCCCCGAGGGCGGCGCCGGCGGCGGGCAGATCGTCGCGTGCGGGACGCCGGAGGACATCGTTGCAACGCCGGGCAGCCACACCGGACGGTTCCTGGCGCCGCTGGTGGGGACGGCAAAGCCGCAAAGAACACGCAAGCGGGCGTAGCGGTCACGACAAGCCAGTTTGAGGGGGCGATGTCAGCTTCGTCCAGCGGCGGCGGCGAGCATAACAGCCAGCCGGTCGCCGATACCCCGGCCCCGCGAGCTTGCAGCCCTGCCCAGATCGCGGCGCGCCAGCACCGCCGGCAGCGCCGCGGCGATCGCGCCGCGCTGCAGTCGCAACCCGCTTCCCGCCCGCAGCAGCGCCAATCCCTCCGCCCGAAGCCTGGCCAGCACCGGCGCCAATGCCGGAGTGCCTGGGCGCAGCACCACCGCTTCGGGCGACAAATCCTGCCCGGCCAGCAAATCCTCCGGCAGCAGGCAGCGCGCCTGGCGCGCCAGCGCCGGCACGCTGCGCAATATGCCAGCCACGCCATAGGCGGCGCCCAAGGGTCGCAGGCGCTCAGGTTCCACCGCCCCCAGCAGCCGCCCGGCAGCGACCGCCAGCCCGCCGGCGCCGGCCAGCACATAGCCCTGCCATTCGGCCAGCGTGGGGATGGCGGGGTCGGCTTCAACTTCTCGCGCGTCGATCAGCGCCAGCAGATCGGATTTTGCCAACGCGCCCGCGCGCAAAGCAGCCGATAACGGCGTGGCCACCTCATGGCGCCGGTCGGCGCCGTCCACCACTTCCCGCCACCATTGCAGCCGGATCAGGGCCAAAGCCGGCTCGGTCACCGCTTCGCGCGCCCGCGCCAGCTCATGGTTGAACGCATACAGCGCCAGCAGCGCCCCGCGTTTGTCCGGCGGGGCGAACAGCGCGGTCAGGAACCGGTCCGGGTCGTGAAGGCGGACGAAATCGATCAGAAATTCGTTCATTGTCCGCAGGTGGCCTGAAACCGCCGGTCCTGCAAGCGGGGCCAGCTTGACGCAGGGCCAGCTTGACGCAGGGCCCGCTTGACGGGGGGCCCGCTTGACGGGGGGCCAGCCGACCCATAGCTAAGTCCAGCCTCCTGCAGGCTGGCCGGCCGCGCCGGCCCCACCCGAATTGGGCTTAACAGCAAACCCCGGAGACCTTCCGATGGCCTTTGAACTTCCCCCGCTTCCCTATGCCAAAACCGCGCTGGCGGCGCAGGGCATGTGCGAGGAAACGCTTGAGCTGCATCACGACAAGCATCACCAGGCCTATGTCACCGCGCTGAACGGCTTCGTCGCCAGCGATCCGGCACTCGCCGGCAAATCGCTGGAGGAAATCATCCGGCTGTCGCACGGCAAGGCCGACATGGCGCCGGTGTTCAACAATGCCGGCCAGCATTGGAACCACATCCTGTTCTGGGAAAACATGTCGCCGAAGGGCGGCGCCATTCCCAGCGCGCTGGAAGCCAAGATCACCGCCGATCTGGGCGGCGTCTCGCAGTTCAAGGACGCCTTCAAGGCCGCTGCCACAACGCAGTTCGGCTCCGGCTGGGCCTGGCTGGTGCTGGCGGCGGACGGCAAGCTGAAGGTGACCAAGACCCCGAACGGCTCCAACCCGCTGGCCACCGGCGAGGGCAAAGTGCTGCTGGGCCTCGATGTGTGGGAGCACAGCTACTACCTGGACTTCCGCAACCGCCGTCCCGATTACGTGACCAACTGGCTCGACAAGATCGCCAACTACGAATACGCCGAGGCTGCCCTAAAGGCAGGCTGATCCGAAAAAGGCCCCGCAAGGGGCCTTTTTTATCGCTCAGGCGGCTTTGGAATCGTTGGCCGCGGTGGGTTTCACCACCGAACTGATGGTCTCGCGCAGCACCGTCACGCGCATATTCGGCGCCAGCTCGACCTCCACCTCGTTCGAGCCTTCCTTGACCCGCTGCACGGTCGCCAGAATGCCGCCGCCGGTGACCACGCGGTCGCCGCGCTTCAGCGCCGTCAGCATCGACTTCATTTCCTTGGCGCGCTGCTGCTGCGGGCGGATCAGCAGGAAGTAGAAAACGCCGAAGATCAGCACCAGCGGCAGGAACTGCGTCGCCCCGCCCATCATGGCCGTCAGATCCTGGGCATAGGCGGTGGTGGTGAGCATGTTTTTCGTCCTGGTTGCGGTTATCCGGCGCGGACCATAGTTTCCGCTGGCTTCCCGTCAAGTTTCCCCAACGCCATCATGAGACCCCAGCCCGATGAACCAGCCGATGATCGACCTCGTCACCCGGATCGCGGAGGCGCTGGAGCGGCTCGCCCCGCCCCCCGCCCCCCGGCTGGAGCTCGGTTCCGCCGATGCGTTCGTCTGGCACCCGAGCCCGGCGCGGCTGGCGCCGGTGGCGAAGGTATCGCGCGTCGATATCTCGCTGTTGCAAGGGGTAGAGCAGCAGAAACAGATCCTGCTGGAAAATACCCGGCGTTTCGCCCATGGCCTGCCGGCCAACAACGCCATGCTCTGGGGCGCGCGCGGGATGGGCAAATCCTCGCTGGTCAAGGCCGCGCACGCGGTGGCCAACGCCGAACGGCCCGGCAGCCTGGCGCTGATCGAAATTCACCGCGAGGACATCCGCAGCTTGCCCGAGCTGCTGAACCTGCTGCGCGGCGAGGCCAGGCGCTGCCTGATCCTGTGCGACGATTTATCGTTCGAGAAGGAGGATGCCGACTACAAGGCGCTGAAATCAGTGCTGGACGGCGGCATCGAGGGCCGGCCGGACAACGTGCTGTTCTACGCCACCTCCAATCGCCGCCATCTGATGCCGCGCGAGATGGTGGAGAACGAGCGATCCACCGCGATCAACCCCGACGAGGCCGTGCACGAGAAAATCTCGCTGTCGGACCGCTTCGGGCTGTGGATTGGCTTTCACAATTGCGACCAGCCGATTTTCTTCGCGATGATCGACGGTTACGCGCAGGATATGCGGCTGCCGATCGGCCAGGAAGCGCTGCACGCCGCGGCGGTGGAATGGTCGGTCACCCGCGGCGGCCGGTCCGGACGCGTGGCCTGGCAGTTCATCCAGGAGATGGCGGGGCGGCTGGGGGTTCAGGCGGCCGTCTGAGGGTTGGCGAAAGCCGGCATCACCTCGCGGGTGAACAGGTTCACCGACTGCATCGCCTCGGCCGGCAGGATATCGCCGAAGGCGAAGCGGCATAGCAGGTAGTTCAATCCGCCCGCCTCGATGGCGCGGGCCAGGAAGGCGCGCACCGTGCCGGGGGAGCCGGCGATGCCGCGGCCCTGGGCTTGCAGCTCGGTGAAGGTTTCCGGCGGGATTGCGGCCGGGCTGGGTAGCAGGCTGCTGCGTTCGAGCCACAGTTGCAAAAAACTTTGGCGCCATTTCGGGTAGCCGCGCCGGGCGATGTCCAATGCCTTCGCATCGGTATCTGCGATCACGACATGACGGGTGCCGGCCATCTTCGGCAGGGTCTCCGGGGGATTGCCGCGCGCCGCCCAGACCGCGCGGTAGCGGTCGGTGACCGCGCGCATGGGTCCTGCCGGCAGGTTGGTGACGATGTTGACATCGTGCTCGGCGCACCAATCCACCGCTTCCGGTCGCGCCACCCCATACCATAGCGGCGGGTGCGGGCGCTGTACCGGCTCCAGCTCCAGCGGCATGCGGTCGAACTGGTAATATTTGCCCTGGAAACTAAGCTCGCGCGTCGTCAGCCCCTGTAGGATCACCTCCAGCGCTTCCTGATACATCGCCGGCGCGATGTCGGGGTCGATGCCCCATAATCGGATCTCCACCGGCGATATGCCGCGCCCGACGCCGAGCATGAACCGCCCGCCGCTCATTTGATCCAGCATGCAAATCTCGTCGATCAGCCGTACCGGATGATACATCGGCAGCAGATAGACCAGCGGCCCAAAGCGTAGCGTTTTGGTGCGCTGCGCCACCGCCGACAGGAACACCGACGGCGACGGCGCCACCCCCAAAGGTGTCGCGTGGTGTTCGGCCACATGGTAGCCGTAGAAACCGCCGCGGTCATAGGCCTCGGCGAGTTGCAGCCGGCTCTCGTACAGCTCGGCCAGGCTGCCCTGACCACGGTCCATGTGGTCGAACACGCCGAACTGCATGGTCATTCGCCGGCCGCCGCCGCGCGTTCCTTCTCGGCCATGCGCTGCTTCAATTGCTCCGGCGTCAGCCGCACAATATCCTCGTTCTGGTGCGAATAGAGGTCGTAGCGTTCGGTATCCAAATTCTCCAGCACGGTATCTCCCGCCAACACGCCTGCCTTCCATGCCTCCTGTGCCGGCTGGCGGGCGTGAAATTCCGGCATAACCTCGTTCGCGAACAGCTCCAGGCTGTCGCAGATCGCCTTGTGCGTGGTCTTGCCGGCCTGATTAAGCAAAATAACCTGATCGACATGCGCGTCCTCGAACTGGCGCAGCCGCTGGCGGATGGTATCGGGCGATCCGATCAGGCCGTTGCGCAACGCGGCTTTTGCCTTGTCGGTCTGCCGCCACGCCTGGTAGTCCCGCCACAGATCGCCCTTGCCTGGCGCGTCGATGCCGTTGCGGCCGTAATAGGACAGCGCGAAGATGAAGAACGTCCAGCCCGACGCCATCTCGATCGCTTCCACATCGGTCGGCGCGCACATGAAGCCGTTGACGATGGCGATGTTCGGATTGGTCTTGTACGCCGCCAGCCGGTTCGGCCGATGCAGGTAGTTGTTATAATAACGATGCACCCAGGCCCGCGCCGCGTCGGGGGAAACGAACGAAAACCCCAGCGCGCCCATGCCCCACTCGCCGGCCGAGGCGATGGTCTGGATGTTGGAGCAGGCCACCCAGAGCGGCGGATGCGGCTTTTGCATCGGCTTGGGCACCACGTTGCGGGCGGGGAAATCATAGTACTGGCCGTGAAATTCCCAGGCTTCCTCGGTGAACATCGGAAGGATGGCCTTCACCGCCTCCTCCCAGCGTTCGCGCTTGTCGCGCACGCGGATGCCAAACGGATGCAGCTCGGCCGGCCCCGCCGCCTCGCCCATGCCGAGTTCCACCCGCCCGCCGGAGATCAGATCCAAGGTGGCGATCTTCTCCGCCACCCGGTGCGGCTGATTGGTGGTCAGCTGCACCACGCCATGGCCGAGCCGGATGTTCCGGGTCCGCTGGCTGGCCGCGGCCAAAAACACCTCCGGCGAGGAGGAGTGGGAATATTCCTCCAGAAAATGGTGCTCTACCACCCAGGCGTAGTCGTAGCCCAGCTTGTCGGCGAATTCGACCTGCGAAAGACTGTCCTGGAACAGCTGATATTCGGATGTTTCCGTCCAGGGACGCGGCAGCTGATGCTCGTAGAACACGCCGAATTTCATTTTTCTGTCCCCTCTCCCGCTCGCCTGCCCGCGATGGACCAGAAATCTAGCGCCGATTGCCGTGGTGGGCGATAGCCCGCTAGCCTGCAAAAAACCCCTGAGGGAAATCCATGGCCGAAGCCCCGCCGACCTACGAACTATTCGCCATCCGCTACGCCATGCGCGACGCCAAACGTACCGAGCACTTCATCGGCGGCGACCCGCACGACGCGCCGATGCCGATGGATTATTTCGTCTGGGTCGCCAAGGGCGCGGACCGGACCGTGGTGATCGACGCCGGCTTCACCGCCGAGATCGCCGCCCAGCGCAAACGCACCTACCTGCGATGCCCGATTGAGGCGCTGGCCCTTGTCGGTGTCGATGCCAACGACATTCAGGACGTGGTGCTGACCCATCTGCACTACGACCATGTCGGCAATTTCCATAAATTTCCGCAGGCTAAGTTTCATCTGCAAGAACCTGAAATCCACTACGCCGTCGGGCGCTACATGCAATACGACATACTCGCCCATTCGTTCGAGGTGGAGGACGTGGTCGGTATCATCCGGCTGAACTACCAGAAGCGCGTGACCTTCCACGACGGTCCCGGCGAAGTGGCACCCGGCATCACCCTGCATCCCGCCCCCGGCCATTCCGCCGGATTGCAATTCGTCCGCGTGCACACGAAGCGGGGCTGGGTGGTGCTAGCGTCCGATGTGACCCATTACTACGAGAATTTGGAAACCAACCGCCCGTTCACCACCGCCTTCCATATCGGCCAGATGCTGGAAGGTTTCGATAAACTGCGCGCCGCCGCCCCGACGCCGCAGCATATCGTGCCGGGCCATGATCCGTTGGTCATGCAACGCTACCCGGCTCCAAGCCCCGATCTGCAGGGGATCGTGGTGCGGCTGGACGTCGCACCCCGGCAATAGAGCGATAAAATGGCTCGTTAAAACAAATATCTGGAGCAGGATAGCTTCGCCTACCTGAAGCTATCCTGCTACCGACCGGCCTAACCACTGACCGTTCGGAAAAAGGGCTTGGGCTCCCCCTCCGCTGGCATTCCAACTGCCCCCAGCGGACAGTCGGAACCTTATCTTCTTGATAAGTATCGGGTTTCCAAAGGGTGACTGCCCTTTGGCGGGTCCTGGGCGTAGCTGGCCAAGGTTCCGGCTACCCGCTTGGCAGTTGGAATGCCAGCGGAGGGAGCGCCCTGGCCTTCCCTATGCCAACGGGCGGTGTCCATGACGGTTGGTATAAATCTCAAACCGCGCGCTCCTCCGCACCGATCAGATGCAGCGCCGCCTCGCCGGTCAGCACCCGCCGGCAATTATCGGCCGCACGGGTCAGCGCGATCGACAGCGACCGGTCCGAGGAAGCCGAATTATGCGGCGAGCCAATCACATTCGACAGGTCCATGAACGGGAAATCCATGCGGAACTCGCCGTGCCGCACCGGCTCGATCCACCAGGCATCGATGCAGGCAATGAAGTTTTTATGCGCCAGCAGATGCGCATACAAAGCCGCCTCGTCGATCACCTGGCCGCGCGCCAGGTTGATCAGGATGGCGTCGGGCTTCATCAGGCCGAGCTCGCGCGCCCCGATGGCCCCGATCGTCACGCGGGTCAGCGGCGTGCTGACCAGCAGCACGTCGGAGGCCGCCAGCAATTCGTCGATTTGTCCGGAAGTGCCGATCCAGTCGGTCGGCGCCTCGCTGGCGCCGCGGCGGTTGACGGCGTGCACGCGCATCCCGAAACACCGCATCAATCGCGCGGTGGCCACGCCGATGCCGCCGAAACCGAACACGCCGAACACCGAGCCCGCGAGCATCCGGTTCGGGGTGAACTGGTTGAATTCGCCGCGCTTCAGCGCCGCATGCTCCACCAGCAAGCGCTTGGCGGCGGCCAGCGCGAGCATGACCGCGTGCTCGGCCATCATCTCCGCATAGGCGCCGCCGTTGCAGGCGACCGGCACCTCCGGCGGCAGAAGATGCAGCGGGATGTAATCCACCCCCGCGGTCATGAACTGGATCAGCTTCGCCCCGGCGAGCAGTGCCGGCTCGCCGGGCTGCAACTCCTTGCCGGTATTGCGCGCCAGCACCACGGCGGCACCGCTCAGCGCCTGGGCGCGGGCCTGTTGCGGCAGGTCTGCCAGATAAACGATGGCGGCGGCGCCACCCAGCGCGGAGGCGACATCCTGGCGATAACGCGCGCCCAGTTCGAAGGTAACAACGAGGGGTCCGTTCATCTGGCGGGTTCCACACAGAAAAGGGCCAGAGAGCAACGCCCTCTGGCCCTTTTTGTTTGCTAAGTTTCAGCCCCCGGCGATCTTCGGGAACAGCACGATCTCGCTGTCCGGACCGAACGACGCGCCATAGGCGTCCTGGTAAATCTCGCCGTCGATGGCGATGGCCATGCTTTCCTCGACCTGATGTCCGAGGCCAGGGAACATCTCGTCCAGTTCCCGAACCAGCCGCAGGAAGTTGCCGGCCTTCACGTCGAACTCGGTCCTGCCGCCGGTGAACTGGCGGCAGGTCGAGCCCGAAATAACGACGGTCGGCATCGTTCCTTCAGCGGGCGCCAAACGCCGCGAGCAGTTTTGGCGGGGAGATCGGCAGGTGTTCCATGCGCAGCCCGGTGGCGCTGCGGATGGCGTTGGCGATGGCGGCCATTGGCGGCACGATCGGCACCTCGCCCACGCCCTTGGCTCCGAACGGATGGCGCGGGTTCGGCACTTCGATCATCACCGCCTCGACCATTGGCAGGTCAGAAGCGACCGGCACGCGGTAGTCGAGGAAGCCGGGGTTATCCAGCTCGCCCTTGGCGTTGTAGATGTATTCCTCGTTCAGCGCCCAGCCGATGCCCTGCACCGCGCCACCCTGGATCTGGCCTTCAACATAGGACGGATGAATGGCACGACCGACATCCTGGATGGCAGTGTAGCGGATGATCGTGGTCTGGCCGGTTTCACGGTCAACCTCAACGTCGCAAATATGCGCGCCGAAGCCCGGGCCTGCGCCCTGGGCGTTGACCGAAACTTCCGACCCGATCGGCCCGCCGGTCTTGCCGGCCTTCGCCGCGATCGCCGCCAGCGATAGCGGGTCGAACCCGCCAGCATTGGCGCCGGCCGGAACTGCCTGGCCATCTTTCCAATCCACCGCGTCGGGGCTGATGTCCCAGATCATCGCGGCGCGCTGCTTCAACTGCTCGATGACCTTTTCGGTCGCCTGCACGGTCGCCATGCCGGTGGCATAGGTAACGCGGCTGCCGCCTGTCACATTGGTAAAGCCAATCGATGCCGTATCGCCGATAATCGGGCGGACATTATCGACCGGAATGCCGAGCACTTCGGCGGCCATCATCGCCATTGACGCGCGTGATCCGCCAATGTCAGGGCTGCCCGACACCACGCTGATACTGCCGTCTTCGTTGACGAACACCGACGCCGAGCTTTCGCCGCCGATGTTGAACCAGAATCCGGTGGCGATGCCACGGCCCTGGTTCTTGCCGAGCGGGGCCTTCCAATGGGCGTGCGACTTGGCGGCGGCAAGCACCGCCTCATAGCCGATTTCCGGGAAGGTCACGCCATAGACGGTTTTGGTGCCGGCCTTGGCGGCGTTCTTTTCGCGGATGGTGATCGCGTCCATGCCCAACTGGCGGGCGAGATCATCGACCACCTGTTCGGCGGCGTAGGACGAAATCGGCGCACCGGGGGCGCGATAGGCGGCGACCTTTGCGCGATTGGAAATCACGTCGTAGCCGGTCACATGGACGTTGGCGATGTCATACATCGCGAACGCGCACATTAGGCCGGGCTGCACCGGCGATCCTGGAAACGCGCCGGCCTGGTATTTGAGCACGGCTTGGGCGGCCACAATCGTGCCGTCCTTCATCGCGCCCATTTTCACTTCGACCGCCGCGCCCGATGTCGGGCCGGACGCGCGGAACACTTCCTCGCGGGTCATCACCAGTTTCACCGGCTTGCCCGAAATCTGGGACAGCTTCAACGCAACCGGCTCAAGATAGAC
>JAYTXR010000089.1:0-25062 GCA_043742865.1 Acetobacteraceae bacterium
GCCCAGGAGAAGACTCGAACTTCCACGACCTTACGGCCACAGGTACCTGAAACCTGCGCGTCTACCAATTCCGCCACCTGGGCATCCGGTGCGTTCCGCGCGTCCAAGGATGAACGAACGGTGGGCGATGTAGCCCCCGCATCCGTTGCCGTCAAGGGACCCGCGGGACGCGCCGACCGATCACCGAAGCTGATCCGCGGCCTTGTCCAGCCCGGCCTGCACGCATGGCTCGTCCACCCCCGGCGAACCCGAGGCGCCGACCCCGCCGATGACCTCGTTGCCCAGCTTGATCGGCAATCCTCCGGGGATGGCGATCACGTTCGGCAGCGTCACCTGCTGGTGCACCACCGGATTATTGTCGGCGTAGCGCCTGGCGTAGTCGGTCGTGGAGATACGGAAGCTCATGGCCGTGTACGCCTTGCGCCGGGCGTTCTCCATCGTGTGCGGCGCAGCGTTGTCGCCGCGGATCGCCACGATCGTCTCCCCGTCGCGATCGACCACCACGGCCGATTCCGGATAGCCCTTCGCCGCACAGCTCTCCACCGCCGCCTGCGCGATCGTCAGCGCCACCGCATACGGTAGGTCGTGATGCATCGGCAGTTCTGCCCGCGCCGGCCCAGCGAGCCATCCGCCGAGCACCAAGGCGGCTCCGATACCGGCAAAGGGGCCAGAGAACCGTGGCGCCTGCATAGTTTTTCGTCTCCACATGCCGATGATTTCGGGGCCGGTGTCGGTCATTCTCCCGACTATGCTCTGGCCCTTTCCGGTCCAGGTCGGAAATAAGCTGGCGGCAGCAATGACCAGGTATGGCGAGCGATCTGTTCTTCTTCCTGGGATGGCAGAACCTGGACCTCGCAACGCGATCCGGGCTCACTAATCGGATTTTGCGCCGACCGGTTCCGCTCGTCGTTCAGGCGGACGCCCATCCAGGACAGGCCCGCACAGATTGTCGCGCGGATTTCCGCATCATGTTCTCCGATGCCACCGGTAAAGACAATCCGGTCGACCCCCTCCAACGCCGCGGCCATCGCCGCCAGCTGCTTGCGGACCGAATAACCAAACATCTGCACGGCCAGGCGGGCATCGGCGTTCGAGGCAGAAGCTGCATGCAGATGGCGCATGTCGCCGGTCAGACCTGAAACGCCCAAAAGGCCGGAATGGCGATCCACCAGTTCTTCGAGCATCGCCGCATCGAAGTTCTTCTCCCGCATCAGATAGATCAGCACGCCGGGATCGAGGTCGCCGCTGCGCGTGCCCATCAGGATCCCCCCGGTCGGGGTCAAGCCCATGCTGGTGTCGATAGACTTGCCGTCCTTCACCGCGGTGATGCTGGCGCCATTGCCGAGATGGGTAATGATCACGCGGTCCGGTGTGTCCTGCGCCAGCTGGCGCAGGATGGACTCGCAGGACAGGCCGTGAAACCCGTAGCGCTGAACTCCCGCCGATTGCAGTTCTTTGGCGATCGGGAGGACACGGGCCACATCCGGCAATCCGGCGTGGAAAGTGGTATCAAAGCATGCCACCTGCGGAACTCCCGGAAAATGCTCCTGGGCGGAGCGGATCACCGACAGCACCGAAGGGGTATGCAGCGGGGCGAACGCAGTGGCAGCGGCCAACTGGCGGAGAACCGCAGCGTCGATCAGACAATGCTGACGAAGACCCGGCCCGCCATGCACGATCCGATGCCCGACCGCCACCGGCGGCGGGATGTCGAGCGTGGCCAGGCACGTTTCGATGCGACGCACCGCTTCGCGCTGGCTGGGAAACGAGGCCGCTTCCGATAGCAGCGCATTTCCGTGCGGGTCCTGGACCCAGAACTTGCCATCCTCGCCGCCGACCGACTCCGCCGCACCGGAAAGCAGCCGCTCCGCCCCGGACGATCCGACGCGGTAGACGCCGAATTTGAGGGAGGACGAACCGCTGTTCAAGGCAAGGACGTTCGGTTCCGGTTCCCCGCTCACGGGGTCCAGCGCCAGTCGCGGATTTCGGGCATGTCTTCGCCATGCTCGCTGATATGGAGTTTGTGACGCTCCATTGTCGTCCAATAACGCGACGTCGCCTGTTCCACCTGACCGCTGAGCCGGGGAATGCGCCGGATGGCGTCCAATGCAAGTTGATAGCGATCCAAATTGTTCAACACCGCCATATCGAACGAGGTCGTGGTGGTGCCTTCCTCCTTGTAGCCCCGCACATGGATGTTGTCGTGGTTGTGACGTCGGTAGGTCAGCTTATGGATGATCCCGGGATAGCCATGGAAGGCGAAAATCACCGGTGCATCCCGGGTGAACAGCGAATCGAAATCCTCGTCACCTAGCCCGTGGGGGTGCTCCGATTGCGGCTGCAAAACCATCAGATCGACGACATTGACCAGACGGATACGGATGTCGGGAACATAGCCGCGCAGCAGCGTCACCGCCGCCAGGGTTTCCAGCGTCGGCACGTCGCCGGCGCAGGCCATCACCACGTCCGGTGCGCCGCTATCGTTGCTGGCCCATTGCCAGATGCCCGCGCCGACGGTGCAATGACGAACCGCCGCATCGATGTCCAGCCACTGCCACTCCGGCTGTTTGCCGGCAATGATCAGGTTGATGTAGTTGCGGCTGCGCAAGCAGTGATCCGCGACAGACAACAGGCAATTCGCGTCGGGCGGCAGATAGATGCGGACCACATCCGCCTTCTTGCTCGCGACATGATCGATGAAACCTGGATCCTGATGCGAGAAGCCGTTGTGATCCTGTCGCCAGACATGGGATGTCAGCAGGTAGTTTAGCGATGCGATCGGCTTGCGCCAGGGGATCTCGCGCGTGACCTTCAGCCATTTGGCATGCTGATTGAACATTGAACCGATGATGTGGATGAAGGCTTCGTAGCAGGAAAACAGGCCATGCCGTCCGGTCAACAGGTATCCTTCGAGCCAGCCTTCGCACAGATGCTCGCTCAGCACCTCCATGACGCGGCCATTGACGCTTAGATCGATGTCGACCTCGTGCATCTCAGCCATCCATGCCTTGCCCGAGACCTCATAAACAGCCTCCAACCGGTTGGAGGCTGTCTCGTCAGGCCCGAACAGTCGAAAATTCCGTTGGCCGAGGTTGAGCTTCATCACGTCGCGCAGGAATTTTCCAAGCACCCGCGTCGCTTCCGCCTCGACGCTTCCGGGCTTGTTCACCGTGACGGCGAAGTCCCGGAAATGCGGCATCGACAGAGCTTGCAGCAGTTCACCGCCATTGGCATGCGGATTGGAACCCATGCGGCGATGGCCGGTCGGCGCCAAGGCCGCGAAGTCCTCGCGGAATTTGCCATGTTCATCGAATAATTCACGGGGCCGATAGCTCATCATCCAGTCTTCGAGTTGCTTCAAATGTTCGGGGTTCTTGAAGTCAGCGATCGGCACCTGATGCGCGCGCCAGGTGCCCTCGACCGGGTTGCCGTCGACGAATTTCGGTCCGGTCCACCCCTTTGGCGTGCACAACACGATCATCGGCCAGCGCGGACGCTCCAGGTTTTCGGTTTCGGGGCGCGACCGCGCGACGGCCTGGATGGCCTGGATCTGCGCCAGGATGATGTCGAGCGTACCGGCAAGCGATTGATGGACGATCGCCGGATCATCGCCCTCGACAAAGTGCGGATCGTAGCCGTAGCCGCGCAACAGCTCCGTCAGCTCCTGACGGCTGATGCGGGCCAGCACTGTCGGGTTGGCAATCTTGAAACCGTTGAGATGCAGGATCGGCAGGACCGCGCCATCGCGCGCCGGGTTGAGGAATTTATTGGAATGCCAGCTGGTGGCCAGCGCACCGGTTTCCGCCTCTCCGTCGCCGACGACACAGGCCACGATCAGATCGGGATTGTCGAAAGCGGCGCCATAGGCGTGCGCCAGCGAGTAGCCCAATTCACCGCCTTCATGAATGGAGCCGGGCGTTTCGGGCGACACGTGACTGGGGACCCCATAGGGCCAGGAGAACTGCCGAAACAATCGGTGCAAGCCGTTCCGGCTACGTTCGATCGCCGGATAGCGCTCGGTGTACGATCCTTCAAGATAGGTCTGCGCCACAAGGCCCGGGCCGCCATGTCCTGGGCCGATGACGTTTATCATGTTGAGATCGTGTTGCTTGATGAGCCGATTGAGGTGGACATAGATCAGGTTCAGGCCGGGTGTCGTTCCCCAATGACCCAGCAAACGGGGCTTGATATGTTCGAGCGTCAGGGGGATTTCGAGCAGTGGGTTGTCCCGCAGATAGATCTGTCCCACCGACAGGTAATTGGCCGCGCGCCAATAGGCATGCATTTTGGCGAGCAGATCGGATGATAAAGGACCGGGCATCAGCGCCTCCGAATGGGCCTTGAAAAATCGCTTATCGCGTTCGATCCTACGCCTCGGGCAGCTCGGCGCGACAGGGTCGGAATAGTCGCATTCGCGTCAACCCGTCCCCGCGCGGCGGCAATGTCTTGAGCCATTTGCGGTTGCAGCATATCAACGACCGGCAAAATGGGGGCTCGGGCATGGCGACGCGGAACGTGGCGACGGTTTTCGGGGGTTCCGGCTTCATCGGCCGCTATGTGGTCAAACGCCTGGCAGCGCGCGGCTACGTCGTGCGCGTCGCGGTCCGCTACCCGGAAGCGGCGCTGTTTCTGAAGCCGATGGGCGCGGTCGGCCAGATCGTGCCGCTGGCCGCCACCGTGACCGATGAAGTTTCGGCCACGCGCGCGATCGAGGGCAGCGAAATCGTGGTGAACACGGTCGGCATCCTCGCCGAGAACCGCTCGGGCGATTTTACCCGCGTTCAGGCCGAGGGACCGGGACGGATTGCCCGGATCGCCACGGCCGCCGGCGTGGGCAAGCTGGTGTATCTGTCCGCGCTGGGCGCCGATCCGCATTCCGATAGCCTGTACGCCGCCAGCAAGGCCGCCGGCGAAGCCACCATGCGGCAGGGTTTTCCCCAGGCGACGATCCTGCGGCCCTCGGTGGTGTTCGGCCCGGAAGATCAGTTCTTCAACCGCTTCGCCGGCATGGCGCGGATGCTACCCTTCATGCCGGTGGTGGCGGGAAACACAAAGTTCCAGCCGGTCTATGTCGGTGACGTCGCCGATGCGGTGATGGCGGCGTTGGACCGGCAGGACGCCGCGGCAAAAACGTTCGAACTCGGCGGACCGCGCGTGCTCAGCATGCGCGAGGTGATTGCCTATGTATTGAGTTTGACCGGGCGGGATCACCGGATGCTCGACATGCCGATGTTCCTGATGCGGCTGTCCGCGTCGGCGCTGCAGCACCTCCCGGGCAAGCTGCTGACCATCGATCAGCTGAGGCTGCTGGCGAGGGACAATGTCGTCACCCCGGGCGCGCCCGATCTGACTCAGCTCGGCGTGACCCCGACGCCGATCGAGCTGGTGGTGCCGGATTATTTGCGCCGGTTCCAGCAGGGTGGCGGCACCAAGCCGGCGGTGGTTTCAGCGACATCCCGGTAACTAGCGCTCCGTTCGCTTGGCGCGGCGCGCGATAGGATGCCATAACGCGGGGAATGCGCTACCTCTATCACCTCCCGCTTTCCCCGTTCTCGCGCAAAGTGCGTCTGGTGCTGGCGGAAAAGCGCCTGCCGTTCGAACTCCGCCAGGAGAAGACGTGGGAGCGGCGCGCGGAATATCTCGACCTCAATCCCGCCGGCACGGTGCCGACTTTGGTCGACGAGAACGGTTTCGCCGTTCCGGACTCGGCGGTGATCTGCGAATACCTGGAAGAAGCCTATCCCGATATCCCGCTGCTAGGCCGCTCGCTGGCCGAGCGCGTGGAGGTGCGCCGTCTGGTCGCCTGGTTCGACGGAAAATTCAATTCCGAGGTTACGCGCAACCTGATCGGCGAAAAATTCATGAAGCGCCTGGCCGGCCGCGGCAATCCGGATGCGGCACTGATGCGCATGGGGTTCGTGGCCCTGCGCCACCACCTGCAATATATCGGCTGGCTGGCGGAAACCCGGAAATGGCTGGCCGGCAGCGCGATCTCGCTGGCCGACTTCGCCGCTGCCGCGCATCTGTCGTCGCTGGATTTCGCCGGCGATGTGGACTGGGCGGTCTCCCCGCCGGCACGGGAATGGTATGCGAGGATGAAATCGCGGCCCAGCTTCCGCGCCATCCTGGCCGACCGCGTGCCGGGCACGATCGCGTCGCCGCATTATGCGGATCTGGATTTCTGAGCGGCGAACTCGCCCGCTACAGCGAAAAAGCCATCAGCGTAGTGACCTGGTTGTAGATCCTGGTGGGCGCGCGTGTGGCCGAACGCGCCGCGGCTCTGCGCCGGGTGCAGCGGGCCTCGGCCCAGGCGCACCCGATGCTGTTGGTGACACGCGACACGGAAGATTTTCCGCCCGGCGACCCCGGTGTTCGGATGCCCTATTCGGTGTCGACATAAACCTCAGCCTGGCGCGGACGGCCAGTGTTTCAACCGATGGCCGAGCAGCAGGCCCACATCGTGCAGCCGCCGGCCGCGATAGCGCACCGCAATCGGCGGCAGCGTTTCCAGACTGTCGAACAGCGGCGCCATGTCCCGTACGACCCGGTCCGCATGGTCGGGCACGAGCAGCAGAACGTCCTGCCCAATGGCCCCGTCGGCCGGCCGCGAAATGGCGAACTGGCGGCAGTCGTGGTTCAGACAGGTCAGGGCCACATCGAGGCCCAGCCCGTAGGCGATTTTGCCGGCATCCCGCCAGCTGGCTGCGGCCAGTACCGTGTTCGGCCGATGCAGCAGATCGCGCGCTGCAAGCTCCGCGCGCAGCGAGGTCCAATCCACCGCTTCGGTCATCGGATCCGTGCGCGGAGCAAATAGCCTCACCACCGGTTTCAGCAGGTCGAATTGCACGCCCAGGCTGAGCACCGCCAGCATTGCGACCGTAAAACCGGCTGTTCCCGCCAGCACCCTTGGTGTCGCCACATCGCCGCGGTCCAGCCGCCGCACGATCCACGCGCCCAGCAACGGCATCAGCAGCAGATAGCCGGGGGCGGCCCAATGGAACAGCACCCGCTGGCTGGACCAGGCGGCAATCAGCGAAAAAACCAGGATCGGGGGCGCGCCCAGGCAGCACAGCAGCCAACCGCGCCACGCCGCCGGCCCGCGGCGCAGTGCGAGCGCGAACGCCACCATCAGCGGCACCCAGATCCACGGCAGGATGAACAGCGCCTCCCCGGCCAGCGCCTCCAGCGGCGCCAGCGGGCGGAACCGCGCCGCCCCGGCGCGCGCGCCCTGGAACGCGAACGAGGCCCAGCCATGGGTGGCGTTCCAGAGGATCACCGGACTGAACAGCGCGAAGGCGATCAGCACCGCCGCATAGGGTTGCGGCCGCGCCAGCCAGTGTCGGTGCGCCCGGCTGGTCAGCAGGAACACGAACGCACCGCCGATCGTCAGCACCGCGGAATATTTCGCCAGGAGGGCGAGCCCGGCACAGAGCCCCGCGCCCAACCACCAGCCCCAATCCCAATCCCGCCGGGACAGGGCAAGCATCAGGCACAGCCCGGCACCCAACAACGCGCAATCCAGCGGGCCGTCGGGCAGCACCCAGGTGGCACTGGTAATGCCCAGCACCGGCGACAGGGAGAATGCCACCGCGGCCCACAGGCCTGCACGCTCCCCATTTGTTTCCGCTCCCAGCCGGAACATCAGCCAGGTGGATAGCGCCGACAAAGCAATGAACGGCAGCCGCACCGCCAGCGGCGCTTCGCCCAGGAGCCTTGCCGCCCCCCAGGACAGCCACCAGGACACCGGCGGATGGTCGAAATAGCCGAACGAAACCACCCGCCCGGCGGCAACCATGTAGCTTTCATCGACGCCCAGCCCGAGTGACGCGGCAAAACCCAGCCGCAGCAGGGTCGCGGCCAGGATCAGCCACAGCACGGCGTTCCGGGGTGACCCGAAGGTCGCCCCGGCGAACCCGGCCAGCTAGAAAGCCACCACCGGGGTGGCCTGCTCGCCAAGCCCGGCGATGCCGAGCTTCATCATCTGCCCCGGCTTCAGATAGACGGGCGGCTTCATGCCGGCGCCGACGCCGGGCGGCGTGCCGGTGCTGATGATGTCGCCGGCATGCAGCGTGATGAAATGGCTGACATAGCTAACCAGCTTCACCACGCCGAAGATCATCGTCTTGCTGCTGCCGTCCTGCATCCGCTTGCCGTCCACATCGGTCCACATGTGCAAGTCCTGTGGATCGGGGATTTCGTCGCGGGTTACCACCCAGGGGCCGGTCGGGCCGAACGTCTCGCAGCCCTTGCCCTTGTCCCAGGTGCCACCGCGCTCGGTCTGGAACTCGCGCTCGCTGACGTCGTTGCAGATGCAATAGCCGGCGACATAGTCCATTGCCAGGTTCTCCGGCACGTAGCGGGCGGTCTTGCCGATGACGATGCCAAGTTCGCATTCCCAATCGGTCTTGACCGAGCCGCGTGGGATCTTCACCGGATCGTTGGGGCCGGAATAGGCGCTCAGCGATTTCAGGAACACGATCGGCTCCTTCGGGATCGGGTTGTTGGTCTCAGCCGCGTGGTCGGCGAAGTTCAGCCCGATGCAGACGAAATTGACCGGCCGCGCGACGCAGGGGCCGATGCGAGGATTGCCCTCGACTTTCGGCAACGCCGCCAGGTCGAGCCCGGCCAGCATCTTCAGCGACGCGGCCGACAGCGCGAAGCCGTCGATGTCGCGCACCACGCCCGACAGGTCGCGGATCGTACCACCGGCATCGAGCACGCCTGGCTTCTCAGCCCCCGCGGGGCCGTAACGCAGCAGTTTCATCGAGGATTTCCTTCCCTTAAAAGACTTAAAGTGTCCAGCCGCCGTCAATTACCAGGGCCTGGCCGGTGACGAACTGGCTCTCGTCGCTGCCCAGATACACCGCCAACGCGGCGATTTCATCGGCCGAGCCGAGCCGCCCCATCGCCTGGCGGGCGATAAACGCAGCGCGGGCTTCCTCAACCGAACCGGCCTTGCTGGCGTTGGCGGCGATACGTTCGTTCAGGCTCGGCGTCTGCACCGTGCCGGGGCAGATGCAGTTACAGCGCACGCCCTGCTTGACGAAATCTATAGCGACCGATTTCGTCAATCCGATCACCGCGGCTTTCGTGGTCCCATAGATGAAACGGTTCGGCGCGCCCTTCACGCTGCTGGCGGCCGAGGACATGTTGATGATCGACCCGCCATGTCCCTCCAGCATCCCCGGCAGGAAGGCCCGGATCAGGCGGAACATCGAGTGCACGTTCAGCGCGAAACCCAAATCCCATTCCGCCTCGGTGGCTTCGAAAATCGTGCCCTGATGCACAAAGCCGGCGCAATTGAACAATATATCGACCGGGCCCGCGGCGTCCGCCACCCGGTCGATCGCGTCCGCGTCCAGCACGTCCAGCCTGGCGGTGCGGATGCGGTCCGACGCGATCTGCCCGACCAGCGCCTCGTTGATGTCGGTTGCGATCACTTTGGCGCCGTTGGCGGCAAAGGCGATCGCAGTGGCCAGGCCGATGCCCTGGCCTGCCGCGGTAACGAACGCCGTCTTTCCCGCCAACCGATCCGCCATGGTAGCCTCCTCGTTCGTGTTGCAAGGTTGGGGCTTCGCCCCAAACCCCAGCAGGGGCGCTGCCCCTGCACCCTGCAAGGAGCCAGGAGCCCCTTGACCCCCATTTGGGTGGTTCGAGGGGTTTGGAGCGGAGCCCCAGCCTATCCGTGCGCCGTGTCAGCCGCAACCGGCGGCTCCATGTTGCGTTGCCGTTCGACGTTCTTGCGCAGCAGAAACTCGCGGCCGATTTTTACCCGCGGCACGCCGTCATAGGCAACGATATCGGCGGTGGCGTAGGTTTCGCTCCAGGCATCGGGCAGGAAGCTGCCGGTGCCGACCACGTCGATCGGCGCCCGGGCATCGGCCATCACCCGGCATTTGTCGCTGCCAAACCCGGAGGAGGCGACGATGCGCACGCGGGGGAATCCGGCCTCGTCCAGCGCCTCGCGCAGGCGCCAGATCGCCGCCGCCGAGACCCCGGTGCCAACGAGGTAGCGCAGCTCGGTATCGCTGCGGTAGCGGCGAATCGCGCCCGGCGCCCGGCGCTCCAGCACCGCATAGCTCTCGGCGGGATCGAGGCCCTCCAGAAAGCGCCCGCCATGGGTGTCGAGCCGGAACGCCAGCCGCCCGCCGGAGGCCAGATCGGCGAAGCGGACGCAGACCGCCAGCGCGTCGGTGATCTCGCGGCCGAAATAATCCACCAGCACGGTCAGGTTCTCGTCGGGGAAGGTTTCCCGGAACATCTCGGCGGCCCGGACCGTGGAGCCGGCATAGCCGATCAGCGAATGCGGCATGGTGCCCAGGCCGCGTTCGGTGCCGAACCAATGCGCGGTGCCGTCATTGGCGTTGCCAACGAAGCCCTTGGCGCCCTCCCGCCGCGCCGCCTCGCTGCCGACGGACGCGGCGTAGGCCATCATCTGCTGCATCTCGGCACCGGCGCAGTGGCGGGCTTCCATCGCCAGAAACGCCACATTCGGCAGCGCCTGGCACATCTGGTAGGCGTTGTGTGCGGCGACGCAGGCCGCCCCGAGTTTTTGCAGCAGGATAGTTTCCAGGTCCGACAATTCGACCAGGCTGCCGGAGATGTAAACGATCGGCTCGCCGGCACCGACCCAGCCGCCTTCCCGATGGATCAGATCGATATCGAATACCGTGCTGCGCGCGGCAGCGACCTGCGCCAGCCATTCCAGCATCAGCCGCGGTGCCGAGATCACCGGACGGCGCATGAACACCGCGTAAGTAACCCGCTGGTCGCCGTAGCGGCGCACCACGGCCTTGGTGCGGTTGAAATAGGCATCGGTCCGCGCCGAGATATCCGCCGCCAGAAGCTCAGCCTCTACACGGGCGGATTCCGCTTTCGCGGCTTGGCCTGTCCCCCCGTCATCCATCGGCCTGCCCCGTCCCTAACCCGGCTTGCTTGCAGCCGCCTTCATTGCGCGGCGACCGCCGGCAACTGGTTCGGCTGGCGCCTCGCCTTCAGTTCCTCGGCCACCAGGAAGGCCAGCTCCAACGACTGCTCGGCGTTCAGCCGCGGGTCGCAGAACGTTTCATAGCGCTCCGACAGATTGGCCTCGGTGAGGCGCTGGGCGCCCCCGACGCATTCGGTGACGTTCTGGCCGGTCATTTCCACATGCACCCCGCCGGCCCAGCTGCCTTCGGCCGCATGGGCGTCGAAGAAGCCACGCACCTCCGTCAGGATCGCATCGAAGCTGCGGGTCTTCACGTTGGAGGCGGTGGAGATGGTGTTGCCGTGCATGGGATCGCACAACCACAGCACCTTCTGCCCGGAGCGTTTCACCGCGCGCAGCAGCGATGGCAGCTTGGCGGCAAGCTTGTCTGCCCCCATCCGGCTGATCAGCGTGATGCGGCCGGCTTCGTTGTTCGGGTTCAACGTGTCGAGGATGCGCAGCAAATCGTCAGGCTCGGTGGTCGGGCCGACTTTCAGACCCAGCGGGTTCTTCACTCCGCGCAGGAATTCCACGTGGGCGCCGTCCGGCTGGCGGGTGCGGTCGCCGATCCAGAGGAAATGGGCCGAACACGCGTACCAATCGCCGGAAGTGGTGTCGATCCGCGTCAACGCCTGCTCGTAGGGCAGCAGCAGCGCCTCGTGACTGGTATAGAAATCGGTCTCGCGGATTTGCGGCGTGGTCGAGCTGGTCATGCCGCAGGCGGCCATGAAATTGAGCGTCTCGTCGATGCGGTGCGCCAAATCCTGGTAGCGCCCGGCCAACGGGCTGCGCGCGGCGAAATCGAGGTTCCAGCGATGCACCTCATGCAGGTCGGCATAGCCGCCGGAGGCGAAGGCGCGCAGCAGGTTCAGCGTGCCGGCGGACTGGAAATAGGCGAACTCCATCCGCTCGGGGTTTGGGACGCGCGCTTCGGGGGTGAATTCCGGCCCGTTGATGATGTCGCCGCGGTAGCTGGGCAGTGTCTCGCCGCCGATCGTCTCGCTGTCGGAGCTGCGCGGCTTGGCGAACTGGCCGGCCATCCGGCCCATCTTCACCACCGGCACAGCGGCGCCAAAGGTCAGCACAACCGCCATTTGCAGCAGCACCCGGAACGTGTCGCGGGTGATGTTGGCGGTGAAATCGGCAAAACTTTCGGCGCAATCGCCGCCCTGCAGCACGAAGGCGCGGCCTTCGGCCGCCATGGCGAGGGCGGCCTTCAGCCGGCGTGCCTCGCCGGCGAAGATCAGCGGCGGATATTTTTTTAACCTGGCCTCGACCGCCGTCAGTTTTTCGGCATCCGGGTAGGTCGGCAACTGGCGGATCGGTGCGGCGCGCCAGGATTCCGGGGTCCAGGGTTTTGCGCTCGCAGATGTCGAAAGATGGGTCGCCGTCATCGGGGTCCTCCTCCGCCGCCCGCACGGGCGGCGCGCCCGCTTGGGGCATCCAAACCATACCTTATCCACGTCTCGGCAAAAAACGCTACTCAGCCGGAAAGCCGGGGGGTTTCCGTAGAAGGGTCAATTTCGGCATTGAGCGCGTCGGCCAACGAGACCGTGGCGCTGCCGCGGGCGGCCGGTCGGGGCTGGGACGGGGCGGGAGCCCAGCCGGTCAGCATCGCCAGACGCAGCGTGGCGGGGACGCGGGCGCCTTCAAGTTCCAGCTGCGCCAGCGCGGCGGGGAACAGGGACCGGGGCGGCGGGCGGCGGTCGCGCTGGCGCAGCGCGTTGGTTTCCCCGCCGGCGCGCAAATCCCGCAACAGGGCGATCGGATCGGCGTATAGCAGCCGGATCTCCTCCAGATCCGCCACCGGCAAGGCGAAGCCCGCGCGTTGTAGCAGGGCGGCGCAGTCGCGCAGTTCCGGGAACGGGGAAACCCGCGGCGCGGCGCCGCCGGTGATCGCGGCCTCGGCCGCAGTCAGCGCGTGGCGGAGTTCGCCCAGGGTGCCGAGCACCGGGATGCTGGCCAGGAACAAGCCATCCGGGCGCAACACAGTGCGCAGTTGCAGCAGGGCGCCGGGAAGGTCGTTGATCCAGTGCAGCGACAGGCTGGCGACCACCAGGTCGAAGCTTTCCGGCGCGAACGGCAGGCATTCCTCGTCCGCGGCGACGCAAATTCCGGCGTTGCGCGCCGCCATCGTGGCCGACAGGTCGCAGCTGACGACCTCGATCCCGCGGTCGCGCAGCATCGGCGCCACGATGCCGCGGCCGCCGATTTCCAGCGCCTGAACAAAGCGTCGGGTGGTGTCGTCGAGCCGGTCGAGCACCCGGTCCGCGACGTCGCGCAGGATGTCGGCGACGCCATCCACCGTCGCCGCCGCGCGGTCGCGGTGCCGGCGGACCGCCCGGCGGTCGAAGATGTGCATTGCATCGCTCACCCGACCTCATGTGCCGCGCGCGGCCGGAATTGCCAAGTCTTTCGCCAGACGCCTACGCTTTATGACGCGATGGCTGAGGAGCATGGCATGAAGACGATCGACGCGAAGGCGCTGCGGGGCTGGATCGAGGATGGACAGGAACTGGCGATCTTCGACGCGCGCGAGGAGGGCGAATTCGGCGCCTCACATCTGTTCTGGGCGATCCCCTGTCCGCTGTCGCGGGCCGAGATCCGTGCACCGGCGCTGCTGGGGCGGCGGGGCACGCGCGTGGTCTGCGTCGATGACGGGAGCGGCCCGCCGGGACAAAGCCTGGCGGAACGGCTGGCCACGTATCTGGCAAGCATTGGCTGCACCGAAATCTCCGTTCTGGCCGGCGGCACGAAAGCCTGGGAAGCCGCCGGCTTCGTGCTGTTCAGCGGGGTCAATGTGCCGTCCAAGGCGTTCGGCGAGTGGGTCGAGCACCACTACGGCACCGAAAGCGTGGATGCGCCGGAGCTGAAGCAATGGATCGACGAACGCCGCGACATGGTGGTTCTGGACAGCCGCACGGCGGAGGAATTCGCCCGCATGACCATCCCCACCGCCATCAGCGTGCCCGGCGGGGAACTGGCCTACCGGATCGGCGATCTGGTGCCGAGCCCGGATACCTTGATCGTGGTGAACTGCGCCGGGCGCACCCGCAGCATCATGGGCGCGGAAAGCCTGCGCCGGGCCGGCATTCCCAACAGGGTGGTGGCATTGCGCAACGGCACCATGGGCTGGGAACTGGCGGGGCTGACCTGCGATCTCGGCCGGGACGACAAATTCACCCCGGACCTGCCACGCACCGCCGCCGAAGCGCTTAGACGGGCCACGCAATTCGCCGATCAATCGGGCGTTCGGGTGATTTCCGCCGATGAACTGGCGGGCTTCGAGGCCGATCCCGGCCACACGCTGTATGTGCTGGACGTGCGCGACCCCGCGGAGTTCCGCGCCGACCATCGCCCGGGAAGCCGCAACGCGCCGGGCGGGCAGCTGGTACAGGCGACCGACACCTGGATCGGCGTGCGCGGCGCGCGGATCGTGCTGCTATGCGACACCGGAGTGCGCGCCCGCATGTCGGCCGCCTGGCTGCGGCAGATGGGGCACCGGGATGTGTTCGTGGTCGAGGGCGGCCTGGACGCTGTGCGCGGATCGGGCCGGGCGGCGGCCGAGGCGGCGCAGGACCCAGTCTCTACCATCGACGTCGCCGGACTGACCGCGCTACTGGCGGCGGAAGGCCTGGTGGTGGTGGATCTCGGCCGCAGCGTCGACTACCGCGACGGCCATGTTCCCGGCGCGATCTGGGGCATCCGCACCCGGCTTTCGGCACTTTCGAAGCGATTGGCGGCGGCGAAGCAGGTCGTGGTCACCTCGCCGGACGCAAAGCTGGCGGGGCTTGCTGTGGCGGAACTGCGCGGGCTGACCGGTGGCGAAATTCGGGTGCTCGAGGGTGGCAATGCCGCCTGGAAGGCCGCCGGGGGCAAGCTGGAAAAAGACCGCACCGTGCCGGCGGATGGCGAATGCGTGGATTTCTATCTGCGCCCGTATGACCGCAATTCCAGCGTGGAGGCGGCGATGCAGGAATATCTGTCCTGGGAAATCGACCTGGTGCACGAAATCGTTCGCGACGGCACCGTGCGGTTCGGGGTTGGCCATTAGCAGCCTGCTGGATTTTTTGCACTGCGGCGTCCGGTTCGCCGGGGGCCGCGTGCTCGATTTGTTGCTGCCGCCGAACTGCGCCACCTGCGACCAGCCGGTCGCGGTGCCCGGCCAGCTCTGCGTCGAGTGCTTTCGCCTGACCAGTTTCGTCTCTGACCCCTGTTGTTTCCGCTGCGGCGTGCCGTTCCCGATGGTCGCCCTCGGTGGGCTGGAGCAGCTATGTCCGGCATGTGGGCTGCTGCCGCCGGTGTTCGGCCAGGCGCGCGCGGCTCTGCGCTACGACCGGCAATCGCGCAAACTGATCCTGCCGTTCAAGCACGCCGATCGGACCGATCTGGCGGCGGCCCTGGCGCCGCAGATGCTGCGCGCGGGGGCGAAATTGCTGGCCCGGGCGGATATGCTGGTGCCGGTGCCCCTGCATCGCCGCCGGCTGTTCCAGCGGCGCTACAATCAGGCGGCCCTGCTCGCCCGCGCAGTTGCCCGCCTGGCGGACCTGCCGATGCATCCGGACGTGCTGATCCGCATCCGCGCGACGGCGTCCCTGGGCGATAAATCGGCCGAGGCCCGTGCCGCGGAGGTGCAGCGCGCCTTCACCGTGCGGCAGTCACGTGCCGCGCGGATCGCCGGGGCGCGGGTGCTGCTGATCGACGACGTGATGACCTCCGGCGCCACCGCCAACGAATGCGCCTCCGCGCTGCTGCGCGCGGGGGCGGCTGCGGTGGATGTGCTGGTCGCCGCCCGCGTGCCCGATCCCCGGCTGGAATAACCTCTTGCGCAACTGTCGCTGAAACACGATTTTACGGAGTTCAAGGAGAGTTTATGCCCGAAATCGAAATCTATACCCAGGATTGGTGCCCGTACTGCTCCCGCGCCATCAGCCTGCTGCAAGGCAAGGGGGCGGCGTTCCGGGAAATCCACGCCCCCAATGGCTCCCAGGAGCGGGCGGAGTCCGTGCGCCGTGCCGGTGGCCGCAGTTCGGTGCCGCAAATCTTCATCGGCGGCGCGCATATCGGCGGCTGCGATGAGTTGGTGGCGCTGGACCGCGCCGGTAAGCTCGATCCGCTGCTGCAGACGGCCTGATCCGGCATGCCGGGGGCGGATTTGTCGGGATTGGGAGCATGATCCACTACCAGCTGCGTTGCGATCAGGGACATGAGTTCGATGGCTGGTTCAAGGACAGCGCCGGTTTCGAACGGCAGGCGAAGCGGGGGCTGATCGAATGCCCCACCTGCGGCGAGGTGAAGGTGGGGCGGGCCTTGATGGCGCCGCATGTGCCGAGCCGGCGCCGGAATACCCATCCGTCGGAAATCGCTCCCGGGAATATCCCCGAAAATGCCCCTGCGGCGCCCGCCTCCCCACATAGCGCGCCGATGGCGGCCGGTGGGCGCCTGCCCGACCATGTCCGTGGGGTGCTCCAGCGGATGCGCGCCGAGGTGGAGAAGAACTGTGACTATGTCGGCCCGCAATTCGCCGAGGAGGCACGAAAAATCCACCGCGGCGAGAGCGGCCGGCGCGGCATCTACGGCGAGACCACGCCCGAGCAGGCGGAAGCCTTGTCCGATGAGGGCATCGAGGTGTCCGCCATCCCCTGGGTGCCGCGCGCCGACGGATAGGTCGTTCAGGATCCCCTCGAATTCTGTTGAACCTGCCGCGCTGGCAGGCTCTGATGGCATTCGGGCGGCGGATGAGCTTGTCGGTGCCCAGCTTGTTGTAACCCGACAAAGTTTTGCAGCGTTGGCTGAAACCATCAGCGCGGCCGCCTATGCTGGAAATCCCGCAGAAGCAGCAGCCGCAGGGGAGTTGAATATGTCGGACCCGGTTTACAAAATCGTCGAGATCGTCGGCAGCTCGGATAAAAGCATTTCCATGGCGATCGAAAACGCGGTCGCCAAGGCCTCAGGCTCGCTACGCCATCTCGGCTGGTTCGAGGTCATCCAGATGCGGGGCAATATCGGCGATGGCAAAATCAAGCATTATCAGGTGACGCTGAAGGTGGGATTTACGCTCGAATAGTCGTCAGCTCCGGGCGAACAGGCGCCAGCTCCGGGCGCTGCGCCATGGCGATGTAATTCACGGCCAGGTCGCGGCCCGCGCGCCAGCCCCCGGTCAGGGGGCTGGGCGTCATCCCCGCGATGTCGGCCACATTCAGGCCGGCCCGGCGCAGACCGCTGGCCAACTCCGCGGGGGTGACGAACTTCTTCCAGTCATGGGTGCCCACCGGCAGCAGCCGGAGCAAATATTCCGCGCCCAGCTTCGCCACCAGGAAAGACCGCCGGGTGCGGTTCAGGGTGGACAGAAACAGCAATCCGCCGGGCTCCAGCAGATCGGCCAGGGTGAGCAGGAACGCCTCGGGGTTGGCCACGTGCTCGATCACCTCCAGCGCCGAGATCACCGGGAATTTCACCCCCTCCGTCAGCAGCGCCTCAGCCGTTCCGGCGCGGTAGTCCAGTACGAGATCGAGACCCGCTTCCTGCGCCTTTTTTGCGTGGTTCCGGGCCGCCTCGATCGCCTCGCCGGCGGCGTCGATGCCCAGCACCCGGTAGCCGCGCCTGGCCAACCCCTCCGCCGCCAGGCCGGCGCCGCAGCCGACATCCAGCACCCGCACGCCGCCGGGATCGGGAAAGCGGGCGGCGATGCGGGCGGTGATCCAGCTCAACCGGGCCGGGTTCATCCGGTGCAGCGGGCGCATCGGCCCGCTCGGATCCCACCAGCTCGCGGCCAGTGCGTCGAACCGTGCCACCTCGGCCGCTATGACGGATGTGTGCTGCATGGTTGCCCCCCAAACCCTCGGCCAGTATGTGTGCGCCCCCAGCAAACCGTGCAAGCCGCGTAAATCCCGGAGTACCACCCGACCGCCATGACCCGCATCGTGATGAAGTTCGGCGGCACGTCCCTGGCCGACCTCGACCGTATCCGCAACGTCGCCGCCCGCGTGGCGCACGAGGTGGCGCGCGGGCATGAGGTCGCCGTCGTCGTTTCAGCCATGTCCGGCACCACCAACCAGCTGGTCGGCTGGTGCCAGGCGCTGTCGCCGCTGCAAGACGCACGGGAATACGACGCCGTCGTCGCCACCGGCGAGCAAGTTACCACCGGGCTGCTGGCGATCGCGCTGCAGCAGCGCGGCATCGATGCGCGGTCCTGGCAGGGCTGGCAGATCCCGATCCGGACCGATGACGCGCATGGCCGCGCCCGCATCGCCGGTATCGATGGAACCGAGCTGATCGCGCGCATGCGGCGCGGTCAGGTCGCGGTGGTTTCGGGGTTTCAGGGCATCGGGCCGGATAATCGCATCACCACGCTGGGCCGCGGCGGGTCCGACACCTCCGCGGTGGCGCTGGCGGCCGCATTGCACGCCGATCGCTGCGATATCTACACCGATGTGGACGGCATCTACACCACCGACCCGCGAATTGTGTCCAAGGCGCGAAAACTCGACAAGATTGCCTACGAGGAAATGTTGGAACTCGCCTCGGTCGGTGCGAAGGTGCTGCAGACGCGCAGCGTCGAGCTGGCGATGAACGAGCGGGTGCGCGTGCGGGTGCTGTCCAGCTTCGCCGATATGGATGGTCCCGAGGGCGATCCATTTGGCGGGAACAATGCGGGCACTCTGGTAGTGGACGAGGACGAGATTGTGGAAAAACAGATTGTCTCCGGGATCGCCTATTCCCGTGACGAGGCGAAGATCACGCTGCGGCGCATTCCGGACCGTCCCGGCATCGCCGCCGCCATTTTCGGCGCCCTGGCCGAGCATAACGTCAATGTCGACATGATCGTGCAGAACATCTCCGCCGATGGCCTGACCGACCTGACCTTCACCGTCGGCAAGGCCGACCTGCCGCGCGCCCAGGCGACGCTGGCCGAGGCGCAGCCGCGGATCGGCCACGCCGAAATCCTCGCCGATCCCTCGGTCGCCAAAATCAGCGTGGTCGGCACCGGCATGCGTAGCCACGCCGGCGTCGCCAACACGATGTTCCGCGCGCTGGCCGACAAGGCGATCAACATCCAGGTTATTTCCACCAGCGAGATCAAGGTCAGCGTGCTGATCGCCGCCGATTACACGGAGCTGGCGGTGCGCGCGCTGCATACCGCCTATGGCCTCGATGCCACCTGATATCACTCATCCGGATCCTGCCCGGCCCGATACCGCTCGCGTTGCCGCGCGGGCCGGGCTGGACCGGCTATGGGCGCGCGGAACTGCGTTCCTGGGCAGCGAGGTTGCCATTCTCGGCGGCGCCATGAGCTGGGTCAGCGAGCGTCATCTGGTGGCCGCGTTGTCGAACGCCGGCGGTTTCGGCGTGATCGCCTGCGGCGCGATGGGCCCGGAATTGCTGGAAAAGGAAATCGCCGGCACCAAGGCGCTGACGATAAAACCGTTCGGCGTCAACCTGATCACCATGCATCCGCGGCTGGACGATCTGGTCCGCGTCTGCGTGGCGGCGGAAATCAGCCATGTCGTGCTCGCCGGCGGCATTCCGCCAGGCAATGCGGTGCGCGCGGTGAAGGATGGCGGCGCCAGGCTGATTGCGTTCACCCCCGCTTTGGTGCTGGCCAAGCGGCTGGTGCGGTCCGGTGCCGATGCGCTGGTGATCGAGGGCTCGGAGGCCGGCGGGCATATCGGTCCGGTGTCGCTGACCGTGCTGGCGCAGGAGATCCTGCCGCATATCAAGGATGTGCCGATCTTCGTCGCCGGCGGCCTCGGCCGCGGCGAGGCGATCCTGTCCTATCTGGAGATGGGCGCATCCGGCGCGCAGCTGGGCACCCGCTTCGCCGCGACCCGCGACAGCATCGCCCATCCGCGGTTCAAGCAAGCTTTTTTGCGCGCCAACGCCCGCGACGCCCTGCCGTCGATCCAGCTCGATGAGCGGTTTCCGGTCATCCCGGTCCGCGGCCTGGTCAACGAGGGAACCAAACGCTTCCTGGCCATGCAGGGCGAAACCCTGGCGCGCTTTCAGTCCGGCGAACTGACCAAGGAAGCGGCGCAGCTGGAGATCGAGCATTTCTGGGCCGGCGCGCTGCGCCGCGCGGTGATCGACGGCGATGTCGACACCGGCTCGGTCATGGCCGGCCAGTCCGTCGGCATGGTGACCGCGGAACAATCGGTCGCCGAGGTGATCGCTGAACTGGTCGACCAGGCCGTGACCGCCCTGGCCACTCGCGGCCGCGAGATTTGAGCCGTGGCTAGCAAGGTTGGGGCTCCGCCCCAAACCCCGGCAGGGGGCTCTGCCCCCTGCACCCCCGCAAGGAGCCAGGGGCCCCTTGACTCCCATTTGGGTGGCTTGTTGGGAAGGGGGCATGCCGTAGCCTGTCAACGGCTAGGTCCGTTACGCCCCCTTCCCAACAAATCAGTCCGAGGGTTCCAAGGGACGACTGTCCCTTGGTGGGGTGCAGGGGCAAAGCCCCTGCCGGGGTCTGGGGCGGAGCCCCAGCCTTGACGCCCCCGCGCCGGCTGCTGGCGCGGCTGCGCGAGCTGATGGCGTCGGACAATACGGCGCCGGGAGTGGCCCCGCTGGCGGAGATGGTGCGTCTGGTGGCCACCGAGTTGGTCAGCGAGGTCTGCTCGATCTACGTGCAGCGTCCCGGCGATATATTGGAACTGGCGGCGACCCAGGGGCTGAACCCGAATTCGGTCGGGCGAACCCGGCTGCGGGTCGGCGAGGGGATCATCGGCCTGTGCGCGGCCACCGCGACGGTGGAGAACCTGCCGGACGCGCAGAACCATCCAGCCTTCGCCTATCGCTCGGAAACCGGAGAGGAACATTACGCCTCCATGCTGGCCGTGCCGGTTCGCCGGGCCGGGCGCACGCTGGGGGTGCTGGCGGTGCAGAACCGCACGCCGCGGCATTACAGCGACGACGAAGTGGATGTGCTGGAGACGGTGTCGATGCTGCTGGCCGAAGTGCTGGCGGCGTCGGGCCAGTCCGACGGCGCCGACGAGGGCGTCGCCGGTACCGTGCCTCGGGTGTTTCGCGGCGCCACGCTGGTCACCGGCATCGCCATCGGCAAGGTGGTGCTTCATGGCGGGTTCAACACCGCGCGCAAGCTGCTGGCCGATGACCCCGAGGCGGAGCTGGTGCGTCTGCACGAGGCCGCGGGGCGCATGCAGCGCGGCCTGGACGAACTGATCGAGGCAAGGATGCCGGCGACCGAGGCCGGCAACGCCGCCGATGCCTCGGCCTCGCGCGAGGTGCTGGAAGCCTACCGTCTGATGGCCGCGGACGCCGGCTGGCTGCGCCGGGTCGGCGAGGTGATCCGCGGCGGGCTATCCGCGGAAGCCGCGGTGCAGCGCGTCGCCGGAGAGCTGCGAGACCGGATGCGCCGCATTTCCGACCCCTATCTGCGCGAGCGGCTGGCCGATCTGGAGGATATGGCCGGACGGCTACTCCGCACGCTGGCGGGCAATGTTGTCGTGCACGAAGCGGTGCCGCCAGGGGCCATTCTGCTGGCGCGGCGGCTGGGTCCGGCCGAATTGCTGGCTTGGCATGCCCGCGGCATCGCCGGGGCGGCGATCGAGGAAGCCAGCCCATCCGGCCACGCCGCGATCCTGGCGCGCGCGCTGAACCTGCCGATGCTCGGCGGCATTCGCGGTGTGCTGGAGGCGGCCGGGCCGCAGGATCATGCGGTGCTGGATGGCGACGAAGGGCAACTGATTCTGCGCCCGGAGGAGGAAGTCCGCCAGCTCTATGCCAGGGCGGTGCAGGCGCGCAGCGTGCGGCAGGCCGGCTGGGCGGCGCTGCGCGATCGCCCCGCGACAACCCTGGACGGGGTGCCGGTCAGCCTGATGTTGAATGTCGGGCTGAGCCTGGAGCTGGATCAGCTGGATGTTACCGGGGCCGCGGGCATCGGCCTATTCCGCACCGAGATCGCCATGCTGGCGCGCGGCGCCATCGCCGACACCGCCGGACAGGCGGCAATCTATGCTCGCGTGCTGGATGCCGCCGGCGACCGGCCGGTGCTGTTCCGCACGCTGGATCTGGGCGGCGACAAGCTGCTGCCGGGCTCGGCGGCAGCGGTCGAGGAAAACCCGGCCATGGGCTGGCGGTCGTTGCGCATCGGCCTGGACCGACCGGCGCTGCTGCGCCGCCAGCTGCGCGCCCTGTTGCTGGCCGCCGGCGGGCGGCCATTATCGGTGATGTTCCCGATGGTGGCGACGGTGGCGGAATTCCGCGCCGCCCGCGCCCTGCTGCTGGCGGAGGCACGCCGGGTGCGCCCCGCGCCCGAGCGGCTGTCGATCGGCACGATGCTGGAAGTGCCGTCCCTGCTCTGGCAGCTGCCGGCGCTGTTGGCCGAGACCGATTTCATCTCGATCGGGTCGAACGATCTGCTGCAATTTCTGTTCGCCGCCGATCGCGGCACGCCGGCGCTATCCGGCCGCTACGATCTGCTGTCACCGCCAGTGCTCGATCTGCTGGAGACGGTGCTGCAACAGGCGCGGGCAGCTGGCGTGCCGGTGTCGCTGTGCGGCGAGGCGGCCTCCCGGCCGCTGGAGGCGATGACCCTGGTCGGGCTGGGCATCACCTCGCTGTCGATGGCCGCACCCGGGCTACTGCCGGTGAAGGCGTTGTTGGCGCAGCTCGATCTGTCGGCGTTCCGCCCGCTGCTGGCCGCCCTGCGGCGCAACGCCGTCGGTGAGCCCAGCCTGCGCGAGCCGATCCTGGCCTGGGCGCGCGAGCATGGGCTGCCATTTTGAACCGCAATCGTTGGCAAGGGCGCCCAGGCTGGTATAGAAGCCCCCGGGGTCCGGGCGACACGGCCTGGCCAAAACGGCGCAAGCTGCCGGGTGATGGATCGAAGATGAATTCGCGGAATCGCGGCTGCCATGCTGCGGGATAGCCGATCGGAACGGGCGCGGAGCCGGAACAGGATGGCGAGCACAGGCGTGGAACCGTCCGACCCGTCGGACGTATCGTCCGTTGGCATGGATTTGCGCACGGCGCGCGAGCGGCTGGGCTGGAGTCTGGCAGGGTGCGCCGAGGCGCTGCGTATCCGCCGGGACTATCTGGCCGCGCTGGAGGATGGCCGTTTCGAGGCGCTTCCCGCGGCGGCCTATGCCACCGGGTTCCTGCGCGGTTATGGCCGCGCGCTCGGCCTGGACGCCGATGAGCTGGTCCGCCGCTTTAAACTGGAGGCCGCGCGGGGCAGTGCCCAAACCCGATTGAGCTTTCCGGTTCCGGTTCCCGAACGCGGCTTGCCGACTGGCGCGATGGTGCTGCTTGGCGTGCTGCTGGCGGTTGGCGCCTATGCCGGCTGGTACCGGCTTTCCGGCGAGGGCCGCCTGCCCGCCGAGGTGGTGCCGGCGATCCCGTCGCGCCTGGTACCGCTGGCCGAACAGGCGATACCGCCGGCTGGCGCCAGCCGGTCCGCCGCGACCGAGCTGGATATTCCCGAGCCCGGAGAGACACCCCGGATTGTCGCGACCTCGCCAAATTCGGCCGCCGCGGCCATCCCGTTGCCGCCGGTCCCCGCCGGGGTGCCCCCACCGGTGATGCAGGCTCTGCTGGCGCCGGCGTCCCAGACTGCATCGCCCCAGACTGCATCGTCCCAGACTGTCATGGCCCCGGGCCCGCCCCACACCGGGCAGACACCGGATGCGCCGCGCCTTCTGCTGCGCGCGCATGGCGATGCCTGGCTGCAGGTCCGTGACCGCGCCGGGCAGGTGCTGTTGCGCAAGGTGCTGAAAGCCGGCGAGAGCTGGCCGGTTCCCGCCAAGACCGGCTTGCTGCTCAGCACCGGCAATGCTGCGAATACCGAATTGCTGCTGGATGGCAATCAGCTGATCGCGCTATCGGGCGGCGGTACCTCGCGGCGGGATCTGCCGCTGGATGTCGATCTGATCAAGGACGGCAAGCTGGCGCCGCCGGTGATCCTGCCGAAGCCGAAGCCGGTGGAGACCGCCGACCCAGCGGCCACGCCGGCGAGCCGCTAGTTTAGCCACGGATCAAACGTGATCCTATAATGCTCAAAGTCGGAGAACGACCCTATGCACTACCGTCCCTACCAACAGATTAACCGTCGCGTATCGCGACAGATCCATGTCGGTCGCGTGCCGGTCGGCGGCGACGCGCCGATCACCGTGCAGACCATGACCAACACGCTAACCACCGATGTGGCAGGCACCGTCGCGCAGATCCGGCTCGCGGAGGCGGCGGGGGTGGATATCGTCCGCGTCTCCTGCCCGGATCGCGACAGCGCGCTGGCGCTGAAGGATATCGTGCGACAGGTCGACGTGCCGATCGTGGCCGACATCCATTTCCACTACCGCCGCGCGATCGAGGCGGCGCAAAGCGGCGCCGCCTGCCTGCGCATCAACCCCGGCAATATCGGCAGCGCCGAGCGGGTGCGCGAGGTGATCCAGGCCGCTCGCGACCATGGCTGCTCGATGCGCATCGGCGTCAATGCCGGGTCGCTGGAGCGGCATCTGCTGGAGAAATACGGCGAGCCGAACCCCGAGGCGCTGGTCGAATCGGCACTGGAACACGCCAAGATCCTGCAGGACCATGATTTTCACGAGTTCAAGATCAGCGTGAAGGCATCCGACGTGTTCATGGCGGTCGCTGCCTATCAGCAACTGGCCGAGGTTTGCGATCATCCGCTGCATATCGGCATCACCGAGGCCGGCGGGCGGCGCATGGGCACAGTGAAATCCTCGATCGGGCTCGGATCGCTGCTTTGGGCCGGGGTCGGCGACACGCTGCGGGTGTCGTTGTCGGATGAACCGGCGGAGGAGGTGCGGGTCGGCTGGGACATCCTGAAGGGCCTGGGCATCCGCAACCGCGGCGTGAAGGTGATCTCCTGCCCGTCTTGCGCACGACAGGGGTTCAACGTGATCCAGACGGTGCAAATCCTGGAGGAGCGGCTGGCGCATATCGAGACGCCGATCACCCTGTCGATCATCGGCTGCGTGGTGAACGGGCCGGGCGAGGCACTGATGACTGATATCGGCCTGACCGGCGGCGGCAACGGGCGGCACATGATCTACGCCGCCGGCAAGACCGACCACACGATCGAGAGCGGCGGCATGGTCGAGCACATCGTGCAGTTAGTC
>JAYTXR010000090.1:0-29611 GCA_043742865.1 Acetobacteraceae bacterium
ACCATGATTCGTCATAATATCCTGCTTCGCTTTTGGGACTGGCATGTCGAGTTCGGTCAGCTGTCAAAAAGCATCCGATTTCATCTTATTCCACCTAAAGCTAGTAAGGCACGAGCTTTGCAGGTCGGCAAGTCGGGCTGTTGTTGGTGGAAACATATCGAGAGGACAGCTGGCTCTGTTTTCTCCCCCGATTCTAATTTCATGTCGAGGCAGGAACCTACTGCCCCCGAAACACCGGCCGCCGCTTCTCCAGAAACGCGTTCCGCGCCTCTCGGTGATCGTCGGTCTGCGACGTCCGCGCCTGGTGCACCGCCTCCATTTCCAGCACTGCGGTCAGCGGCTCGGTTTCGGCGGCGTGCAGATTGCGCTTCATGTAGCCAAAGGCGACCAGCGGTCCGTCGGCGATGCGGCGCGCCATCGCGGTGGTTTCCGCCAGCAATGCGCCGTCATCGACTACACGGTTGACCAGGCCGATCCGCTCCGCTTCTTCGGCATTGAAATTCTCGCCCAGCAAATACAGCTCGCGCGCCTTGGCGGTGCCGACCAGCCTGGTCAGCAGCCAGGACCCACCGAAATCGCCGGAATAGCCGATCTTGCCAAACGCCACGCCGAACTTGGCTGAGCGCGCAGCGATGCGTAAATCGCAGGACATCGCCAGGCCCAGCCCGGCGCCGAAGGCGGGGCCGTTCAGCATGGCGATGATGACCTTCGGACAGCTCCGCATCAGCTGCGGGATCAGATGCATCTTGCGCAGCGTCTCCACCCGATGCTCGAACGGGAGCTGGTTGCGTTTTTCCATGTTTTTTATGTCGCCACCGGCGCAGAACGCCCGGCCAGCACCGGTCAGCACGATGGCGCCCACCGCCGGATCGGTGCTCAGCCGGGGAACGGCCTCGCGCAGAATATCCTGCATCTCCGCCGACAGCGCATTCAGGCTGTCCGGCCGGTTCAAGGTCAGGGTGACGATCCCGTCCTGGATGGTTTCGATAATATCGGGCATTGGCGTCTGCTCCTGCGGCTGTTCCGCCGAGGCTAGCATGAACCTTGGCCAGGGACAGCCGGAGCGGAATTGGCTAGATTAGGCTAGCGAAGAAGGGATTATGGGTATCGTCACCATCCGCACCACCAAGACCGCATGAGACCCCCCCTCCGCCGCCCGAATTTGCGCCGCATCCGCGCCGAGATGGATGCCACGGCGGTGCGCGTCTGGGACAATGCGTTGTTCGCCGGCGACCCTGGCGGGATCGTGTTCGCCGGCGCCCCGGCCGATCTGCCGGCGGGCCGGCGGGTGTACGCGATCGGCGACGTGCACGGCCAGCTCGACAAACTCCACGCCCTGCACGCGGCGATTGCGGCGGATTTGGCGGCCCGGCCGGTGGCGGCGCCGCTGCTGCTGCATCTGGGCGATCTGATCGACTGGGGGCCGGATAGCGCCGGCGTGCTCAGCCTGCTGGCTGCCGGGTCGCCGGTTCCCGGCATGAAGATGGTCAACCTGGCCGGCGATCACGAGCAGATGCTGCTGGACGCGCTCGGCGGCGACGGCGCCGCGGCGACCGACTGGCTTCATTCGGGCGGCGACGCCTCTCTCGCCAGCTGGGGTATTGCGCCGGGCACGACACGGGCCGAGTGGGAACGGCGGATCCCGCCAGCGCATCTGGCGTTGCTGCGTGGCCTGGCCCATCGCCATCGCGCGGGGGGGTATCTGTTCGTGCATGCCGGCCTGCGTCCGGGCATAAAACTCGCCGATCAGGTGCCGACCGACCTGCACCATATCCGTGAGCCGTTTTTGTCCACCGATTATTCCTTCGGCGTTGTCGTCGTGCACGGCCACAGCGTCGCCGCCACGCCGGTGGTGCGCGCCAACCGCATCGGCGTGGATACCGGCGCCGGCCTCGGCGGCAAGCTGTCCTGCGCAATTCTGGAGGAAGACCGCATTGGTTTCATCTCGGTATGATCATCCGGTGAACGTGGCAAAAACCTCGGCCAGCGCCTTCATCTGATTGCCGGTGGCCGAGGATGCCACGATCACCGGCGTGTGCACCCCGGCCGCGCGCCAGGCTTCCACCCCGTCGCGCACCTGGGCGACGGTGCCGAACAGCGTGCAGTCGGCCAGCCAGCGATCGTGCAGATGTTTTGCGATGTCGTCGGGGCGGTTTTCGGCGATGCAGAGCTCGATCGCCTCCATCTCCTCGCGGTAGCCGGCTTCCTTCCAGTAATTGCGATAGTTCGGCAGCAACGCGTAACTGTTCAGGGTGCGCCGGTTGACCGCTTTGGCGGCCTCGAGGTCGTCGGAGATGCAGGTCGGGATCATGTTGCCGATGAAAAACGCCCCGCCGGTTCGCTGCGCGTCGGCCAGCACCGAAAGCGAATTTGGCGTGTGCTTCAGGCTGGCATTGGCGAAGATCAATCCCTGGCCAAGCTCGCCGGCAAGCTGGATCATCCGCTTGCGCAACGTCGCCACGATCACCGGCGGCATCGCGCCCAGCTTGTCGTAGCTGTGGTATTTCTCGATGAAATTGCGCGTGTCGCCCAGCGGCTTGCCGGGGGTCACGCCCATGCGGACATGGCTCGGCCCATGCGCGATGCCGATGCCGAGGGCGAACCGGCCGGCGGAGATTTCGTGCAGGAACGCCGCACTCTGGGCGAAATCCTCGGTGGTGCGCTGATAGATCGGCGCGATGGCGGTGCCGAATGGGATGCGCGTGGTATTCCAGGCCAGCGCCTCGCAGAACGACATGTTGCCGAACACCGAGGGAACATAGATGCCGGCAAAGCCGCGGCGTTCGGCTTCCTGCGCCATTTCCACCGCGGCGCGGCGGCGATTGGGGGTGGCGATGATGCAGATGGCGGGCAGGGTTTGGGGCATGGTTGGTTTCCTCGGTGCGGCTGCCGCCGATGATAGGGACTTGAGCCGGCGCTGTCGTCATGCTGCTATCGCTCCGATGCCCCCCGCATGGTCCGCTTTGGTTTCTGGGCTGGCGGACCCATTGACGGTCCGCCGGCTTCGACTGGCCTGCGGCTGGGTGCTGTTCAGCTATGTTTCGCTGCATCTGGTCAATCACGCGCTTGGCAATGTCTCCTGGCAGGCGATGGAGCGCGGCGCATTGCTGGCGGAGTGGGTCTGGCGCAGCAAGCTGGGGACGGCGGCGCTGTATGGCGCGCTGCTGACCCATATGCTGCTGGGGTTTTACGCGCTGTACCGGCGCCGCCACTGGCGGATGGGCTGGGGCGAGGCGTTGCGGCTGCTGCTCGGGTTTTCGATCGTTCCGTTGTTGATCGCCCATTTCGTCGGGCAGCGCTACAGCTATTCGTTCTTCGATGCCCGCCACACCTATCGCACCGCGCTGTATGTCTATGTCGTTGCCCGGCCGGATCTGGGCCTGCGGCAGGTTGTTTTACTCTGCGTGGCCTGGATTCATGGTTGCATGGGAATGCATTTCTGGTTGCGTGAGAAACCCTGGTACAGCCGATTTACCCCGATGCTGCTGGCGCTCGCGGTGCTGCTGGCATCGCTGGCGCTGCTGGGGGTGGGGCAGGGTGGGCGGCAGGTGGCCGATCTGGCGCGCCAGGACCCGGCCTGGCTGGCGGCGTTGCGCGCCGCCGGCCGGCTGACGGACCCCGCATTGGCCGAGCACCTGGAACGGGTACAGAACGATTTGTTCGCGGTCTATTTTGGTGGGCTGGCGCTGGTGCTGCTGGCCCGCCTGCTGCGGCCGCTGGCCGAGCGGCGGTTCGGGTCGGTGCGGATCGGCTATGCCAATGGCAAATCGGTCCGGGTTCCGCGTGGCCTCACGGTACTGGATGCCAGCCGGATCGCCGGCATTCCGCACGCCTCGATCTGCGGCGGGCGCGGGCGCTGCTCGACCTGCCGCATCCGCGTGCTGCGCGGTGAGGCGGCGCTGCCAGAACCCACGCAATCCGAACAGCGGCTGCTCGGCCGGCTCGGCGCCGGCGCCTCGGTGCGGCTGGCCTGCCAGCTGCGCCCGGTGGAAGATGTGGTGGTGCTGCCGCTGCTGCCGCCGGGGATCACCGCCAATGACCGCAGGCGCGGAGGGGTGGCCGGCGGGCGGGAGCGTTTCGTTGTCATCCTGTTCGTCGATATCCGCCGGTCCACCGCCCTGTTGGAAAACCGCCCGCCATTTGATGCGCTGTTCATCCTGAACCATTTCTTTGAGGCGGTGGGCAGCGCGGTCGCGCAAGCGGGCGGCCGGCCGAACCAGTTCATCGGCGACGGCATGCTGGCGATTTTCGGCATCGAGGCGGACCCGCCGCAAGCCTGCCGCCAAGCCCTGGCCGCCGCCCGGCTGATCGACCAGCGGGTAACGGAGATGAACCGCACGCTGGCGGAAGAACTGACCGAGCCGATCCGCATTGGCATCGGCCTGCACGCCGGCAATGCGTTCCTGGGCGAGGTCGGCTACCGCGACAACATGGGCCTGACCGCGATCGGCGACACCGTCAACGTCGCAGCCCGGCTGGAGGCGCTGACCAAGGAGCTCGGCTGCCAGATGCTGGTTTCCGACGCGGTGGCCCTGACCGCGGGGGTAAATCTGTCGGCGTTCCCCAGCCAGGAAATCGCCGTGCGCGGCCGCGACGCCAGCCTGACAGTGCGCGTGATCGCGCAAGCCGGGCTGCTGGAAGTAGGGTTATCGGTGGCACAATAGACACTTCGCAGTTGGCGCGAGTTTACTTGAGCCACGGGTCCTTACGGAGTAGATTCACGATCGAGCGATGCACTCCTGACGACGCAGCTATCGAAACTGTCTGCCTCTTGGGGTCGCAGCGGATATAGGAGAGCCCGATTGATGAGCGGCGCGGTCCTCCCTTTCGGTAAACAGGTTCGGCTGCTTCTCGTTGTCCTGGCGGCAAGCGGCATTTGGCAGAGCGCGTGCGCGCGTGTGCAGTTTGCCATCCTGTTCGACGAGGCAGGCAACCACAAAATACTGACCCTCGATGGCGGGAGCGACGACGCATTCAGCTCCGGCACCACAGACGATCCGACGCCGGGTGGTCTGAAGGGCGTGCCGAGCTTTGTCTATACCGGCAATATCGGCTCGAATGTCGCCACCGGAGACGCGGTGTTGAACGAGCCAGGCTCCAAGGCGATGTCGGACGTGGTGCGCTTCATCCACGACCCCGCCCGGCTGGGCCCCGGGGCGAACACGCTGCTATTCTACTCCGATCGGGAAGCTGGCCAGAGCGCGACTGAAACGGGCGATCCAGGCTTACCAGCCAGCATCATCAACCAGGCCGGTGCGCCGGGCTACGACCCTACCCAGCCTGCGGCTGTGCTCATGAACGAACAGGCGCTGGGTAATAATATCTACGCCGTTCTGGCGAAGGATTTCGGCGCCAAACTGATCAAAAGCCCACCGGACCTCACCGGCCTGCATGGATTGGTCTATGTCGCGCACGCGCAAAAGAAGGGCAACAAGGACCACCCGCAGCCGCCCAGCATGCCGGGATCGCCCATCGGTGATCCTGACATCCAATACGCCTACATCTTCGTCAGCGATAACGATGTGGTCAAGAACAGCAAGATCGGGCCGACCGGCGGCGACAAGAAACCGTCCGACAAGAGCCCCGCGCCGCTGCCCGCCGCTGGCGCGCCGTCGCATGCGAAATTGCATTTCAACGCAAGCACGGGACAGCTGTCCTTCACCGACGGGTCGGTGGATTTCCTCAACCTCGACGGCAGCTCGCTCGCGGATCCCCGGTTCGCGCTTGACCCGTTGCAGGGTGCTACCATCCATATCGACGACTTTACCGCGGACGGGACCCAAGGCGCCGGCTATCTGTTCACCGGCGGCCAGCTCACGATTACCAAGGGCGCGGAAACCTTCCTGGTCGCGCGAATACCAAGGCTGCTGGTCGACGACAGCGGCACCGTGGAGTTCGGCTCCAACCTGTTCGCGCCGCTGGACATCACCAGCATTGATACGGCGGCGTCGCCCTTCCTCGATCTCTATGAGAGTTATGCGGCTAGCCAGGCCTTTCCCGAGGAGCTCCTCTGCCTGACTCCAATCGGTATCGCTGACATGATCGGCGCCGGGCAGTCCTTTGACAGCAGTCTCGACGTTTCGTTCAGCTTTTCTTTTGAGCCGGTTCCTGAGCCGGCGACGCTTGCAATGTTCGGCGGCGGTCTGGTGTTGTTGCTGGGAACATCGGGTGCGCGCCGTTACCGCATCTCAAAGCATCCGCTGCAAAATTAGCTTCTGAATATCCGACGTGCCCTCATAGATCTGGCAGATCCTCGCATCGCGATAGATCCGCTCGACCGGGTAATCGGCCAGATAGCCGTAGCCGCCAAGTGTCTGGATCGCCGCCGTGCAGACCGCTTCGGCCGCCTCGGAGGCGAATAGCTTGGCCATGCAGGCGGCTTCCAAAGCCGGTTTGCCGTCCGATTTCAGCCGCGCGGCGTGCAGCACCAGTTGGCGGGCTGCCTCCAGGCGGGTTTTGGCTTCGACCAGCCGGAACCCTACCGCCTGGTGGTCGATGATGGCCTGACCCATGCTCCGCCGGTCCCGCGCATAGGCCACCGCGTATTCCAGTGCGGCGCGGGCCAGCCCTACCGCCTGGGCGGCGATGCCGATGCGGCCGGATTCCAGCGTGGAAAGAGCGATCTTGTAGCCCTCGCCCTCCGCGCCGATCCGCTGATCCTCCGGTATTTCCATGTCCTCGAAACTGAGCGCGCAGGTTTCCGAGGCCTTTAACCCGAGTTTTTCCTCGCGCCGGGCGATGACGTAGCCGAGGCTGGATTTGTCCACCACGAAGGCGGTCAATCCGCGCTTGCCGGCGGACGGATCGGTCACCGCGAAGAACACCGTGCTGCCCGGAAGGCTGCCGCTGGTGATGAACTGCTTGGCGCCGTTGACGATGTAGCGGTCGCCCTGCTTCACCGCCCTGGTGCGCAGATTGGACGCGTCCGACCCCGCCTGCGGCTCGGTCAGCGCGAATGAGCCGACATGCTCGCCGCGCGCCAGCTTGCGCAGCCAGCGGTCTTTCTGCGCGGCGTTGCCGTATTTTTCCATGACGATGCAGGTCGGCGAGTTATGCACCGACAGCAAGGTGGAAACCGAGCCATCGCCGGCGGCGATTTCCTCCAGCAGCAGCGCGTAGGTGACCGGATCGAGCTCCGATCCGTCCCATTCGGCTGAGGTGGTGGCGCCCAGAAAGCCCAACTCGCCGAGTTCTCGAATGATCTCGGGTTCGATCCTTCCGGCCTTCTCGCGGGCAGCGGCGTGCGGCGTCAGCCGGTCGGCGGCGAATTTTCGGGCCATGTCGATGACCAGGCTGTCACCGCCGAAACTGGTGTAGTCGGGCATTTTCGGTCTCCTTATTCAGCCGCCTGGCGCAAATCCGGCGGGTTGCCGAGATGGTTGAGCAGCGTATCGCGACGCTGCATGGCGTCTCGGTAATTCGCTTGCTTCACCGGCCCGAAGCCGCGGATGCTGTCGGTCAGATCGGCCAGCAGGATCGCAATGTCCAGCGTTTCCGCCCGCAGGCCGGTCAGCATTACGCGCATATCGGCGGCATACTGGCCGATCAGGCTGCGCTCCCATTTGCGCTCGGCCTGCCAGCCGAACGGGTCCAGCACCGTGCCACGTAGAATTTTGCCGTGGCGCAGCAGACGGAACAGCGGCAAGGCGAATTTGCCGGGGATGCCGATCTTCTTGCGCCGCCCGGTCAATTTGTCCATGCGCGCGATCAGCGGCGGCGACAGATGGAAAACCGGGTCGCGGCCGTAGGTCGCGGAGGCGTGCAGCCGGGCGACCTCGTATTCGTCCTTGTAGGCCATCACCCGGTAAAACCCCTCGGCCGCCGCCCGGGATAATTTGCCGGGCTTGCCGAAGATTTCCGTCTCGCGCGCAACCACCTCGTTGACCCGCTTGCGGTAACGCGCCGAGTAGGACGCGCTCTGATACGATTGCAACACCTGCGCGCGGTGGGCGATCAGCGCGTCCAGACCTTGCGGCGCGCCGGGCTCGGCGTCGCCCAGAATTTCCGCCACCAGTTCCGGCGATGCCGCCAGTATCCGGCCCCACAGGAAGGCGCGACGGTTCAATTCCAGCGCCGCGCCGTTCAGCTCGATCGAGCGGTGCAAAGCTGCCTCGCTGACCGGCAGCAGGCCGCGCTGATAGGCCACGCCCAAAAACAGCGTGTTCATCGCCTGGGCATTGCCGAATAGCCGCTCGGCAAGGCGCACGCCGTGCAGATACAGCGAGCCCTTGGCGCCCGTGGTCCGCTCGATCACCCGCCGGTGCAGCCCGGCATCGATGACCAAATTCGGGTCGCGCTTAAAATCGGCGGTGGCGGCCAGGTCCAGATTGCCGAGCACCACGGCATCGGGTCCGCAGCGTTCCAGCACGCCCGGCCCGGCGGCGACCGCCAAATCGGCCGCCAGCATGAAATTGGCGGTGCCGAGCGGAATGCGCACCACATCCAGGCTGCCGTCCGCGGCAATCTGTACGTGGGAAACCACCGCGCCGTTCTTCTGCGCCAGCCCGGCGAAATCCAGCGTGCTGACCTGATGCCCTTCCAGCTGTGCCGCCATCGCCAGGATGGCGCCGGAGGTCACCACCCCGCCGCCGCCGATGCCGGCGAACAGCCCGCGCCACGGCATCGCAGCCTGGGCCGGCTCGGCCAGGCGGGCGGCGAATTCCGCCTCGCGTTCGCGCCAGCGCGGATCAGCGCCCGGTGCTTTCGGCGGGCCGGCGATGGTGACGAAGCTGGGGCAGAACCCCTTCAGGCAGGATAGATCGACATTGCAGCTGGAGGGATTGATCCGCCGCTTGCGGCCAAGCTCGGTTTCCATTGGCTCGATGGCGATACAGCTCGACTGCCTGGAGCAGTCGCCGCAATTCTCGCAGACTTGTTCGTTGATCACGACGCTGATCTCCGCCTCCGGATACTTGCCCGATTTGCGGCGCCGGCGCTTCTCGGTGGCGCAGACCTGATCGTAGATCAGCACACTGAGGCCGTCATAGTCGCGCAGCTCGCGCTGCACTTGGTCCAGCGCCTCGCGCCCATGCCGCGTGGTGCCGGGGGGCAGCGCGGAAGCAGGGGGCAACCGATCCTCGTCATCGGCCACCAGCGCGATCCGGGTGATGCCCTCGGCATGCACCTGGGCGGCGATCTGGGTGACGGTGTAGCCGGCTTCGGCCGGCTGCCCGCCGGTCATCGCCACGGCGTCGTTGAACAGGATCTTGTAGGTCATCCGCGCCTTGGCGGCGACCGCCTGGCGGATCGCCAGCAGGCCGGAATGGGTGTAGGTGCCGTCTCCGATATTGGCGAACAGATGCGGGATGTCGGTGAACCCGGACATGCCGACCCAGGCGCCGCCCTCGCCGCCCATCTGGCTGAAGGTGCGGGTCTGCTGGCTCTCGTCCATCGCCATGAAATGACAGCCGATGCCGGCCGAGGCGAAGCTGCCTTCTGGCAGTTTGGTCGAGGTGCCATGCGGGCAACCGGCACAGAATGCCGGAATGCGGCGCAGCAGCCCGGCGGGGCGTTCCGGCGTTGGCGGGGAGGGGGGAGCCGCCACGTTCAGCCCGGCGCCGCGGAGCAGGGTGGCCAACCCGCCGCCGACGATTTCCGGCGACAGCTCCATGGTGGCCGGGAATAGTTTTTGCCCATTCAGATCGGTCTTGCCGACGATGTCGGGGCGGCTATCGGCGCGCATGTTGTAAAGCGCGTCGCGGATCTGCACCTCCACGAACGACCGCTTCTCCTCCACCACGATCAGCAGCCGCTTGCCGCGGGCGAAGTCACAGATGCCGTCGGCGTCGATCGGCCAGGTCAGGCCGATTTTCCGCACCGCCAGCATCGGATGATCGGTCAGGTCCAGCATTGCCAGCGCGTGCATCGTGTCCGAATGGGCGCGCCCGACCGTCACGATGCCGATCGGCGCGTCGGCGCTGCCGCAGATCAGCCGGTCAATGTTATTGGCGCGGATCCAGGGGCCGATGGAGGGCAGCCGCTCCTCGATCACGCGGCGTTCCAGTTCGGCCCGGTCGGCCGGATGGCGCAGGGTGAAATCGACGTTCAGCCCATGCGGCGGCAGTGGGTAATCGGGGGTGACGAACTGGCGAAAATCCGGAATGCGGACCGTCGCACCCTGCTCGGCGGTCTCCGCGGTGGTCTTCAGCGCGGTCCACAGCCCGGAAAACCGCGACAGCGCGATCCCGGCCAGGCCGAAATCGAAAATATCCTGCGCCGAGCCGGGGTTCAGCACCGGGATCATCACCCCCTCGAACACATGCTCGGTCTGGTGCGGATAGGTTGAAGAATGCGCCGAGTGGTCGTCGCCGGACACCGCCAGCACGCCGCCATGCTTCGATGTGCCCATGAAATTGGCGCAGCGGAACGCGTCCCCGGTGCGGTCCACGCCGGGGCCCTTGCCGTACCACATGCCGAACACGCCATCGACCTTCTTGCCGGGGAAGGCGTCCAGCTGCTGGGTGCCGAAGATCATGGTGGCCGCCATGTCCTCGTTCAGCCCCGGCTGGAACTGGATGTTATGGCTGTCCAGCAGTTTCTGCCGCTTCCACAGCTCGCGGTCCAGGCCGCCGAGCGGGGAGCCGCGATAGCCGGAGACGAACCCGCCGGTGTTCAGACCGGAATGCAGGTCGAGCCGCTTCTGCTCCAGCAGCACGCGGACCAGCGCCTGGATGCCGGTCAGCAGCACCGGCTGGTCGAATTCGGTGAAACGGCTTTCCAGCGTTGCCGAAGCGAAATCCGCGGTAGCGATGCCGGTGTCCATCTGAACGATCCTTGTCGGGCTTTGCGCGCCGAACCCCATCCGTAGCGCGGGCCCCGGCAAATTGTAAGTTATGGGCTAATTGTGAGATATGCACGAGCGAAGCCTGCTGCCATAATCGAGGGCATGAAGCTGAACCGGCGGCGCCGAACCGCCGACCCCTGGAGGAAAAATGCCGCATCTGACCCGCCGTCGACTTGCTAAGTCCGGCGCACTGGCGGCCGGCGCCCTGCTGGCGCCGCTGCGCGCGCGCGCGCAATCGAATACGCCGGCGAATACGCTGAAGATCGGCGTGATGAGCGATATGTCCGGCCCCTATGCCGAGGCTACCGGGCTGGGCGACGTGCTGGCGACCAAGTTCGCGATCGAGGATTTCACCAAACAGCACCCCGATATCCAGGTCGAACTGGTGTCGGCCGACATGCTGCTGAAACCCGATGTCGGCGCCGGCATCGCGCGGTCCTGGTACGACCGGGAAGGGGTGGACGCGATCTTCGACATTCCGCAATCGGCGGTGGCCCTGGCGGTCGGCGCGATTGCCAGGGAGAAGGACAAGGTCGTGATCTTCACCAGCGCCGGGGTCGCCGACCTCAGCGGTAAGTTTTGTTCCCCGAACCAAATCCACTGGACGTTCGATTTGTGGTCCAACGCCAATGGCGTGGTCAACGGCCTGGTCGCGCACGGCGCCGACACCTGGTATTTTATCCTGCCCGACTACATTTCCGGCCACGCCATGGTCAACGATTCCGCTGATGCGCTGAAGCGGACCGGCGGCCATGAGCTCGGCCGCGCGGTCTATGCGTTCCCCGGCACCACGGATTTCTCCTCCCAGCTGGTGCAGGCGAAGGCCAGCGGGGCCAAGGTGATCTGCCTGGCCAATGCCGGCGACGACACCGCCAACTGCATCAAGCAGGCCTATGAGTTCGGCATTCCGCAATCGGGCGTGGTGCTGGCGTGCCTGGTGATGCAGGAATACATCGTGAAATCGATCGGGTTGGCAACCGCGCAGGGCCTGATCGCCACGATGCCCTGGAGCTGGGATATGAACGACGCTTCGCGCGCGTTCGCCACCCGGTTCCAGCCGCTGTATCACGGCGCCAAGCCGAATTTCTATCACGCCGGCATCTATTCCGCGGTCACCCATTACCTGAACTCCGCGGCGGCGATCGGTGTGGACAAGGCGAAGGCCAGCGGCCGGGCGGTGGTGGAGCAGATGAAGGCGATGCCGGTGAACGATCCGTATTACCAGGGCACGGTACGCGCGGACGGCAAATTCGTGCACGACGTTCGCGTCTGGCAGACCAAGACCGTGGCAGAATCCAAGGACCCGTGGGATTTCTTCAAGCTGTTGGAGGTTATTCCCGCCGACCGTGCCTTCCGCCCGATCGGGGAAAGCGGCTGTCCGCTGGTCAAGGCGTAAGGCGCCAGAACCGATGCAGGGAGGCCGTTTATGACCGAGGAAGTCCGTCAGCAGGCCGAACGCGTGATCCGGCAATTGCAGCAGGATGGCCACACCGAGGAGGCAAGGCGTCTTGAGCGGGCGCTTGAGACAGTCAGCCTGGGGACGGACACCTTGGACAGCCCCGGCACGGAGGATGTGGGTGCCGAAAGCCTGGGCACCAGAATCGCCGACGCGTTCCCCCTGGCGCTGCGCGAGGCTTGCCAGACCGTGCTGACGGCGATCGAGGCGATCGACCCGAACACCGAGATGCTGCTGGAGCAGCTTCGCGCCAAGATCGACGCGCTGCTGACCCCGCAGCACCCCGGGGAACCGTCCAAGGACAACGCAGCGCTCAAGCCGGCCAACGGAAGTAGCTGAATACCCGGCATAAATGCCAAAGTAAGGGGTTTTTTGCCAGGATATCCCAACTGCCCATTTCATCCTGTCGCCGAGGTCGCTTCGCATGTCCATCACCCTGCCATCGAAGAAAACCGCCCTCCCGGTCCCCCAGCGCCCGCCGTTCGAGCGGATTGCGCTGCTGCTGCAAGGCGGCGGGGCACTCGGCGCCTATCAGGGCGGGGTCTATCAGGCGCTCGCGGAAGCCGATCTGCAGCCGGACTGGGTCGCCGGCATTTCGATCGGCGCCATCAACTCCGCACTGATCGCCGGCAATGCCGCCGAACACCGGGTGGAAAAACTGCGTATGTTCTGGGAGTCGATCACCGAGTCGCCGATCGGGCTGTCGTTACTCGGCTCGCTGCCGCTGAAGAATGACGGGCTGCACCGGGCGGTCAATCAGACGACGGCCTTTGGCACCGTGCTGTTCGGCGCGCCGGGGTTTTTCACCCCAAGGCTGTTTTCGCCGTTCCTTGCCGCCGCCGGCAAGCCCGATGCATTGAGCTTCTACGACGTCTCGCCGTTGAAGGCCACGTTGGAACGGCTGGTGGATTTCGACCGGATCAATACACCCGGTGGGATGCATTTCAGCGTCGGCGCGGTCAATGTCCGCAGCGGCAATTTCACCTATTTCGACAACGCGACGCATAAAATCCGCCCGGAGCATATTCTGGCCAGCGGCGCCTTGCCGCCCGGCTTTCCGGCCACCGAGATCAACGGGGAGTTCTACTGGGATGGCGGCTTGGTCTCGAACACGCCGCTGGACTGGGTGCTCGATAGCTTCCCCCGTCAGGATACGCTGGCGTTTCAGGTGGACCTCTGGAATGCCAGAGGCGAGCTGCCGCTGAACCTGACCGACTCGGAGGTGCGGCAGAAAGAAATCCGCTTCTCCAGCCGCACTCGCGCCGCCACCGACGCGTTCAAGAAGGCGCAGCTGCTGCGCCGCGCCTCGGCCAAGCTGCTGAAGGCGATCCCGGATGCGTTGAAGGCCACCCCGGAGGCGCAGATGCTGGCGGCCGAAGCCGATGAGAAGGTGTTCAACATCATCCAGCTGATCTATCGCTCGCGCGACTACGAGGGCAATTCGAAGGATTATGAATTCTCCCGCCGGACCATGCAGGAGCACTGGGCCGCTGGTCACCGGGATGCGGTCGGAACTTTGCGGCATCCCAAGGTGTTACAGCGTCCGACCGGGCTGGACGGCGTGTTCATCTTCGACCACGCCCATCCGGATAGAAGTTAGCCCATCCCTTTCCCGTCGATCCGGAGCCCATAGCAATGAAACTGGCCGATGTCCGCCGGAATGCGTTCGCCATGCCGCTGAACGATCCGGCCTATCCGCGCCCGCCGTATAAATTCTACAACCGCGAATTCGTCATCATCCGCTACCGCACCGATCCCGCAATGCTGCGCGCGCTGGTGCCCGAGCCGCTGGAAGTGGTCGGCGATTGCGTCAACTACGAATTCATCCGCATGCCGGATTCCACCGGCTTTGGCGACTACACCGAAACCGGCCAGGTCATCCCCGTGCGCTTCAAGGCCGCCGACGGCACGATGCAGGAAGGCAGTTATGTCCATGCGATGTATCTGGACGACAATGCGCCGATCGCCGGCGGGCGGGAGATCTGGGGCTTTCCAAAAAAACTCGCCACGCCAAAAATTTCCCATGAAAACGAGACGTTAATCGGCACCTTGCATTACGGCTCGGTGCTCTGCGTCACCGCGACGATGGGCTACAAGCACCGCGAAGTGGATCTGGAACCGATCCGCCAAAGCCTCGCCAAGCCCGCGTTCATCCTGAAGATCATTCCGCATGTGGACTGCACGCCGCGCATCTGCGAGTTGGTGCGCTATTATTGTCAGGACGTAACGGTGAAGGGCGCCTGGTCGGGCCCCGCGGCGCTGCAATTATTCGAGCACGCGATGTGTGACGTCGCCCGCCTGCCGGTGCGGGAGGTGATGTCGGCCAGCCATTTTGTCACCGACATGACGCTGGGCCTCGGTGAAGTGGTGTTCGACTATCTGCAAGATTCCTGAACCTGTCTGGTAAACCTCGAGGAACTAAAAAATGGCGCGTTTTGACGGAAAAGTGGCGATCATCACCGGTGCGGCCAGCGGCATCGGCAAGCAGATCGCCCTGCGCTTCGCGGCCGAGGGCGGCATTCCGGTGATCGCCGATCTAAATTTGGACGCCGCCAGCGCCACCGCGGCGGAAATAAAAGCCAAAGGTTCGGACGCACTCGCGGTCGCGATGGACGTGGTGGATGAGGCGGCGGTGGAGCGGGGGGTGGCCGATGTGATGGCAAAATACGGCCGGATCGACGTGCTGGTCAGCAATGCCGGCATCCAGATCGTCAAGCCGATCGTCGATTTTCCGTTCGCGGACTGGAAGAAGCTGCTGGCAATTCATCTGGACGGCGCGTTTCTGACCACCAAGGCCTGCCTGAAGCACATGTACGCGGCCAAATCCGGCAGCATCGTCTACATGGGCTCGGTGCATTCGAAGGAGGCCTCGAAGCTGAAGGCGCCATACGTGACCGCCAAGCACGGGCTGATCGGCCTGTCCAAGGTGGTCGCCAAGGAGGGCGCTGCGTTCAACGTGCGCTCCAACGTGGTATGTCCGGGTTTCGTGCGCACGCCGCTGGTGGACAAGCAGATCCCCGAACAGGCCAAGGAACTCGGCATTTCCGAGGCAGATGTGATCAAGAACGTGATGCTGCGCGAAACCGTGGACGGCGAGTTCACCACCACCGATGATGTCGCCTCGGCGGTGCTGTTCTTTGCCGGGGCCGAGACCGGCGCGATGACCGGCCAATCGCTGGTGGTCAGCCATGGCTGGTTCATGGAGTGAGCGGTCCCGAGGCAGGCCAGGGGGCAGGCCGGGGTCAGGCAGGGGGGAGCGATGAAGATCACGGTCGATATTGACTGCACGCCTGACGAGGCGCGTCAGTTCATCGGCTTGCCGGACGTCAAGCCGTTGCAGGCGGCGGTGCTGGCCAAGCTGGAGGAGCAGATGGTCGCCGGTGCGGCGGCGCTGTCGCCGGAGGCGATGTTGAAATCCTGGTTCGGAGCGATGCCGCAAAACGCCGATCAGTTACAAAAACTGTTTTCGGGCTTCCTGGGACCCACGTTCGGCAAGGCCGACAAAATCTAGCGGCATTCAGGCTGGCGGATTTCTGTCGCCCGCCCCGACATGGCAACACCTTGCTTGTTGCATTCCTTGGGCAATTCGCTTAAATCGAGGGTTCACCCGTTTTGATTACCGGAGGCTGAACGCATGGCGCGTGTCACTGTTGAGGATTGCGTCCAAAAAATCCCCAACCGCTTCGAGCTTGTGCTGCTCGCCGCCCAGCGCGCGCGCAACCTGGGCCGCGGCGAGGAACTTACCTTGGATCGCGACAACGATAAAAATCCGGTCGTCGCTTTGCGCGAGATCGCCGAGGAGACCATCCCGCTTGACGGGCTGGAGCAGGATCTGATCAAGTCTCTGTCGCGCGCCCCCGAGCCGGAACCGGCCGACGAGGAGGTGTTGGACCTGATCCCGACCGACCAGAACATCTTCGGCCTGCAGGATATCTCGGCCGAGGAAGATGCGGCCGGCCTGATGTCCACCGACGAGATGTCGCCCGAGGATCTCGAGGCGGCGATCGAGGCGGAACTCGGCGGCCGGCGCCGCTGAACCCGGGTATGGGCGCCTAAGGGAAAATGAGCAGGAGCGGATCCGGACGGCAAACACCGACGCCCGCGCTCCCGCCCCGTGCCCTCTCGCCCGACGGCATCGCTACTCCCGGCATAAACACTTCCGTTTCCTCCCCCCCCGTTGCGATCTCCCCTGCTACAAATGCCACGGGTATCAGCGCGCCGGGGGGCGGGCGCACCCGCCAGCAGATCGTGCGTCAGTTCGAGCTGACGGAGAAGGTGCATGCCTATGATCCGAAAGCCGATACCGGCCTGATCGACGCCGCCTATGTCGTGGCGATGAAGGCGCATGGCGCGCAGAAACGCGACAACGGCGACCCGTACATCACCCACCCCATCGCGGTCGCCGACATCCTTGCCAGCTATCGGCTGGATACCGCCAGCATCATCACCGCCCTGCTGCACGATGTAATCGAGGACACGCCGGTTAAACTGGCGGAGATCGAGACGCGGTTCGGCCACGAGATCGCCGGGCTGGTGGACGGCGTTACCAAGCTGACCCGGCTGGAGCTGCAATCGGATCGCACCAAGCAGGCGGAGAATTTCCGCAAACTGGTGCTGGCCATGAGCCGCGATATCCGCGTGCTGCTGGTCAAGCTGGCCGACCGCCTGCACAACATGCGCACTCTGCATTACGTGCAGTCCGAGGACCGGCGCAAGCGCATCGCGCGCGAAACGATGGAGATCTACGCGCCGCTGGCCGAACGCATCGGCATGGATGCGTTGAAAACCGAATTGCAGACGCTGGCTTTCGCCCAGCTGGAGCCGGAGGCCTATGACACCATCCAGGCCAGGCTGAATTTTTTGCGCGGGCAGGGGGCCGATGTCATCGAGGAGGTGCGCCGCGAGCTGGTGCAAGTCTGCCAGGATGCGGGCATCGCGCAGGTGGAGGTCTCGGGGCGGGAAAAATCGCCGTTCTCGATCTGGGAGAAGATGCAGCGGCGCAACGTGGCCTTCGAGCAGCTATCCGACATCATGGCGTTCCGCGTCGTGGCGCCGACCAAGGAGGATTGCTACCTGGCCTTCGGCGCCGTGCATTCGGCCTATTCGGTGATCTCCGGTCGCTTCAAGGACTATATGTCCACGCCGAAATCCAACGGCTACCAAAGTCTGCACACCGGCGTGACCCTGCGCCAGCCGCACAACCAGAAGATCGAGGTGCAGATCCGCACGCCCGACATGCATGACGTGGCGGAGAACGGCGTCGCCGCGCACTGGCTGTACAAACAGAACGACGCCACCGCCAGCGACCTCAAGCGCTTCCGCTGGGTGCAGGACCTGCTGGAAATCCTGGAGAATTCCGCCCCCGACGATTTCCTGGAGAATACCAAGCTCGAGCTATATGGCGATCAGGTGTTCTGCTTCACGCCGAAGGGCCAGCTGATCCAGCTGCCGCGCGGCGCCACGCCGGTGGATTTCGCCTATGCCGTGCACAGCCAGGTCGGCGACACCTGCGTCGGTGCCAAGGTGAACGGCAGGCTGCTGCCGCTGCGCCACGAGTTGCAGAACGGCGACCAGGTGGAGATCATGACCTCCCGCGGCGGCACGCCGTCGCCGCAATGGGAGCGTTTCGTCGTGACCGGCAAGGCGCGCGCGCGCATCCGCCGCTACGTGCACGCCCAGCAGCGCGAGCACAGCATCGATCAGGGCCGCCTGGCGCTGGCCAAGGCATTTCGCCAGGAAGGCCTGGACGGATCGGACAAGTCGCTCGAACCGACCTTGAAGCATTTCAAATTCTCCGCCCTGGACGATCTGTATGTCGCGGTCGGCAGCGGCAATCTCGGCCCCAAGGATGTGGTGCACGCCGCCTATCCGGAGCTGCGCCAGTCGCCGCGCACGCCGCGCATGGTGCCGGCGTTGCCGCAACGGCCGGATGGGCGTCTGACGGGGCGGGGGTTCGGCGGCAACGGGGCGATGCCGATCCGCGGATTGGTCTCGGGCATGGCCGTACACTATGCCGGCTGCTGCCATCCGCTGCCGGGTGATCGGATCGTCGGCATCGTCACCACCGGCAAGGGTGTGACCATCCATACCAAGGAATGCCAGACGCTGGAGAGCTTCGCCGCCACGCCGGAACGTTTTATCGACGTGGAATGGGACTACACCGTCGCCCCCGCGCGCGATGCCGCTGGCAAACCAACCACTCATACCGGGCGCATCAGCGTGATCGCGGCGAACACCCCGAATGCGCTGGCCGGCTTGACCAACGCCATCGTCAAGCATGACGGGTCGTTGATGAACCTGAAGATCGTCAATCGTCAGCAGGATTTCTTTGAGGTGCTGGTGGATGTGGACGTGCGCGACATCGGCCATCTGTCCAACGTCATCGCCGGCCTGCGCGGCGCCCCGGGCATCACCCAGGTGGAGCGGGCCCGCGGCTGATGCCCCCGGTCCCTGGCGTTGGCCACTCGCAGGCAAGGCTGGGGCTTCGCCCCAGACCCCTGCAGGGGCGCTGCCCCTGCACCCCGCAAGGAGCCAGGGGCCCCTTGACCCCCATCTGGGTGGTTTGTTGGGAGGAGGGCCGAACCGACGCAGACGTTGATCGGCTACGTCATGGCCCTCCTCCCAACAAACCAGTTCGAGGGTTCCAAGGGACGACTGTCCCTTGGCGGGTCCAGGGCAGAGCCCTGGCGGGGTCTGGGGCGGAGCCCCAGCCTTGCCTTGCGAGCGGCCAACGCCAGGGACCGGGGGCATGATTTTGGGTCTCGGCTCGGACATCATGGACATTCGCCGCATCGAGGCCTCGATCGCCAGGTTCGGGGATCGCTTCCTGCTGCGCATCTTCACCGAGACCGAACGTGCGCGTGCGATGCGCCGGACCGAGAAGCTGCGCGCGCCCACCTTCGCCAAGCGTTTTGCCGCCAAGGAAGCGGCGGCCAAGGCGCTCGGCACCGGCTTTCGCCGCGGCGTTTTTTTCGCCGACCTCGCAGTGGTGAATTTGCGTTCGGGCCAGCCGACGATCCAGATGACCGGCGGTGCGGCCGCCCGGCTGGCGGCGATCACCCCGGCCGGCATGACACCGGCGATCCACCTGACGATGACCGACGAATACCCCTACGCCTACGCCCAGGTGATCATTTCGGCGGTTCCGGGCCGTTCGATGGAGGTCTGACGGCTCAGCCTTGCTTGACAGGGGAGGGGTGCATGGGCTTGATCCGCCGGCAATTTCCGCTACCAGAAAGCTGTCTCTCCCATGGCGAAGCGTACTAATGATGGCTGGCTTGAGAACATCAAGACGCTGCTGTTCGCCGGGCTGATCGCCATCGGCATTCGCACGGTGGCCTATGAGCCGTTCAACATCCCCTCGGGCAGCATGATCCCGACCCTGCTGGTTGGCGATTATCTGTTCGTTTCCAAATTCAGCTACGGCTATTCGCGCTACTCGCTGCCGTTCTCGCCGCCGCTGTTCTCCGGGCGGATTTTCGGCCGGCTGCCGAACCGCGGCGACGTGGCGGTGTTCAAGCTGCCGCGCGACAACAGCACCGACTATATCAAGCGCATCGTCGGCCTGCCCGGCGACCACATGCAGATGCGCGGCGGGCAGTTATTCATCAACGGCCAGATGCTGCCGCGCCAGCCGGCGGGGGAGTTCATTGCCGAAGGCGAGGGCATGCGCATGCAGCTGCGCCGCTATATCGAGACCCTGCCGAACGGGGTGAAGCACCCGATCCTGAAGGCCTCCGACGACCAGCCGCTGGACAACACCCCGGACTATTTGGTGCCGGCGGAAAATGTGTTTGCAATGGGCGATAATCGCGACAACAGCCTCGATAGCCGGGTTCCGGCGGCGCAGAGCGGGGTGGGCTTCGTGCCGGTCGAGAATTTGGTCGGGCGGGCGGAGTTCATCTTCTTCTCGATCGACGCGCGCTACCCGTGGTGGCAATTCTGGCAATGGCCGTTGGAGATCCGCTGGTCGCGGCTATTCAGCGGCGTCAACTAGGGTTGGCCGACCCATTCGAGAGCATTCTCGGCCACGCGTTCGCTCGTCCTGAATTGCTGCGCGAGGCGTTGACCCACCGCTCCGCGGTGTCGGGCCTGCGTCAGAAAGGCGTCAAGGAGAAGGGCGCGCGACGAAAAGGGTCGGGATCGAACGAGCGGCTGGAATTCGTCGGAGACCGCGTGCTGGGCCTGCTGATGGCCGAATGGCTGGCGGAGCGGTTCCCCGAGGAGCAGGAAGGCGGCCTTGGCCGCCGGCTCGGGCATCTGGTTTCCCAGCCGGTGCTGGCCGAAGTGGCCGAGCGGATCGGTCTCGGCGTTGCACTCGAAGTGTCACCGGGGGAGGCCCGCGCCGGGGTGAAGCGCCAGGCCACGGTGCTGGCCGACGCGCTGGAGGCGGCGCTCGGCGCCATGTTCCTGGATGCGGGACTGGCTCCGGCGCGTGACTTCATCCGCCGCGCCTTCGCGCCGGCGATGGAAACCCAGGCAACACCGCCGAAGGATCCCAAGACCGGCTTGCAGGAATGGGCGCAGGGCAGGGGACTGGAACTGCCCGATTACCAGATCGCCTCCCGCGCCGGCCCCTCGCATTCGCCGGTCTTTGTTGTTACCGTCACCGTGGCTCAGCGCACCGGCAGCGGCACCGCGGGGTCCAAACGCGCCGCCGAACAGCTGGCCGCCGATGACCTTTTGGGACAATTGACCGCATGACCGCTTCCGGCCAGACAAGATGCGGGTTCGCGGCCATCGTCGGCGCGCCGAATGCCGGCAAATCGACGCTGCTGAACCGGCTGACCGGGGCGAAACTGTCCATCGTCAGTCCGAAGGCGCAGACCACGCGGTTTCGCGTGCTGGGCATCCTGATGCGGCCCAATCGCAGCGCCAGCCAGACCCAGATCCTGCTGGTGGACACGCCCGGCATCTTCGCCCCGCGCCGCCGTCTCGATCGCGCCATGGTCGCCGCCGCCTGGACCGGCGCGTCGGACGCCGATCTGACGCTGTTGCTGGTCGATGCCAAGGCCGGTGCCACTGCGTCCGTGCGCGCCATCGCCGCGCGTCTGGGCGAGCAGAAGCGCCGGGCCTGGCTGGTGCTGAACAAATCCGACCTGATCCCGGTCGAGCGGCTGTTGCCGCTGACCGCGGAACTGAACGCCATCGCCGGCTTCGAGCACACCTTCATGATCAGCGCCGCCAACGGCGACGGGCTGGATACGCTGTTGGATGCGCTGGCCGAGGCATTGCCGGTCAGCCCGTTTCTGTATCCCGAGGATGAACTGACCGATTTGCCCGACCGGCTGCTGGCAGCGGAGATCGTGCGCGAGCAGATCTTCCTGCAAATCCATGAGGAGGTGCCGTATGGCACCACGGTGGAGACCGAGAGCTTTCAGGAAAAATCCGATGGCTCGGTGCGGATCGAGGCCACGGTCTATGTCGGGCGCGCCAATCACAAGGCGATCCTGATCGGCGAAAAGGGCAGCCGGATCAAGGAAATCGGCGCGCTGGCCCGCAAGCAGCTGAAATCCTTGCTGGACCGCAACGTGCACCTGTTCCTGAATGTGAAGGAACGCGCCGGCTGGGACGAGGAACGGGCCCGATTGCGGGCGATCGGCCTGGACGACAAGGAGTAGCGGGCCGATCTGGCTTGCGAAAATGGCGGCCTGCTGGCCCTTGTTTGCCAGAACCGGCGAGTGCATACCCCGCTCGCATCTGAAACCCTCTTCAAGACTCCATGACAGTTGGTACAAAGACGCTCTGCACCGTCGATCGCCCGATCCGTCGGCAATTCGGTGCTTGATCTGTCACCCGTGCGTAGAAAGAGGGGCCTGTGGCAATCAACTTGGAACGGTGCATCATTGCCCGGCCGCCCCGCCGGATCGGCTTTGAGGATCGGTTTTTCCCCCATGATCCCACCATTGGCGACCCCATTGGCGACCCAACCGGCAATTCGCTGCCGCGAGCGCCGTCCGCACCCCGATATCTGAACCGGACGGCGCGTTTTCAGGTCTGCCTGGTCGTTGCGCTGTCGGCGGTAACATGCCTCGGCGCCGGGCTCGCTACCTGCCATCTGATCGGGGCCCTCGAGGCGGCGGGCTCGGAACGGCTGGTCCTGATGCTGCAGGCGTCGCCGGTCTATGGGCTGTTCTATCTGCTGGTCGGCGGCAATCTGGCCTACCAATGCGCCCAATATGGCTGCATACGGCGAATGGCCCAATCCGAAATCCAGCCTGAGCGGCCGTTCGTGGCCTCCGACAGCGCGTTATATGGACCAGGCCGACGCAAGAAGCTGCTGGTTCTGGTGCCTTCCTACAAGGAACGCCCGGATGTGGTTCGCCAGACCCTGCTATCGGCCGCGCTGGCGGAATATCCGGGGCGACGCATCGTGCTGCTGATCGACGACCCGCCGGAACCAACAAGCCAGGAAGCGGCGCAGAACCTATCGGCGTGCCGCGCCATCATCCTGCAATTACAGGTTTTGTTCGATGCCGAAGCCGATCGGATCGACACGGCCCTGGATGCCAGCTCGGGGGATCCCCCCGCCCTGGAGGATTTGGCGGAGCTATACGGGTCGGTGGCCGATTGGCTGGACGGCCTCGCCGAGCAGTTTGCTCCCGATGCGGGCGTATTTTCCACCCATACCGACGATCTGTTCCGTGAGCGCATCCTGCGCGCGCCGGCGCGCGCGCACCGTGCGCATGCCTCCGCGCTGCGCCGCCATCCGCCAGAGCGGCACGCCCTGGGGCGAGAGGCGCGCCGGCTGCGCGCACTGCTGCGGGTCGAGTTCAGCAGTTTCGAGCGCAAGGGTTATGCCAATCTGTCGCACGCGCCGAACAAGGCGATGAACCTGAACAGCTATATCGGGCTGCTCGGCGGCGGCTTTCGCACCCTGAACCAATCGGACGGGCTGCATTTGCTGGCCTGCGACCCTGCGGAAGCAACCTGGCAGGTGCCTGCGGCCGACTACATCGTCACCGTCGATGCCGACAGCCTGATCACGACCGATTATCCGCTGCGTTTGGTCGGCTTGATGGAACAGCCCGGCCAGGAGCGCGTCGCGGTGGCGCAGACCCCCTATACCGCGGTGCCCGGCGCGCCCGCGCCGCTGGAACGGGCGGCCGGCGCATCGACCGATTCGCAGTTCTTCACCCATCAGGGCATGGCCTTCCTCGACGCCTCGTTCTGGGTCGGCGCCAGCGCCCTGATGCGCCACGCCGCGCTGCTCGACATCGCCCGGACCGCGCCGGAGCGCGGCCATCGGGTCAAAATATTCATCGACGACCGGATCCAGATCGAGGATTCGGCGGCGACGGTGGATCTGCTGGCCAAGGACTGGCGGGTGCTTCACGCGCCGGGCAGGCTCACCTACAGCGCCACGCCGGCGGATTTCGGCGCGCTGATCATTCAGCGTCAGCGCTGGGCCAATGGCGGCCTGCTGATCCTGCCGCGGCTACTGGCCCAGGCTCTGCGTCGGCCATTATCGCTGAGGCGAATCGGCGACGCGCTGCTCCGCAGCAACAATCTGATCTCCGCCGCCATCGCCGGGGTCGGTCTGCCGTTGCTGCTGCTGTGCCCGTTCGACGACCGGCTGGTGCCGGTCTGGATGCCGTTGATGGTGCTGCCTTATTATCTCCTGCTCGGCTGGGATCTGACCCGGGCCGGCTATCGCTGGCCGGATTTGGCGAGCGTCTATGCGCTGACCATTCTGCTCATTCCCGCCAATTTCGCGGGAACCCTGCTGTCGCTCCGCCAGGCGCTCGGCGGGCGGGCGATCCCGTTCTGCCGCACGCCGAAAATCCTCGGGCGGACGCGCACGCCGCGCCTCTACGTGGCCGCCTGCTATGCGATCGTGCTGTTGGCCTTGCTGCGGGCCGGCGAGGACGCGCTGGCGGGCCGCTATGTGCATCTGCTCTATGGATTGCTGATCGGCCTCGGCGCGCTGTATGGCATTTTCCGGCTGATGGGGTTTCGCGCCAGCTGGGACGATCTGCGCGCCGGCCGGCCGCGCGGGGTGGCGTCTGGCGCTGTTATCCGCGGCGGCAAATGGCGACTGGCCTGGACCACCCGCCGCGCGCCGCCGGCGCCCCGGGTGGAGCTTGGCGGGACGCAGAATTGGTAGCGCGCCGCCGCCTGCTGGGCGGCGTGCTGCCCGCCATTGCCGCCGGCCTCACGCGGATGCGGGCCCGGCCCGCTGCCGCCGAGGCCGCGCCACCCGCGCCCGAGATCAAACCGATCGGGGTCGAACCGTTCGCGGCCAAATCCATTTGGCGCAGCTTCTACGCGGGCACACGGGTCTGGGGCTACACCGACCGCCATAGCGTCGACCCCGGGGAGACCTTCAACGTCATGCTGTCGACCGGCCCGGAGAGTATTCGTAAAAACGGGGCCAGCTCCGCCGGCACGATCGAGATATTCCGCATCGGCCATCATCCCACCGCCACCGAGCCGGAGAACGACCGCCAGCTGGTCTGGCGCAGCTCGAAGCTGACGATCGCCCCCCAACCGGTCGAGATCACCGCGGCGGCAATCGGCGCGGGCTGGCCGGCGGCGCTGGAGAACGTCGCCACCGATGGCTGGCGATCCGGCTATTACGCGCTCGATTTCGTCGACGCGGCCGATGACAACCGCGATCGCAACGTCGCCTTCATCGTGGTGACCGACGCCGCACGTTCGGGCGATATCCTGCTGGTGCTCAGCACCAACACCTGGCAGGCCTATAACGAATGGGGTGGCTACAGCCTGTATGCCAGCGACTTTCTCGGCAGCGCAGCCCAGGCGGTCTCGTTCGACCGGCCGTGTCAGCCGGATTTCTTCGAATACGAGTATTTCACCGGCCTATGGCTGGAACGGCTGGCCGCCGAGCGCGGCTGGCGGGTGGATTATGCGACCAATTTCGACCTTCATCGCGACCCCGCGTTCACCGAAAATTATCCGCTGCTGATCTCTGGCTCGCATAACGAGTACTGGTCTCTGACCGAGTTCAAGGCGGTGCACCGGCGGATTTTCACCCTCGGCCGCAGCACGATCTTCCTCGGCGCGGACACGGCTTACTGGCAGATCCGCTATGGGGATGTGCACCGCGGCAGCGACCCCGCCGAGCGGGGGCGCCAGCTGGTGTGCTTCAAATCCGGCGACGATCCGGCGTCCCTGCGCCACCAACGCGACGGTGATGAGCAGATCACCACCCTGTTCCGCGAGGATGGACGCTGGCCGGAAACGATGCTGACCGGAGTTGCCTATCAAAGCTGGTTTGGCCAGGACGGCACGCCGCCCGCGCGGTATCCCTATTACGTCGCCAACGCCGATCTGCCGTTCTTCGCCGGCACCGGCTATCGTCCCGGCGATCCGATCGGCGATCTGGTCGGCTATGAATGGGACAACCGCGACCCCGAGGGCGACGGTAAGCGGCTATGCAGCGCCGAGGCATCGCGGATCCCGGCGATCGACCCGAATTCGATCACGGTGCTGTTCCACGGCACGGCGACCGATATCGACGGCAAGCCAGGCTTGGCGGAGGCGGTGTATTTCCGCTCCCCCGTCGGCGCCAAGGTGTTCAGCGCCGGCTCGATCCGCTGGGCCTGGGGGCTCGGTAAGCCGGGCTTCGTGCAGGCGCCGTTCCAGCTTTTCAACGCGCAGCTGGTGGCCGATTTTCTGCAACGCTAATTTAGTTGCAGGGCGGTTGCTGACCGCTCGGGCAATAGGGTTCGTCGCCCCCCGGATTGACCGAAGTGCCAGGCAGCGGCGCGATATCGTACCCCATGCCGCCGCCGCACGCGGCAACGGCCAAGCATAGCCACATCAGGGGAAGCAGTTTTTGCATTTTTCTCTCCTTGTTCATTGTGGAACCGGCAAGGCCGCCTTTATCCCGGGCGTGCTGTATCGAAGTGGAAGCTGCACGCCTCGCCAATGGCATCGCCAGACAGGCCGGTGCCGACGATTTTACCCTGCAGCCTGGCGGCGCCGGACTGGCTGACGAAGCTGCCATCCGGGCCGATTTGCGCCAGGAACCGCTTCACCGGCGCATAGGTCACCTGCGGCTCGTTCAGCACGTAGGTGAAACTCCGATCGGTCACGGTCAGTTGCAGCGGGATGTTGGTCCCGCACAGTATCTGTTCCGACGGGCCGGCCGCAGTCAGAAAGGCCGAGCCTTGATAGACACCGTCCGTTGCTACCGGTCCCGGCGCTATCGCGGCAACAGCCGCCGGGCTTGCGGGCGGATTCTGGTGCGCGCAGCCGGCGATCCCGGCGCTGATGGCACCGATGCAAGCCAATCGAGCGAAAATCCGCGCCATGGAAATACCTCTTGTGACGCTGGAGCGGGTGTCCAGCCTATCGTTCAACATACACCCGGACCGGTATTTGCCATTTCTCCGGCGTGTCCAGCAACACCACGAAGCGATCGTCGCCTTCGAACCGGTCGTTCGGACGGTAGGCGATGCGTATCTCCTGGCCAACCCCGCCGAGCAGAACCTTGCCGGAGGCGGGGGGGACCGCGACCCGCATATCCGGCACGAAAACCTTGTTATCGTCGACGTACCGGTAGCGGATCCAGCACCAGCCGCCGTCGTTCTTGACCTCGATGACCCCGCTCGCGCCGACAAACACGTCGGTGGTCTCATCGGATCCGTCGGTCCTGCCAAACACCGGCAACCGCGCATCACAGGTCTTTGCCGGGGTCAGCGCCTGCAGATCGGCCTCCGCGGTCATCTCCGCCGGAAAGCGCTTGCAGCCTGCCAGAGCGAGCACGCAGCCCAGCAAGGCGACTCCTCCGGCCCGACGCCGGATCATTGCCGCACCCGGTTGGGCGCCGCTATGGCACCACCGTTACCCGCACCGGTATGTCCCAGGGCTGCGGGGCATCGAAGTGCACGACAAAGCCGTCGCTGCCGGTGAAGCCGGCGGACGGGCGATAGCCGATGCGAAGCTGCTGGGCGACGATGCCGGTGCGGACCTCGCCGTGCATCGGCGGGTTCGCCAAGGACAGGGTTCCCACGGTCACCACATCCTGAAAGACAAATAGATTGCTCAGCTGACACCAACCGCCATCCTGGCTCATGAGAATGTTCCCCTCCGGCGGGAGATAGATGCCGAATCGGGTATCGTCCAAGAACCGGCCGAACACCGGCAGGCTGGGCTGACATAATTTCGAAATTGCCAACGCCTGCAGCTCCGCCGCGGTGCTTTGCTGTGACGCCGGCGGGATCGTGCAACCAGCCGCGAGCAACGCGGCCGGTATACCCAGCGCCGGGCGTATTCGCCAAGCCATGATCGCGCTCCCTCCATCGATGCTTTGACATAAAGTGGTTATCGGCGACCTTACCGCCAAAGGAGAACTGTGGATGGAATGGGACGCCCCGGCAATCGTGCTGGACACGCGGCCCTATGGCGAGGGGGATGCGGTCGTCACGGTGATCACCGAGGCGCAGGGTCTCTATCGCGGTCTGGCGCGCGGCGGAGCGTCCCGCACGGGGGCGGCGATCTGGCAGCCGGGTAATTTCCTGCTGGTCCGATGGGTCGCCCGATTATCCGATCAGCTCGGCAGTTTTTCCGGTGAACTGGTCCATGCCGGCGCCGCCGCGGTGATGGATGACCGGCTGGCGCTGGCGATGCTGTGCTCGGTATGCGCGGTAACGGAGGGCGCGCTGCCCGAGCGCGAGCCGTATCCGCGGATCATGCAGGGCCTGGTGCAGCTGATCCCCCGGCTGCCCGGCGGGCGGGAGATGCTGGCGGACCTGATCCGTTGGGAGGCGTCGCTGCTGGCCGATCTGGGCTACGGGCTGGACCTGGCTGCCTGCGCGGTCACCGGCGAGACCGCCGGCCTCGCCTGGGTGTCGCCGCGCAGCGGCCGGGCGGTAACCGATGCGGCCGCCCAGCTGTGGAAACACCGGCTGTTGAAACTGCCCGGCTTTCTGACCGGCAGCGAGTTGTCCGAACCCGAGGACTGGCGCGACGGGCTGTCGCTGACCGGACATTTCCTGCAGCGCGACGCCTTCGGCAACCAGCATCGCCCGCTGCCGCAGGCCCGCCAAATGCTCTACGACCAGGTTGCGGCGCTGGCCGCGACTCCGGCACCGGAGGATGCGACCTGAGGGAACAACGATGCCAGACGATCTGATCGGCAATATCCAGGATGCCAGCCTGTCGGAGGCGCTCAGCGAGCGCTATTTGGCCTATGCGCTGTCCACCATCATGTCCCGCTCGCTGCCGGACGTGCGCGACGGGCTGAAGCCGGTGCACCGGCGGCTGGTCTATGCCATGCACCAGCTGAAGCTGGACCCGAACGCGGCGTTCAAGAAATGCGCCCGCGTGGTCGGCGATGTGATGGGAAAATTCCATCCGCACGGCGATGCCTCGATCTATGATGCGCTCGTGCGGCTGGCGCAGGATTTCGCCGCCCGCTACCCGCTGGTCGAGGGCCAGGGGAATTTCGGCAACATCGACGGCGATAACGCCGCCGCCATGCGCTACACCGAAGCCAGGCTGACCGAAGTTGCCAAGGCGCTGCTGGATGGCATCGACGAGGATGCGATCGATTTCCGCCCGACCTATGACGGCGAGGAAAGCGAGCCGGCGGTGCTGCCCGGCGCCTTCCCCAATCTTCTGGCCAACGGCTCGTCCGGCATCGCCGTGGGCATGGCGACCTCGATCCCGCCGCACAATGCCGGCGAGGTCTGCGCCGCCGCCATCCATTTGATCGCCCATCCCGACGCCGCGATCGCCGATCTTCTGGTCCACATGCCCGGCCCCGATTTCCCCACCGGGGGCATCATGGTGGAGGACCGCGCCTCGATCCTGACCGCCTATGAGACCGGCCGTGGCGGCTTTCGCGTGCGCGCCAAATACAATGTGGAAAAAGGCAAGCACGGGACCTGGCAGATCGTGGTCACGGAAATTCCGTATCAGGTGCAGAAGAACCGCCTGATCGAGCAGATCGCCCAGCTGATGGAAGACAAGAAGCTGCCGCTGCTGGGCGATGTGCGCGACGAGAGCACCGAGGATGTGCGCCTGGTGCTGGAGCCGAAGACCCGTGGCACGGAACCCGAAATGCTGATGGAGACGCTGTACCGCGCCACCGCGCTGGAGACGCGGTTCTCTTTGAATATGAACGTGCTGGACGCCACCCGTACGCCCGGGGTGATGAATTTGAAGGAGGTTCTGAGCGCCTGGCTGACCCATCGCGCCGAAGTGCTGGTCCGCCGCTCCAATCACCGGCTGGCCGCCATAGACCGCAGGATCGAGGTGCTGGAAGGCTATCTCGCGGTCTATCTGAACCTGGACGAGGTGATCCGCATCATCCGCGAGGAGGACGAGCCGAAGCCGGCCCTGATCCGCCGCTTCGAGCTGTCCGAAGCGCAGGCCGAGGCGATCCTGAACATGCGGCTGCG
>JAYTXR010000091.1:0-2938 GCA_043742865.1 Acetobacteraceae bacterium
CAAACGGCGCTGCCGGTGGTGCAAACCGTGCTGAAGCTGGCGGAAACCGCGACCGTGACGATCCGCCCGGACGAGCTGATCGCGTCCTTGCACGCCGAAACAATGGCCGGGACCGCCGCCGAGGCGCAGGCGAAGGTCAATGGCGCGATCGCCGAGGCGCTGGCACGGGTGAAGGCAGCCACAGGCGTGGGCGTCTCGACCGGGGGCTACAGCGTCTATCGCCTCAACCCGGCCGATCATACCGACCGGACCGATCGCTGGCAGGCGGCCCAGTCCCTGGAGCTGAAAGGCCAGGACAGCGTCGTGTTGCTGAAGCTGGTCGGCGAATTGCAGAAATCCGGCCTGGCGCTGCGCAACCTGGGCTGGCGCCTGTCGCCGGAGGCCACGCGGCGCGCCCGCGCCGAAGCGACGCGCCTGGCGTTGGCGGGGCTGCGCGGACGGGCCGACGAGGCGGCGGCGCAGATTGGCCTGACGTTTGAGGGTTTTCGGGAAATTCGCCTCGACAGCGAACGCCCCGGTCCGATCGGCCCCCGCATGATGTCCGCCGCCATGTCCGCCGGGGGCGCCGCCCCACCGCCCAGCGCGGAGGCCGAGGATGTCAGCGTCAGCGCAACCGCCGAAGCGGATGTGCTGCTGCGGTCGCGGTAGGACCGGCGCGACCCATCGCGGATTTTCCAATCGACGAAAAATTGATGCTGCCGAAGAGAATGCTTATAATTTAGCCAGTCTAGATGAAAGTGCCGCCATGCCCGACTGGCAGTTGCAGGACGCGAAGAACAAATTCAGCGAACTGGTCCGCCGGGCCCAGGCGGAGGGGCCTCAGACGGTCACCGTGCACGGCAAGCCGGCGGCCGTGGTGTTGTCGGCGGACGCCTATGCCGCGCTGGCCAAACCGATGCTTTCGTTCACCGAATTCCTGTTATCCGGCCCGGCCTGGCCGGACGAGGTATTCGACGCGATCGACGATCGTTCCCGCGACACCGGACGCGATATCGATTTCTGATGTATCTGCTGGACACCTGCGTGTGGTCCGACGCGCGGCGCCGGGTGCCATCGGTGCTCGCATGGCTGGGCGCGGCCAACCCAGCCTCGCTGTTTCTCAGCGTGATCACGGTGGGCGAGATGACCAAAGGGGTCGCGCTTCGGGCTCGAAAGGATGCGGTCGCTGCGGTTTCGCTCGAAAATTGGCTGGATGATCTGCGCGGCACGCACGCGGACCGCATCTTGCCAATTGACGAAGCCGTCGCCGTCGCCTGGGGCCAAATGATCGCGACCCGCGCGCTGCCGATCGCCGATGCCCTGATCGCCGCCACCGCCCGCCTTCACGCCCTGGTGCTGGTCACCCGCAACGTCGCGGATTTTGCCGGCACCGGGATCGAGATCGTCAATCCCTGGCCCGGATAGATATTCGGGTTCCGCCGCGACGCGATGCGTGGCAGAACCCCGCTCCCCCTGCAGCCCCCGTTCCCCGAAAGCCCCCGCAAACATGGCTCGCCGCGACTCGCGTCAACATAAACGCCCCAAGGGCCTGGCCCTCGACGGCTGGCTGATCATCGACAAGCCCGCCGGGATGACCAGCACCGATGTGGTCAACCGCGTCCGTCGCGGCTTTGATGCGCAGAAGGCCGGGCATGGCGGCACGCTCGATCCGCTGGCGACCGGGGTGTTGCCGATCGCGTTCGGTGCCGCCACCAAGACCGTGCCGTATGTGATGGACGGCACCAAGCTGTACCGCTTCACGTTGAAATTCGGCGATGCCCGCGACACCGACGACGCCGACGGGCAGACCGTCGCCACGTCCGAAATCCGCCCGACCGACGCGCAGATCAACGCCGCCCTGCCGGCCTTCCGCGGCGACATATTGCAGGTGCCGCCGGCCTATTCCGCCATCAAGGTGGCCGGTGAGCGCGCCTATGACATGGCCCGCGAAGGCCGCGCCCCGGTGCTGGATGCCCGGCCGGCGCGGGTGGACCGGTTCGAGCTGGTCGAGCGCGTCGATGCCGACACCGCCATCTTCGAGGTGCAATCGGGCAAAGGCGTTTATATGCGGAGCCTGGCGCGCGATCTGGCGGCGGCGTGCGGCACCTTCGGCCATGTGGCGGCGCTGCGCCGGCTTCGGGTCGGACCGTTCACCGAAGCCATTTCCCATACCCTCGAGTCGATTTCGCTGGACAAACCGGTGCGCGCGGAGGATACCCCGCCGGCTTCCCCGGACTTGCTGCTTCCGGTCGCGACCGCGCTGGCCGACATCCCGGCGCTGGCCTTGACCGATGCAGAAGCCTCCGCCCTCTCCCACGGCCAGGCCATCAGCCTTGTCGATCTGATGGGGCGCATTCCACGGGCGGCCAACCCCGAAGGGGGTTTGGCACGCGCCATGGCGGGGAGCCGCGTGCTCGGGCTGTGCCGCCTTGAAGAAGGCTGGCTGAAACCCGAACGGTTGCTGTGACCCACGCGTTCACACCTCATTCATAGGAGACTAATACGATGTCGATGAACGCGGAGCGTCGCACGACGATCCTCACCGATTATGCCACCGGCACCAACGATACCGGCAGCCCCGAAGTGCAGGTGGCCCTCATCACCGAGCGGATCACCACCCTGACCGAGCATCTCAAGGTTCACGCGAAGGATTTCCATTCGCGCCGCGGCCTGCTGATGCTGGTGGGACGCCGCCGCCGGCTGCTCGATTATTTGAAGCGCAAGGACGTCGACCGCTATCAGTCGCTGATCGCGCGTCTCAGCCTGCGGCGATAAATGCTGATCGAGCATCATCCCCCCAACCGAAAAATTCGGTTGGGGGGATGATGCTCGAGACCGAAAACGCCCCGGGGCATGGGTCCCGGGGCGAACGCCGCGATGGTGGCGAAGACACGGAACCGCCTTGCCTGATCGATCAGGGACACAGACGGCGCCTCCGGCAACGTGGACGTGGCTGCAA
>JAYTXR010000092.1:0-1690 GCA_043742865.1 Acetobacteraceae bacterium
AGCGCCGAGGATTTGGATGGCGCGGCCGAACGCGAGCAGAGACAGGATCCCGGTCACCAGCCCCTGTATCAGGATCTGCGCCACCAGCATCGGCCACGGCAGCGCCAGTAGATTATGCAGCCCATGGAACGCCAGATAGGGCGGCAGGAACAATATGCCGGCGATGACCGTGACCGCGCCGGTGGCATGCATCGGGCTTACGTTCCAGCGCCGCGACAGCACCGAATACAGCGCGAACAGGGCGCCGGCAGCCATGAACAGCGCATCCCCGATCGGGGTGGTCCGGTCACCTTGCAGCAGCGCCGGCCCGGCGATCAGCGCCAGCCCGCCGACGATCACGCCCGCCCCGACGAGCCGGCGCGCGCGCAGCGCCTCTCCGAGCAGCAGCGCCGAAAGGAACATCGAGGTCAGCACCATCATCGAGGGTTGCAGCACCGCGCCATGCGGCAGCGGCGCATAGTGGAACCCGGCCATGCTGGCGATCATGAACAGCGGCCCGGCCGCCAGCGCCAGCCCCAGCGCGTGCGGCCAGCTTGTGCGCCCCGGTCCCCGCCCGTAGCGCGGGTGGGCCAGCAGCCACGGCAGCATCACCAGCCCGGCCACACCGCCGCGCAGCGCCGCTACATCCAGCCCGTCCATTCCCGCGCTGGCGCCGGCGCGGGCCATCACCAGCTGGCTGCCCCAGATGATCGCCGCGGCGGCGCCATAGATCACGCCGAGCCATTCGGGCGCCCGGCGTCCGGCACCAGGGTCCGGCCGGCCTAGGTCGGGGGCTAAGCTCATGTTGTCTCTCCTGCCCCGTTTAGGCTTGCAGGGCTTAGGCCGGGCGTTCACCCGGAGCAAGCAACTGTTTTTGCGCCTGGTTCGGGCGGGAGGGAACTGCCGGGGCGAATCATGCGTTCTAGGGTCGCCATCCGTAAAGACCTTCAAAGGAGCTCATCATGCAATCAAATTTCTTCAAGGTACTCTCTCTCGGCCTGGTCGGTATCGGCCTGGCCGCCGCGCCGGCGCTGGCAGCGGGTGAATCGGCTGGATCCTCGAATTCCCAGTCGACGCCGGGCTCCAACAACGTCCGGGGGGCAGTCCCCGCTACCGACATGTCCAGCGGTAAGATGCCGATGAAGCATCGCGCTGGAAAAATGACCGGTTCGATGCACGATACTTCTGCGATGCACTCTCGCCGTGGCGCCTCTGATGCAGATCATTCGGCCGATCAGCTGAACGCTCAAAGCCTCGCCGCGACCCAGAGCGGTCAACAATACATGCCAGGTATGGCCGCTCCATCCGGCAAAAAGATGTAGCCAACGCGAATCGGTTTTAAGCTGGACGCCGGTTCGGCGTCCAGCGCGTCAATTTGTACGTGTTATGCGGACGTCGTCTCTTATTATGTAGGTCAGACGCTTTTTTGTAAGATAAATGGGAAGCGGCCGCTATCCGGCACGCAGAGTTTGCGACTTTCTGAGATCGATTGTCGCCCGCGGAAAGAGTGGCCTTCTCACCGGGATTAGGCCACTGTAATTACAGGTTTGTCGGGCGGCTCCGCGCGCCCGGCCGGCACTGGCCGCAATCGCTTCAACCGGACCTCAGGAAAATCGCCATGATAACGAAACTTGCAACGAAACTCTGCCTGTCCCTGGTCGCACTCGGATTTGTCGTGGCGCCCGCGCTGGCCGCGACCGATATGACTGCC